>JAEZSC010000127.1 GCA_023422005.1 Bacillota bacterium | reverse complement strand
GCCGCTCACCGATCTCCACGATGCCAAAGGGCTGGGGGACGGGCAGCCCCAACTGCCACACGGCCAGCGTGCGGCGGTATTCCCATTCGATGCCGTTGGCCCTCCCGCGATCGAAAAACAGCTTGATAACCTTTCCGGGGCCGTAGGCATACACCTCGGCGTTGGCGCCTACGCCCATCCGCTCTCCCAATGCTTCCATGAAACTCACTCCTTTTTCCTGTGCTGCAGCGCGCTCAACTCGTCGGCAACGGCCATGCGGTACATGGCCTCGGTCAATGCCATGGCTTCGTCCGGTGGGATATCGCCGCCGGCGCTCAGCAGCCCCAGCCCGGCCACGAACACCGTGACCATGCGTGCCACACGCCCCAAGCCCTGTTCGTCCAGGCTGCGCAGCCGCGAGCTCTTGGGCAGGTGCTCGGCCAGCATGGCCGGCCCCAGCTGCGCCATGGCCAAAGGGCCCTCGGCATAGCCCGACAGGAACACCGCGCGATACAGGTGCGGCTGCTCCCTTGCCAGGTTGTAGAACCCCAGCACCGGCTGCAGCTCCGGCAGCACGCCTTCGGGCCGGAAACTCTGGATGGCGGCCAGGGCTTCTTGCTGGGCGCGCGCATAGGCGGCGTCCACCAACTCCTTCATGCCGGCAAAAAGGCTGTAGATGGGCTGGGTGGAGCAGCGCAGCCGCGCGGCCACGCTGCGGGCGGTCACGGCGCCCAGGCCTTCGCCGCGCACGATGTCCAGCGCGGCTTCCAGCACCGCTTCCCTGGTAACTTCCCTGGCCGGAGGCATGTCATCACCTCGTAACACTCGTTATATAACATATGTTATCAAACGGTGAATTGTCCGTCAAGCTGATTTTTGTGGATTTGTCCCGACCCGCCCCGATCATCGATGGCGCGTTGCTTTCCCGCCATCCGTACCATATAATGAGGTGACACAGAATCAGACAAAAAACGCCGCGGCGCGCGGCACCCCGCAGGAGACCGACGGATGTACTGTTTCATTGTGAACCCGGTAGCCGGCCATGGCCGCTGCCTGAAACTCATGGAAGAATTGACGAAGAAGCTCCTTCACAAGAATATTGAATACGAGGTCGTATACACCGACGCTGCCGGACACGCCCAAACGCTGGCCCGACAGGCAGTGGAGAAGGGCTGCAGCACCGTCGTCGTCGTGGGTGGCGACGGAACCATCAAGGAAGCCGCTGCCGGCATCGTGGATTCCGGTGGGTCCGTGCCGCTGGGCATCATCCCCGGCGGCACCGGCAACGACTACCGGCGCACCATGGATATCCCGCTGGATTGCCTGGCGGCGCTGGACATCGTGCTGGGCGGCAAAACCCGCCTGGTGGACGCCGCGACCTTCAACGGCAAGCTGTTCCTCAACATCGGCAGCGCCGGTTTTGACGCCGCCGTTGTGGTCGCCACATCCCGACTCAAGTGGATGGGCCGACTGAGCTATTACGCGGCGGTGTTCCTGACGCTGTTGGGCTATCGCCCGCGGCGCATGCGCCTGTGGCTGGATGGCGAGGCCCAGCCCGAGCGCGACATTCTTCTGCTGGCGGCGGGCAACGGCCGCTTTTATGGCGGTGGCATGAAGGCGCTGCCCCAATCGGAATTTGACGACGGACTGCTGGACGTATGCGCTGTGGACGGCATCTCGCCATGGAAGATCGCCGCGCTTTTTCCGCACTTCCCCACCGGCGGCCACGGCAAGTACCCGTTCGTGCACTTTCGGCGCTGCGCGCAGGTGCGCGTGGAGTCATTGAACGGCCCGTTTTCCGTGCAAACCGACGGTGAAGTATATTCCGGCGTCACGGAAGCAAACTTTTGCGTAGTGCCTTCGGCGCTGCGGGTGCTGGCGCCCTGAATGCAGGGGCCCATGGCCCCGTGATGAGGAGATGACATCAGAACGGATAACCGCATACATCTGAACTCCGCCCAGGTGGGCCGCACGATGGATGTGGGCGGGCCGCTGATTCACTATGTGGAAGACGGTGTGGGCGAACCGCTGGTGCTGCTGCACAGTCTGGGCTTTTCGCTGTACACCTGGCGGCACAACCGCGACGCGCTGGCCCAACGCCACAGGGTGCTGGCGCTGGACCTGCCAGGCTGCGGCTATTCCACGCTTCCCAGGATTAGCCCGGCCTCCTGCGAGGCCATGGCAGGATACCTGAAAGTCTTTCTGGACAACCTGGACATAGAACGCGCGGCGCTGTGCGGCGCCGGCGAGGGCGGCGTTTACGCGCTGGAGCTGGCTTGCCGCTGCCCAGACCGCGTGAGCGCTCTGATACTATGCTCGCCGGGCAGCCTGACCAGGCAATTCCCACTGCCGGCGCGGCTGCTGGCCAGCCAGAGGCTGGGGCCGCTGGTGCTGCGCCTGATGCGCCGCGAGCACGTGGAGCGCTATCTGCTGTGGTGCTATTTCAACGAGATCGACGTGGACCGCACCATGGTGCGCCAGGTGCACCAGCCGCTGGAAAACCCGGAGACCGCCGCGGCGATGCTGCGGCTGTTGCAGGCCTATGACGACAGCTATGTGCACGAACGGCTGCGGGGGCTGGCCACCCCCACGCTGCTGCTGTGGGGGGAGAGCGACCATGGCCGGCCCAGCGTGCTGGCCGAGGAATACCGCTCCCGGATGCCCAACGCCCGGGTGAAGCTGCTGCGCAACTGCGGCATGCTGCCCCACGAGGAGAAACCCAAGGATTTCAACGCCGCGGCGCTGGAATTCCTGGCGCAGACGCGCAGGCATGAGGAAGGTTTTGACGACGGCCTGTTGACCGATCGATTCGATTGATAAAGTGAGGAGGGCAACCCAATGATTTACCGTACCCTCGGCAAGACGGGCATCCACGCGTCGGCCATCGCCTTCGGCGGCATCATGCTCAACGACAAGCACCCCATCGAGGCCGCCAAGCTCGTGAACGACGCGGTGAACGCCGGCATCAACTATTTCGACGTGGCCCCAACCTATGGCCAGGCCCAGTTCAAGCTGGGGCCGGCGCTGGCGCCGCATCGCAACCAGATCACGCTGGCCTGCAAGAGCCATGAGAAGACCGCCGAGCGCGTCAATGCTGAACTGGAGGAATCCCTGCGGGCCTGCCAGACCGACCATTTCGACCTATACCAGCTGCACGCCTGCGACGAGCAGCTGGACACGGTGCTGGGCTCCGGCGGCGCGCTGGAGGCCATCGTGAAGGCCAAGGAGCAGGGCAAAGTGCTGCGCATCGGCTTCTCCTGCCACCGGGAGCGCAGCGCGCTGTACCTGATGACGCAGTTCCCCTTCGACACCTTCATGCATCCGATCAACTGGGCCAACCACATCCACAACGGCAAGGGCGAGCTGGCGCTCAAGCTGGCGGCCCAGCAGAACCTGGGCATCCTGGGGCTGAAGGCCCTGGCGCTGCGGCCGCTGGGCGATGGAGAACCCAAGCACTTCCCCAACTGCTGGTACATGCCCATCGCCGAAAACGAGACGCTGGCCGAACTGGCGCTGCGGTTCACGCTGTCCCGCGTGCATGTGGTGGTCACCCCCGGCTCCGAGGAGATGCTCTCGCTGATGCTCAAGCTCATCGACCGGCCTGGCATGGGCGAACCCCTCACGCCCGAGCAGATGCAGACGCTGATGGACGAGGCGGCCAAGGTGAAGCCTATTTTTCCGGACTGATGAAACCCTCTCCCCAGACCCCAAGGATGCATAGGCGAGCAGCGCCAAAAGCTGTCAAATTCTAGTCAGCTTCCCGGTGAGTACAGCCAGTCGCTCCTATAAACCCTCACCCGCACCCTCCCCCAAAGGGGGAGGGACTATTTTGCAAATTAAGCCTCGCCCCCTCTGGGAGAGAGGCTGGAGAGAGGGCTTTGGGGGGGGAACAACACATGGCCGCAGGCCGATTCATCGTAAAGAAATATCTTGCCTATATGGGATACGATGGCACCGCGAGGGAGGCCGTATGCAATACGGCCCTACGATCACGGCATAACAGAGTATGAACAAAATCTAATCATCCCTCGTTAATAATTAATTATTTGGGGCCGAAGGTTTCCAAAGGGCGACCGGAAAGCCCTTTGGCCTTGGCGCAGGATGCGCTGTAGCCCAGCGTCGCCTTGTGCGGCTTTGCCGCACTCGCCGACCGGATGTCGGCGAGGTATTACCCCAGGCTTGCGACAGCGTCGGCTCTGCCGATGCGACAGCAAGCCGTAGGCTGTGTGAGACACAGCGGGGGCGATGCGCAGGGTCGCGCCCGCAGGCCATGCCCCGGCTTGCGGCAACGTCGGCTTTAGCCGATGTGAGAGCAAGCCGATAGTTGCGCAAGGCGCAACGAAGGGCGCGAAATCCTTTCACGCTGCATGAAGCAAGCACTTTGTGAGTTTAAGGAACAGTCCCATTTCATTACTCCCGTATACTTTGTGGTATGATATACGCATACCCCGCTCAGATGGAGGATGAAATATGGCGCAACGCCTTGTAACCATAAACGGACAGACTGTATCACTGCCCGCCGGCGCGACCTTCCGCGATGCTGTAAAGAACATGGAGCATGATACCGGGCCGGCGTCAGTATTCCGGCAGGCGCCCCGCGCCCCACTGGGCGCTTGGATGCACAACCGTGTCCATTCGTTGCTGGACACCATCCCCGGCGACGGCGAGATCCGCTTTCTGGACATGACCAGCGAGGAAGGCGCGCGCATCTATGCCCGGTCGGCCAGCTGCCTGCTGGTGCGCGCCGTGCGCGAGTTGTTCCCCGGCGCCAGGGTGCTCATAGACAACAGCCTCAACCGCAGCCTGTACTGCGAGATCACCGCTGAGCGGCAGCTGCTGCCCTCGGATTTGGCCGTCATCGAGCGGCGTATGCGCGAGATCGTGGCCGCCGACGAGCTCTTTGAGCCCCTTCATTTGGATGCCGATGCCGCCCGCGCGCTGCTGCTTGCCGACGACCGCCCTGACGCCGCCGCGTTGGTGGGCAGCGAGGGCATGCCCTGCGTGCGCTTTGGCTGGATGACCGACGCCTACTATGGGGCGCTGCTGCCCTCGGCGGGTTATCTGGAGATGTTCGCGCTGCGCTACCATGTGCCCGGCCTGCTGTTGCTGCTGCCCAGCGTGCATTCGCCGGATGCGCTGGCCCCGTGGGTGGAGCTGCCCAAGCTTTCGGCGGTGTTCCATCAAACCGCCCGGTGGGAGCGCTCCATCGGCGTGTCGCGCATGGCTGACCTGAACGCTCGCATCGACGAAGGCCGCGCCCGGGAGCTTGTGCGCGTGTGCGAAGCCCGCCAGGACAAGCTGATCGCCGGTATCGCGGACACCATCCGGCGGGAGAAGCGCCGGGTTGTGCTGATCGCCGGGCCCTCTTCCTCGGGCAAGACGACCTTCGCCAACCGGCTGCTGGTGCACCTGAAGACCGCGGGGCTGCTGCCGCTGGCGTTGTCGCTGGATGATTACTATCTGGACCGAGACCTGGTGCCTTTTGAGGCTGACGGCACCCAGGACCTGGAACGTGTGGAGACGCTGGACATCGCGCTGTTCGAGGAGCAGCTCCAGGCGCTGCTGTGCGGCGAGGCCGTGGCGCTGCCGAGGTTCAACTTCATCACCGCCAAGCCGGAGTTCTCCGACGTCAAAACGGCGCTGCTGCCCGGCCAGCCGTTGGTCATCGAGGGCATCCACGGCCTTTCCGACGTGCTGACCGGCGCCATACCGGCGCAGCTTAAATACCGCATATTCGTCAGCGCCCTGTCGCAGATGAATATCGACGACCACAACCGCGTATCCACGACGGATTTCCGCCTGCTGCGGCGCATCGTGCGCGACGTGCACGCCCGGGGCCACGCTGCCGCCGATACCATCGGCATGTGGCCCATGGTGCATCGCGGTGAGCACAGCTATATTTTCCCGAACCAGGAGAACGCCGACGTCATGTTCAACTCGGCCATGCCCTATGAGCTGGCCGCCCTGCGTGACCGCGCCATGGAGCATCTTTTGGCCATTCCCGAGGATCACCCCTCCCGAGGTGAGGCTGAGCGGCTGATGGCCTTCCTGCGGCTCGTGCGGCCATTGCCCTGCGAGGACGAGATCCCCCCCACGTCCATTGTGCGGGAGTTTATCGGGGGAAATACTTTCTACATCTAGCGCTTCGCCGCCGGCACTGTTGCGCCGTCGGCGATTAGGACGACTTGTCACAGTTGCTGTATATCGCCCGCCGCGCATGTCGCCGGGCGATACCTTCACTTTATATCTCATATTTTCTTTAAGGAGACGTTTTCCGCCTGCGGGCGAGCGTTTCTTTCTGCCCTTAGCTTGTTCTTGCTTTCCTCCCGCCGTCTCGCCTGTGGGCGACAGGAAATCCGCAAGCGCATTTCCTGACAGGGATGAACCGTCGGTCGGCTTCCTGCTATTCTTTAAAACTGGCTACTATTCAAATGGGGCCGAAGGTTTCCAAAGGGCGACCGGAAAGCCCTTTGGTCGCGCCTATGGGCGCGAAATCCTTCCCCATCGTATGAGCTGTCCACTTTATGTGCTTAGCGCGACAGACGTATGCTTTTATTTGCGGACTTTTTGCACAAATAGGAGTTACCCCTTAAGGAAACACCTTCCAGCGGTGTATGATAGGTGACAGAACAACCACGGAGGGCAGCGTGAACCCCGCGTACCAACGTTATGACTGCGACATCGCCGCGATCTACGAGCGCCACGCGGACGCCGTATACCGGCTGTGCTTTCTGTACTTCAAAGGGCGCTCCATGGACGTGGAGGACGCCGTGCAGAGCACGTTCATCAAGCTGCTGGACCACCCTAGGGCCTTCGAAAACCAGCGCCACGAGCGCGCCTGGCTGCTGGTGACCGCGGGCAACACGTGCAAGAACATGCTGCGCCGCTGGTGGCGCCGACACAGCGCAGCGTGGCCCGAGGGCATGGACGTGGCCGCGCCAAACCCCGATGCCACGCTGCAGGCGGTGCTGGAGCTGCCCATGCCCTATCGGGAGACCGTATATCTGCACTATTACGAGGGCTATTCCGGCGCGGAGATCGCCTCTATGACCGGCCGTACGCCCTCGGCGGTGTGGGGGCACCTGCACCGGGGCCGCGCCCTGCTGGGTGACATGCTCAAAGAGGAGGAGCCATGAAGATGGACAGTGTCTACAGGCGTACCATGGATGCCGTGCGTCCCGCGCCCGAGCGCCGCGACGCCATGCTGCAGGCGATACTGAACCATAAGGCGAAACCTGCTGCCCGCCGCCGCTGGGCGCTGGGCGCCGTGACTGCTGCTGTGGTGGTGCTGGCGATGGCGTTGGCCCGTGGCGGGGGAGCCTTCGGGCCGCAGGTTGCCGCGCCGGATGTCGTAACGAAAGGAGTGCGGACTTCTACAGGAAATGCGACGACGGATACCACCGTCAAGGCATTGCCCACTCCGATGTTTGGTGCCGATCCGGTGCAACGGCTGACCCGCTTGACACTGGCTTCTCAGGAAGTTGGGAAGTCTCTGCCCACGCGGATCGCCTTGCTACGCAGCACGGCGGAGAGTTTGACTTATGCCCAGGTCGAGGGCATCCGCCAAAAGCTGGTGGATACGCAATGGACCAGCATCGACATCGAATACGAGGGAATCGGTACTTATCAGATCATAGCACAAAGAAAATCGGCCATGCTTGTTCCGAATCTGGAGGAAACGTTTATAGCTGACAGCGGTCTGCTGGAACTGCTAAGTGCCGTTGGAATGCCGGTAAAAAAGCAGAGTGACTACGAGGAACCGCTGCGATATACAGCAGAGATTCAAGGGCATCCGGCTCCAGGCTTTCTTCAGCTCACGCTGGAACGCAGCACCGGCCAGGTGATCGCCAACCTGCGTTTGGTGAAGAACGAACTGATGGGTACTGTAGAGACGATGCCCCTGGAGCAGGCGGTCAAGCAAGCATTCCGTTTTGTTGCCGATGGAGCCCAAGCCGAGAATCAGCCCCAGACTGTGCAATCCGTGGCGTTGGCTTATTTTGGCGGCCTGCCAGTCTACGCCCTGGGAACCGATTCTACACATGGAGCCATTGTGGACTTCTTTATCAGCAAAGAAGGCTTAGCTGCCTTTGCCTATGCGCCTGCGATCACCCAGGAGGTTTTAGATGCCTATCCCGACATGGCCGAGCTTTATCGGCGGTTTCTGGCCGGCAGCAACTTGGAGTTGTTCTCCCTTGTTTCGGAGTCGCGACCCATGGAGGGACAAAGGACGTGGCCTTTAGCGTTGCCGCAAACAGAAGACGAAAAAACGCAAGCGCTGACCAATCTTTCGCTGTTCGCCGAACAGACCGGAGCAAACCTTCCCAAGCGGGCGGCACTGGTGCGTACTGAAGCTTTTGAGATCACGGTAGAGCAGTTGGGAGATGTCCTTGATAGGCTGGAACAACGAGGCTGGAGCGAACTGGCCGTCACCAGCCGCGGCGTGATGGGCTTCACCCTGCGTACCAGAGGTATGGGACAGGATTTCCATATTAAGAATGAAAAAGAACAGACTCAGCTGGCGCAGCAGTTCATGATTGACAGCGGCTTGCCCAAGCTGCTGAACGATCAGGGCATGCAATTGGAAGCAGAGCCTGCTTTTACCCAAACTCACAAAGTGTTGTACCGGGTGAGACTGGAGGGTCAGCAGGTGCCGGGTTATGTGCTGTTGAGCTTGGAGAAGGACAAGACCGTTGCGGAATGTACCGTATACACGGTGCGCAGCCGGCTGCTGGGCTCAGTGGACACTATGGCGATAGACCAGGCGATGCATAACGCCTTTTTCTTCCCGAGTGAAGGCCAAAACTTGGATTGGGCGCAGGCGTCTACGGTCACCAACGCAAAGGTCGTATTCTATAAAGGCGTTCCGCTCTATCGAATGCTGGCACCGCTGCCTCAGTACAAAGGCGTAATAGAAGCCTTTTCGTTGGCGGTTCCTTATGAAAAGCTGCAGGCTTGGCCTGAACTGGTCGAGAATTTCCGATTTTTCCGTTCTGGCAGTGGTGAGGATACGGTACGGGAGCAGTGGCCGGCTGTATATGCCTGGCCCCCAGGTGTTGCCCTCTGTCCTACGGAATAGATTGTTTTGCGGGCGCAACCATTATGGTTGCGCCCGCCGCCGTTTTGCCGTCGCTGTCTTTTTTTGTCTGTCTATACACTTTGAGCAGATGCAAGCCATTTATCCCCACGTTAACTTGATATGATTTGTCCCATCCATCTAATAAAGCGGCACAGCGTAAAGGTCCGGCCATGATAGGATAGAGTTGGCCAAAATGGCCGCGCATCACAAAAATTTGGGAGGTTGCAAATGGGTCAGACTTTAAGGATCGGCATGATCGGCCTGGGATTTATCTCCGCTATGCATCTAAAGGGCTACAGCAAGTGCCCCGATGTGGAAGTGGTGGCATTCTGTGACATCATTGAGGAGCGGGCCCAAGCGGCGGCCGCCCAGTACGGAGCCGCCGGCGCCAAGGTTTATACCGACTACAAAAAAATGATCGCCGAGAGCAAGCTCGACGCCGTCAGCGTGTGCACAGAGAACAACAAGCACGCCGAGATCACCATCTACGCGCTGGACGCCGGGCTGCACGTGTTCTGCGAGAAGCCAATGGCTGTCACCGGCGCTGAGGCTGACGCGATGGTGGCAGCCGCCAAGCGCAACGGCCGGAAGCTCTCCGTTGGTTACCAGCTGCGTTTCACGCCGGACGCCCAGCTTCTGCGCCGCGAGGTCCTCGCCGATCGCCTGGGCAAGATCTATTATGCCGAAGCCACCACGCTGCGCCGCCGCGGCGTGCCGACCTGGGGTGTATTCCTGGACAAGGCCAAGCAGGGCGGCGGTCCGCTGATCGACATCGGAACCCATCTTGTAGACTTGACCCTGTGGCTGATGAACGACCATTCGCCGGTCGTGTCGGCGATTGGCCGCACCTTTGATGGCCTGATCCCGCTGGGCGGCTTCAACAACGGCGGCCATTGGGACATCGACAAGTTCGAGGTGGAGGACAGCGCTTATGGCACCGTGACGCTGCAGAGCGGCGCGATGCTCGTTGTCAAGGCCGCATGGGCGTGCAACATCAAGCAGATGAACCTCAACGAATCGCTGCTGATGGGTATCAAGGGCGGCGCGTCGCTGGAGAATGACCGGCTGACTCTCAACGGCGAGAGCAACGACCGGCTGTGGCAGCATACGCCCGAACCGCTGACCCTGGAAGATACACCCTATGACCGGGAGATCGCCGCGTGGGTTAAGGCGCTTGTGGAGGACACCGAGCCGGTGGTGCGCGCCGAAGAGGCCGCGCAGGTCGTCAAGGTGCTCGAAGCCATTTACCTTTCCGCCCGCAGTGGCGGCAAAGCCATCACACTGTAGCAACCATACCATATCAGGACGGAGGAAAAGACGATGAACATCGGCATGATCACCTGCAATTACTTCATGCGCATCTATGGCAACAGCATGCCCGACGACTTTGACTGGGGCAAGATGGTAGTAAAATACCGCGCCGAGTTCCACCGCGACGATTTTCTGAAGCTGGCCGGCGAAATACGGGAAATGGGCTATGAGAATCTCGAGATCTGGGAGCCCACGTTCTCCCACTTCGTCTACAGCGAGGACGATGCCCGCGCCATCGCCGCGGATCTGAAGGCCATGGGCTTTCAAAGCCTGGCCTATTGCATCGGCGGCTGGAGCGCCGGCGACGTGCCGCACATTGAGCGGGGCTATCGCTTCGCCAAGGCGCTGGGTTCCAAGGTTGTGACCGGCTGCGTGCCGCTGGCGGATGTGGATAAGGTTCTGCCTGAACTGGAGCGCTGCGGCCTCAAATACGGCCTGCGCTACGCCATCGAGAACCACCCCGCTCCCAACATTGAGGACCCCAAGGACGTTGCGCGCGTCATCGCCGACTACAAAACCGTCGGTGCCAACTTTGACGCCGGTATCTACAACATGCAGAACTTCGATGTCATAGAGGGTGCTAAGCTGCTGCGTGATCGAATTTATCATGTGCACTTCAAGGACACCGTAAAGGGCGGCCACGATTGCCTGCCCATCGGTGACGGCGATGCGCCTCTGGCCGCCCTGGTACGGCTGTTGCGTGACTGGAATTACGACGGTATGGTGTCGGTGGAGTTTGAGTACAATGGCGATCCTGCACCTGGCCTGGTGAGATCGCTGGCCTACATCAGAGGAGCGCTGGCCTAACAGTGGGGCGGGGCATTGCCCCGCCTCTTTTCTATGATAGAGGAAGGATAGACAGACAAGGACATGACAGAGACGACACGCGGCATGGTTGCCGATGTTCAGCGTTTTTCCATGCATGATGGGCCAGGCATCCGTACAACGGTGTTTCTCAAGGGTTGTAACCTCAGCTGTGCCTGGTGCCACAACCCCGAGACGATTGCCTTTGAACCGCAGACACTGCTGCGTCCTGACAAGTGTATCGGCTGCGGGCAATGCGCCCAAGGCTGTTTTGCCGGCGCACGGGTGCTGTGCGGCCGGCAAAGGACGGTTGAGGACGTGCTGGATGAAGTGCTGCTGGACGCGCCATATTATGGCGACGACGGCGGCGTAACGATATCCGGAGGGGAGCCGCTGTGCCAGCCGGACTTCACGCGGGCACTGTTGAGGGCATGCCGGGAGCGGGGCGTACACACGGCACTGGAGAGCAACCTGGCGGTGCCGTGGGCCACGGCAAGGCCGGCGCTGGAGCTGACCGATCTGCTGATGTGCGATTTGAAACTTTGGGACAGCGACCGCCACCGCCAATGGACCGGCGCGCACAATGAGAACATCCGCCGCAACATACAAAGCGCTGCGCAGATGGGTGTGCCGGTGCTTCTGCGCACGCCTGTCGTACCCGGTGTCAATGACGACCCCGAACAGATAGCGGCCATCGCCGCTTTTGCCGCTGCCCTTCCCACGCTGGTGTGTTACGAGCTGCTGCCGTACCACCCGCTTGGGCTGGCCAAGGGTTCGCTGCCAGGCTTTACGCCCCGGCAGTTTGACGTACCCACCGGCGAAAAGATGAACAGCCTGGCCCGCGTGGCCGCTCGCGCCGCCATTGCCGTGCGCATCGCGGGCAAACCTTTCATTGCAGAAGGAGAAACCTATGGTTGAACTGAGCTATCGTGACAGAATCAAACTGTTGCGCAAAAAGAAGATCGAGCACACGCTGGAAAAAGTACGCATGAACGGCTATATGGATGCCGACGACTACGGTACCATCGCGCTGCCGGAGGGCTTTTCCTTCCAGGTGCTCAGCAATCATGCCGACGGCAGTTTTAATGGCCTGGCGGCATGGGCTGAGAACTATGCCCGCCTGATGGCGGCGCACCCTATCTATGTCGATCCGTTGGAAGGATTGTGCGGCCGCTGGCGCACGATGCTGACCGGTTATCGCGGCCCTTGGCCGGAGGATATGTTCCCCTATGACCATCTCAAGGCCGATCAGAAGCTATATGGCATCATCAGCGGCATCGGTGCGGACAGTCATTTCGCCGTGGATTATGATCTGGCGCTGTCGCTCGGCTTTGGCGGCGTGTTGGAAAAGATTCGCAGTTTCCGCGCCGTCAACCCGCAGCATGCAGACTTCTACGACGCCGAGGAAAAGACGGTGTTGGCCATACAAGGCTGGATCGCCCGCCACATCGCCGAGATTGAGCGCCTGCTGGCGCAAGAGGAGCGGCCGGAGCTGCGTCTGTCGCTGCAGAAGATGCTCGACGTCAACCGCCGCGTCATCAGCGGGGCGCCGCAGACCTTCCATGAGGCTTGCCAGTGGATGGCCTGGTTCAACTGCGTGTCCCGCATATATGACCGTGACGGAGCCGGCTGCCGGCTGGATGTATTGCTATACCCCTTCTACAAGCGCGACAAAGAGGCGGGCCGCCTGAGCGATGACGAGGCCAGGTTCCTCATTGCCAACCTGTTGCTCATTGAAACGCATTACTACCAGCTCAGCGGCTCCGACGAGAACGGCCGCGACCTGACCAATCCGCTGTCCTGGCTCATCCTGGAAGGCGCCCATTGGCTCAACACGTCCAACAACCTGACCGTACGCGTGCACGACAACCTGGACCCGGCTTTCTTCCACAAGGCGGTCGAATATCTGTTCACCGATCGCAACGGCTGGCCGCGTTTCTCTGGCGACAAGGGACTCATGGGTTATGCACGAAACGCCGGTGTCACAGCGGACGACGCCCGCAGCCGCATCGCCGTGGGCTGCAATTGGAACGCCGTGCCCGGCCGCGAATACCCGATGAACGACTGTGTGAAGATCAACGTCGCCAAGGTGTTTGAGGTCGCATTCCAACAGATGATGGACGAGGGGGAGCCTTCGCTGGATCGGCTGTTCGCACTGCTGGAGGATCATTTGCGCCGCGCCGTCGCCACCGTCGCCGTGGGCGTCAACCTGCACCTCGACCATCAGCATGAAGTGATGCCTGAGCTGGTGATGAACCTCTATATGCACAACACGATCGAGCGCGGCCTGGACATCACCCAGTGCGCCGAGCTTCTGACCGTGGGCCTGGATGGCGTGGGTCTTGGCACCGTGGCCGACAGTTTTGCCGCCATCGAGCAGCGTGTCGTGCGCGAGGAGCGCATCGGCTGGGAGGAGTTGAGCACCGCTCTGTGTAAAGACTTCGCCGGCTATGAGCGGCTGCGGCTCATGCTGCAAAACTCTGAGCGCTACTGCCAGGGAGCCAGCCTGGGGGATAAATGGGCTGCCCGGGTCAGCGAACTGTGGACGCGGCTGGTCAAGGAGCAGCCCATGCCACAGGGACGCACGCTGGTACCCGGCTGGTTCTCGTGGAGCAATACGATCCTCTTTGGCGGGCAGGTGGGCGCCACGCCCGACGGCAGACGCGCTTTCGCGCCGGTGACCCATGGTGCGAACCCAAACCCAGGCTTTCGAACCGATGGCGCCGCCACGGCCATGGCCACCGGTATTGCCGGCATACAGCCGGGCTATGGCAACACCGCGCCGTTGCAATTGGAATTCGATCCGCGTCTTTCGGCGGAAGAAGGCGGCATCGACCGCGTCGCCGCTATCATAAAGGCCCATGTGGACATGGGCGGCACGCTCATCAACATCAACGTGCTGGACAAGCAAAAGCTGATGGATGCCCATCGCAACCCGATGCAGCACCCTGACCTGGTCGTGCGTGTCACCGGCTTCACCGCCTATTTCGCGGCGCTGTCACCGGAGTTCCGACAGTTGGTCGTCGACCGGTTTGTGGAAGGTGCGTAAAGCAATCTGGTTACGCGCCCTCCAGATTGAGATTGACATTTGAACACAGAGACGCCCGCCGACTTTTGTCGACGGGCGTCTCTGTGTTCGGGCTTGATTGCTTGCCTGAGCGCGTAAGCGCCCTTGGCTTTTACTTCTTTCTGGATTCCAGATGAGCGGTCAACTGCTTCTGGTACTCGGCAATGTACTTGTCGATGCCGGCAGCCTTGAGCTTCTTGATGGCGTCGGGATAGGCCGTGTCATAATCGACCAGACCAAACTTGATCGGGTAGAAGCTGGCGATGACCTCGGCGGTGATGTTGGGGATCTCGGCCTTCAGGCTGCTCGCGTCGAAGAGGAAACCGGCCTGCGGGCTGACAACCAGCTTGTCCGCGGGAGCGGGCACGGTGGCGTAGTCCATACCCGCCTGCGTGAGCTCCTCGGAGAAGCGCATGTAGGGCAGATAGCCTATCATCCAGGTATCGAAGGCATACAGAGCGGTGTTGTCGGCGCCCACCGTGTTTTTGATGCGGTTGGGGGCGCTGGCGGTGTAGTGGGTGCCCTCTACGCCATAGCAGAACAGGTCATGGTTGGCCTTGTCAGAATACAGCCAGTTGAGGAACTGCAGGCCGGATTCGGGGTTCTCCGATGTAGCGGAGATTGCGTTGAGGTTCTGAATGGCGATGTACTGCAGGAACGGCTTGTCGGGAGCCAGGTAGGCATTGGCGAACGTGGCCGTGGGAACGTTCTTTTTCAAGGTTGGCTCGCCGAAGTAGTCGAAGGTCTGGGAGGGCAGGAAGCAGCCGATGTTGAACGCGTCGTTCTTTTTCTGAGCCACAGAGTTGAGCACGTCGGGATCGATCAGGCCGGCTGTGTACATCTTGCGGAACGCGGCGGCGTCGCGCTTGAAGATATCGGACTCAAAGTAGGACTCTACGGTGCCGTCCTGCTTGACCAGCGTCAGGCTCGTGGAGCGGTCCACATAGAACGGGAACTCCGGATAGGTGCGGTGCAGGAAGGCGGGGTTGTCGCTGACCTGGTGCAGCCACACATAGGGGGTCTTGCCGGTCTCTTCCTTGATTGCGGCTTGCATCTTCACGCTGGCGTCGAAGTAACCGTCAAAGTCGGAGGGGAACACATTTGTGCCCATGACCTTCTCATACACATCGCTGCGGTAAGAGACATAGCCGAGCACCTTGGAGAATTCCTGCCAGTTGGCGGGCACAGCATAGGTCTTGCTGCCCAGCTTGGCCTGCAGCCACTGGTCTTCGGTGAACTTGGAGACGAGCTCCGGATACTTGGGCAGCAGATCGTCGATGGGGACGATGGCTTCCTGGCTGGACAGCGTAGAGATGTTCACGATGTCCTGCATGACGTGCAACAGCTCAAAGGGCGTGCCGTCGCTGAGGAGCAGGTTAAGCTTCTGCTGGTAGGCGTCCCAGGGAATGCGGTTGAACTGCACTTCGATGTTGACGCCATCGGCCTGCAGCTTCTTGTTGACGGCTGCAAGGACGGTTTCCTGATCGGGGAACGTGTTGCCCGGGGTGACATACCGCATCGGTGCGGGCTTTTCAGATGCGGCCTGAGTGGGTTCGGCGGCGGCGCTCTGAGCCGGCGCGCCGGTGGTCGCGGCAGGTGTTTTCGGACCGCATGCTGCCAAAGACATCAGCAGCATCGCAGCGAAGACCAATGCGAACAGTTTGGGGGTTCTTTTCATTGCGTACTCTCCTTTTCTATTTATCCTTTGACTGCGCCGACTACCATCCCCTTGATGAAGTAGCGTTGCAGAAATGGATACAACAGTATGATGGGGCCCATGGTCATGACGGCTGTGGCCATTTTGAAGCTCTCGCTGGGCGGGTTCGTGGTAACGCCCTGGGCCATGGCGGATACCTTTGAGATCTCTGACTGTATCTTGAACAGCAGCATCTGCAGCGGATAGAGCTTGTCGCTGTCCACGAGCATCAGCGCGTTGAAGTAGTTGTTCCAGTATCCAAGCGCGTAGAACAACGTGACCGTCGCGATGACCGGCAGGCATAACGGGAAGTAGATCTGAAAGGCGATGCGCACGTCGCTGGCGCCGTCGATACGGCCGGACTCATGCAGCGAATCGGGAATACCCTTGATAAAGTTGCGCATCAGGAACAGGTTGAACGGCGAGAACATCAGGCTGGGCACAATCAGCGCCCAGATGTTATTGTAGGCGCCGATGCCCTTGCTGACCAGATACCACGGCACAAGGCCGGCGTTGAACACCATCGTGATGAAGAAGTACAGTGCCAGGCCGTTGCGATATTTCAGGTTCTTGTTGGCCAGGGAAAAGCCGGCGCAATAGGTGATGAACGTCGCGACGGCAGTGCCCAGTACCGTTACCTGGATGGTAATCGCGTAGCTGTTGAGCAGCAGGTTCTTAGGTCCGAACATCATGCGGTACGCCATCGTGGACCACTCCGAAGGAAGGAAGGAGTAGCCGTGCAGCGTGATGGAACGCTCCGAAGCAAAGGAGTTGATGACCACCAGAAACAGCGGCAGGATGCACGCCAGCGCGAACACCGCGATGATCAGGTTGATGATAACTTGTGAGGCCGTTAGTTTCTTCATATCGCTACTGCCTCCTAAAACAGCGAGCCGTCGGGATAATACTTACGGGTGATGGCATTGCTGCCGTACACCAGTATGAAACCCACGATGGATTGATATAGTCCGATGGCCGTGGCGATACCGGTGTCGCCGGTGTATTTGAACATGCGGAAAACGTAGGTGTCGATGACCTCGGCCATCGGCATCAGCGACCCGTTGTCGCGGATGATCGCATAGAACATACCGAAGTCGCCGTAGAAAATGCGGCCGATATCCATCAGCGTAAGAACACTGACCGTGGGCAACAGCAGCGGCAGCGTGATGTACCAAATTCGCTGCAGACGGTTGGCGCCATCGATATAGGAGGCTTCATACAACCCTTCGTCTATGCCGGTGATGACCGACAAATAGATGATAGACGTGTATCCGACGCCTTTCCATATTCGCACGAGTATCAGGATCCCATACCAATAATCCGGTTGGGAGTAGAAGGAAACCGGCGGCAAACCAAAGCTTCTTATAACTTGGTTGATAAAACCGGTCTCGGTGTTGAGCATGCCCTCCAGGATATAGCTGACGATGACCCAGGAGATAAAAAACGGCAGCAACATCGATGATTGGGTAACTTTGAGGAACTTCTTGTTGCGCGCTTCGTTTAGAAGCAGCGCCAGCCCCACCGCGCAGATCGTGCCGGTGACGATGAACAGAAGATTCAGCAGGATTGTGTTCCTGGTTACCACCCATGCCCAACTGGAGTTGAAGAAGTACATAAAGTTTTTCAGGCCCACCCAAGGACTGGCAAGGCCTTTGCGGAAGGTGTACTTCTCGAAAGCCACGATCATAAAGGGCAACGTTGCGTAGCCAAAGATGAAGGCATAGACCACCGCCGGCAACGTGAGCAGGTAGAGCATGGCATTGCGCTTCAGCTCGTTGAATACGCCGACAATTCCCCGCTCGTTCTTCTTAGGTTTTGGTGAAATGGCTGTTGATGTCATATCTGTGCAACCCTCCCCGGAAATAAGAACCGATGTTGCTCTTGTTGTCATCATACTTTAGGTTATATAGTGTTGCCTGTTAGAGCGAAATGGACACATTGCACAAACATAATCCATAACTCTACCATGCAATGATAGCACACGGGCTACGGTCCAATGCGACATATTATCGGATTGAAATGACATTCTCAACACATCAGCCGGGTTTTCAAGGGAGACAATGAGAGGAGCACATTTTTTTAAGGAATATTTGGAAAAATCTAAAAGCACTTAAATAGCAGGGTGTACGAATTGATGGTTGGCATGCCATCGCCATAGCGGATTTTGTCGAATCGGACACTGCCGCTGAATAGAAGTTATTGCTTTGACCAATCCATTACGCTAAGATAGCCGTGGAACTAATCTTGAGGCGATTTTATCGCAAGCCGCAGGGGGCTGGGGGAACAGGGATGAAAAACGCAAATATTCCGAAACTTTTTCCGGTGGTTGAAGAATCGGTAGCCGTCACCTATTCGGAGTATCCCGACGTGTCTTCGATCTCGCTGCATAGCCATAACTTTATCGAGTTTGCCTATGTGCTGCAGGGACACGGATGGGAAGGGATCAACCGCGACCGCTTCCAGGTCAAGCCTGGCTACTTTTCGATCATCTACCCTTGGCAGACCCACGAACTGCACTTCGATCAGAACTCGCCGTTGAAATATTACCATGTCGCCATCAGCATGGACAATTTCTTTGGTGCCGGAAGCGTGGCGTTGGAACTCAAAGATCTGTTCTTCCGCTCGGGATACAGCAGCGCGTCGTCGTATGTCTTCTTTGAGGGTGACAGCCAGAAGCGCATGGACATCGCCTTCCAGGACATGTACCGGGAATATGTGACCCGGGGCAAGTGGTGGGAGCTGGCAGTCAAGGCCCAAATCCTCGATGCGCTGATCCTATTTGACCGTCAGCGCGATAAACTGGGCGATAAGGTCGACGTGGTGGCCAACTACAGCGCGACCCAGCAAACCATGGACATTGTATTCTATATCTACAGCAACTTTAAGGAAAATCTGAGCCTGTCACTGCTTTCAGAAACCTTTGGGTTGTCACAGAACTATCTGAGTACGATCATCAAGTCGTCTCTGGGGTTGACATTTACGGAATTTTTGCACAATCTGCGCTTAAAATATGCCTGCACGCTGCTGGCCTCCACGGCCATGAGCGTTACCGACGTCGCCTATGGATCGGGCTTTCAATCCTACCGCAACTTCGCCCGTTTCTTCAGCGACCATTACGGCATGACCCCCATGGCCTTCCGCCGGATGAGCGAGAAGCATAAGCCTTGAACGGGTTTTTTTCGACAAGCCCGCCCCGCGATCGGCAGAATCTGCCTGCGCGGGGCGGTTGTCGGCTTTACGCATAACGGTCCGGAGCGGTATAATGACCCCATGATAAAAGAGAAGAAAGCCGCGCTCCCGGCGTCGACCTTTGCGGACGGCGCGCTGCCGGACATCGCTGCCGCGCTGCTGCGCTGGTACGACGCCGGCCACCGGGACCTGCCTTGGCGGGCTCAACCCACGCCCTACCGGGTGTGGGTTTCCGAGATCATGCTGCAGCAGACCCGCGTGGAGGCGGTGCTGCCTTATTTCGAGCGGTTTCTGGCGGCGCTGCCCGACGTGGCGGCGCTGGCCGCCTGCGATACAGAACGGCTCATGAAGCTGTGGGAGGGCCTGGGTTACTACAGCCGCGCCCGCTGCCTGCAGCGGGCGGCCATGCTGATCATGCAGCTTCACGGCGGCGCGCTGCCGGCGGATTATGACGCGCTGCGGGCGTTGCCCGGCATCGGCGACTATACCGCCGGCGCCATCGCGTCCATCGCCTTCGGCCTGCCGGCTGTGGCCGTGGATGGCAACGTGGTGCGGGTGGCCAGCCGCCTGAGCGCCTGGGCCGGCGATTGCGGCAGCCCGCAGGCCAAAAAGCGATTCGCCGAGGAGTTGCGCCGTCGGTTGCCTGAGGATCGGTCAGGGGATTTCAATCAGGCGCTCATGGAGCTGGGCGCCACTGTATGCGTGCCCAATGGCCGGCCGCTGTGCCAGCGCTGCCCGCTGGCCGACCGGTGCCGGGCGCTGCAACAGGGCCAGCCCGAGGCCTACCCCCTCAAGGCGGCCAAGCGCCCCCGGCGCCAGGAGCACCGCACGGTGCTGGCCATCGTGAGCGCCGGGCGGGCGTTGCTGCGCCAGCGGCCGCCCAAGGGGCTGCTGGCCGGCTTGTGGGAGCTGCCCAATGAGGCAGGGGAGATGGAACGGGAGCAGGCGGCGCGGGCGTTATCGGCCATGGGCCTTGCGGTTGAGGAGCTCGCGGAGCTGCCCGCGGCGGAGCACATCTTCACCCATGTGCACTGGCACATGTCCGGCTATCTGGCAAAGGTGGCCGCGGCGGAAGCGCCGCCGGGCTGTGCGTGGGTCAGCCGCACCCAGATGGGCGAGGGTTACGCGCTCCCCAGCGCGTTCAAAGCTTATCGAGGCCCGCTGTTGCGGGCCATGGAGGAAGGATAAAAGAACCGCATGGAACGAAGTTCTGGAACCGATCGGCGGTTCATCCGCCGGAGGAAAAGGGAAGCACATGCAAGTCGGAAGTAAATACCGCCAGCAGGCGACTCATCGTTTCTAATAAATCAGTATGAGTTGCAACTCTGAGGCATCGCCTGACGACGGTTCTCGTCAGGCGATAAACGTAGGAAATACAAGACGTCTGAATCGCCAAGGCGCCACAGCGCCGAAGGCGAAACCGGAGGGACAATGAAGGTAGCATGTATCGACTTTGAGACCGCCAACGGCTACCAGGGCAGCGTGTGTGCCGTGGGCGTGGTCGTCGTGCAGGATGGTGTGCTGGCGGACAGCTTTTATTCGCTGGTGCGGCCCCATGCCGATTGCGGTGAGTTCAATCCCTTCAACATCCGTGTGCACGGCATCCACCCCAAGGATGTGGCCGACGCGCCGGAGTTCGACGCAGTGTATGAGCGCTTGCAGCCGCTGCTTTCCGGCGCGCTGCTGGCCGCCCACAACGCCAGCTTCGACATGACCTGCCTACGCCGGGTGCTGGCGCTGTATGGCATCGCCGAACCGCAGGCAAGCTATCTGTGCACGTGCCGCATGGCCCAGCGGGTGTGGCCGGCGCTGGCCAACCACAGGCTAAACACCGTTGCGGCCAGCCTGGGGCACCGTTTCGCCCACCACAACGCGCTGGAAGACGCCAGGGCCTGTGCCGTGGCGCTGCTGGCGGCCATGCAGCAGCGCCGCGCAGCGGACCCTCTGGCGCTTCTGCGAGGGCTGGGGCTGTCTGCCGGCTGCCTGGGTGCCCCGGCCAAGCCGGCCAGAACCAGACCCGCCCGGTATGACCCCAGCCTGCCATTTTAGCATTACACACGGGGATATAGGAGGATCATTGTATGACCAATAGACATGACGACATCAAGGAAGTGCTGCTGACGCAGCCGCAGATCGCCGACAAGGTGGCGCAACTGGGGGCGGCGCTGGCCGCCGATTATGCGGGCAAGCGCCCGCTGATGCTGTGTGTGCTCAAGGGCTCTTCCGTCTTCTATGCGGACCTGCTGCGCGCCATGGACATCGACGTACAGATGGACTTTATCGCCGTGTCCAGCTATGGCCGGGGCACCGGCACGTCCGGAGAGGTGCGCCTGGTCAAAGACCTGGACGAGAGCATTGAAGGCCGTCATGTCGTCGTCGTGGAAGACATTCTGGACACGGGGCTCACGCTCAAATATCTGACGGAAATGCTGCGCTCCCGCGGCCCGGCGTCGTTGAAGATCTGCACGCTTCTGGATAAACCCGAGCGCCGCCGCGCCGCCATAGAGGCCGATTATACGGGCTTCACAATCCCCAACGCCTTTGTCGTGGGGTATGGGCTGGATTACGCCGAGGATTACCGCAACCTGCCCTATGTCGGTATACTCAAAGAATCAGTATACGAAAAATAACCTGAGGATTTCGCGCCCGTGAGGCGCGACCAAAGGGCTTTCCGGTCGCCCTTTGGAAACCTTCCAATTTTTTATTTACAAAATGTGGACAGCCTCTATTTAGCGCTCCAGCATAACAAGACCTTTTTCATAATAGGGTACCGCGTTCAGCAGGTCGGCCTGCATGCAGTAGTCGATGTCCTGGCTGTATCCGGCTTCGGCCAGATAGCGGGCATGGGTGCACTGGCGAAGCGCACCTCTCAGGTCACCGTAGTGGCGCAGGTACAGGTCGTGGCTGAGCATGCTCAGATCGTCCATCTCGGCGTCGGGCTGGCCAGGGTCTTCGGCCCCCGCTCGCCCATTCATCCTGTGCGAGCCCAGGCGTTCCACAATGGCGCCGGCGGTCAGGATGTCCTCCAGCGTAAAGCGACCCCGGGTGCCCGCGCACAGTATCGTCACATCCAGGCCGCTGCGTCGGGCGTCGGCGGCCACGGCGCTGGCGTTGAGCAGGCAGCCCAGCGCCAGCGCGCGGGCTTGCCCGGCGGCGTGTATGGCGCGGGTGCCGTTGGTCGTGGTCATGATCAGCGTTTTGCCGGCTACGACGGCGGGCGTATATTCTATGGCGGAATTGCCCAGATGGAAGCCGGGAATGGGGTTGCCCCCGCGCTCGCCGCACAGCAGGGTTCGTTCTTTGTCCAGGTTCTGGTACAGCCGGACGGCCTCCTCGATCTCCATGACCGGTATGACACCCTTGGCTCCCCGCGAAAGCGCCGCCGTGATAACGCTGGTGGCGCGTAGCGTATCGATGACGATGACAAAGCGCTGCTTGATCGTAAGGCCCTCTTCCACGATGGCCTGAGGGGACGCAAAGGTGCTGATTTTCATGCGGTTTTTCCTTTCCGGTGTGAGGGCATGCGTATTGTATACCATATATAGCGCACCCATGCAAGAATAAACACTATGTCGGATCCGGCAGGAAATGACGCTTTGCCGTCGAACTGCTTAGTGGTTGCGCCTATATCAATCATGAAAGGTGGACTCTCATGGATAAAATTCGTGTAGGCATCATCGGCTGCGGCGGTATCGCCAACGGCAAGCATCTGCCCTCGCTGAGCAAGCTCCCCGACGTGGAGCTCTCTGCCTTCTGCGACATCCTGCCGGAGCGGGCCCAGGCAGCTGCCGACGCCTACGGCACATCGGACGCCAAAGTATTCACCGATTACCGGCAACTGCTGGAGCTTCAGGACATCACCGTCGTGCATGTGCTCACGCCCAACGTGAGCCATGCTGAGATTTCCATCGCCGCCATGGAAGCCGGCAAGCATGTCATGTGCGAAAAGCCCATGGCCAAGACCGCCGCTCAGGCCCGTGCCATGCTGGAAGCCCATAAGCGCACAGGCAAGCTCTTGAGCATCGGCTACAACGGCCGCAGCGACGCCGCCAACATGGCAGCCCGGGAACTGGTGGAGCAGGGCGCGCTGGGCGATATCTACTACACCCGCGCCCAGGCGCTGCGCCGCCGCGGCGTGCCGTGCTGGGGCGTGTTCCTGAACGCAGAGGCCCAGGGCGGCGGCCCGCTCATCGACATCGCTACCCACAGCGTGGATCGCGTGATGTGGTTGACCGGCAACTATGACGTGGAAAGCGTAACCGGCAAGGTGTTTCAGAAGCTGGGCAAGACACCCTTGAGCGCCAACGAGCCGGGCTTCGGTGTTTGGACGCCGGACGAATACGACGTGGAGGATTCGGCATTTGCCTTCGTGCGCTTTACCAATGGAATGGTCATGAACGTGGAATGCGCATGGATGCTCAACCTGGCTGAGGACCAGTTCGGATCCATCACGCTGTGCGGCGACAAGGCCGGCCTGGATTTCTCCGAGGGCCTGCGCGTCAACGGTGAGGTGAACCGCTCGCTGTACCTGAACGAGGTCAAGGTCCACAACCACAGCCGCCCCCGGACCTGGGGCCGCAGCATGAACGATGTGGAATACGACGCGTGGCAGTGGATAGAGGCCGTGAAGGGCAACGGAGCGCCGATGGTGCTGCCGGAGCAGGCGCTGGTCGTCAGCGAAATCCTGGAGGCCATCTACCTCTCCAGCGAGAGCGGCAAGACGATCTACTTTAAGGATGGAAAGCCGCAGTAAGGCGCATCGGCAGCGCTATGCGCAACCTGTCATTCGTTGAAGACTGTTTGGAGAGCAGGCCCGCTGTATCATCAGCGGGCTTGCTCCTTTTGCCACCCTCGCTATTCGATTACAGATATTGCGTAGCACCAGCACTCAATTCCGTGACAAGATTTTTTCTAGACTCTATTGGGGATAGTTTTCTGGAAAGCTATTGACTTGGAGTCAACTCCAACTGATAGACTGACAGCAACATCGCATTGGGAGGGAACAACATGGAATATGCACAACTTGGACCCACGGAGATTACAGTGTCCCGCCTTTGTGTGGGATGCATGAGCTATGGCGATCCGGCAAGCAACATGCACGCGTGGACGCTCAACGCCAACGACAGTGCAGAGCTCATCAAGCATGCGCTTGATCTCGGCATCAACTTCTTTGATACAGCCAATGTCTATTCGGCGGGTACCAGCGAGGAGTATCTTGGCCGCGCCATCCGAAACAACGTGGCACGTGACAAAGTCGTATTGGCAACGAAGGTTTTCTTCAATGAGGGCCGTCTCTCAAAACCTGCGATCCTGCGAGAAATTGATGGTTCGCTGAGCCGGTTGGGAACAGACTACATCGATCTCTACATCATCCACCGCTTCGATGCCGGCACGCCAGTAGAAGAGACCATGGAGGCGCTGGATAGCCTTGTCCGGGCGGGCAAGGTTCGGGCGCTGGGGGCTTCGGCCATGTATGGATACCAGTTTTTCAATATGCAGCTTGCCGCCGCAAAGAATGGCTGGACGCCGTTTGTCTCCATGCAAAACCACTACAACCTGCTTTACCGCGAAGATGAGCGCGAGCTGATCCCGATCTGCAAACAACAGAATGTGGCTCTGACTCCTTATAGCCCCCTGGCCGCAGGCAGGCTCTCCCGGCTGGAATGGCATGCCGATACCAAGCGCAGCCAGACCGACAAAACGGCGGTTTCCAAGTATGACAGCACGGAGGAAAGCGATTATGGCATCGTGCTTCGCGTCAAGGAACTTGCCGATAGGCATGGTGCAACCATGACGCAGATTGCTCTTGCATGGCAATTCGCAAAGGGCGTGACAGCTCCCATCGTTGGTGCAACCAAGGCGAAGTATTTCGACGATGCGGTTGGCGCTATGGAGGTCAAGCTTTCCGATGCGGATATTTCATATCTCGAGGAGTTATATGTTCCCCACAAAATCGTTGGTGCTCTCTAGAGAATCTGAGATAAATATAGCGTCCTATGGATAAGTGCCACCGCCTCTTGAACTCAGAACCCTGCTCATATGAGCAGGGTTCTGTTAATTGTACGCACTTGAAATATCATTTTAAAGAGCAGGGGTGGGGTGTAGTCACCTTTGCAGCGGTACGCCTGACACCGGTTCAACCTGCTTTTTGGGGTGGCGGTAGAACACCAGTGTCAGGCATGCCACGATGCACAGTATGGCAACGGCGTAGTACATACCGGTGAACCCATGGTTCACGACCCGCTGGAAGGTGGTCTCAATCTCCACCTGCTTGTCTTGGATCACCTGTATGTAGTCGGACATCGCGGCATCGAAGTAACCCGGGATGGCGGCTTGCAGGCGGGTCAAACGGCTTTGCGTATCGGACATTCCAGCCGACATCCGGCTCAGCGCGTCGCCCATCTCCTGCATGGAGGCGGATGCCTCCTTCAAACCAACCTGCGTGGCGACCATCAGTTCTTTCTCGTTTTGTACGTCGCCCATCAATGCGGACAGCTTCTTTTGCGCTGCCTGCGTTTTGCTCAGAGACTCTTTCGTGGTGGAAAGCTTGTCCTTCATCTTTTTAAGCTGCGCGCTCAAGCCGGCTTTCTGGCTTTGGGCATCCTTGAGTTGTGCGGCCAGACTCTTGCGCGCGGCTTTGAGCCCTGTCAGCTGCCCCTGCAGCGCGCCCCATACAGAGGGCGGGTCGCCCGCGGCGATGGAAGCATCCAGCTCAGCCTGTTTAGCGGCAATCTGCGCATCCAGTTTTTTGAGTCCTTGTTTCATCCCCGCGATGCCCGATTCGATACCACCCAGCGCCTGATTCATCTGGCTGATGCCGCTGCTGATGCCTTTGATGCCCTCGTTCATGCCTCGGATGGCGTCATTCATTCCGGCCATCCCCTTGTTCATGCCGTCGAGCCCCTTCTGTACGCCACCGATGCCGGTACCGACGCCATTGACTGCGCTGCTGAGCCCGCTGACACCGGTAGCAATGCCGCCGGACGCGTCGGACAGGCCGGAAATCCCATCGCCAATGCCGGAGATGCCGTCGCCGATTCCGCTCTGGATGTCCTCAATTACAGACGGGGTGTGCAGCTCAAACATCTTTTGGACCAGATAAACGATATCGCTGGTAATGGTGTTGACATCCGAGGACTGCAGGCGCTGCACCACATCGTCTGGCAGCGAGGCATCGTCCGACATGTCAAAACTCATCTCGCCGGTGTTTTGGAAGTCCAGCATTTCCAGATATTCATCGATATCGCTTGCGCTCATTTCGCTGTTTTGGGTGAGCTTCTCGCGAATGCTCGCAAAGTCCGGCGTATCCATTTTCTCGGGCATGGAAAAATTCATCTCATCCAGCCTGTCAGCGAAAACGGGGTCGTTTTTGATCTCGGCATAAGCCGCACGGGTCTTCTCGTCCGCCGCCGTGAGTAATTTGTTTTGCTCCTCCAAATTGTCGATCTGCTTGAGGAGGGAAGCCTTGAGTGTGTCCGTTAACGCCATGTCGCCCTTAATCGCGTTCAAGTCAGCTTTGATGCCGTCGGTCAGCCCTTCATCCGCCGTAATTTGTATGGAGGATACGGGAGGGAGGAGCGCCATGATGTCATCCTGGGCGGCAGTACCTGCTTGCGCAAGAAAGCCGATCATAAGTATGGGGCCGACCGTGGTGCCGATGGAACGCATGAGTGAAAGCGCCGAGAGCGCTGAGTTGGATTCCTCTTTGGGAGCATTGGCCAGCATCATGTAATTGAGCGGTGTGCCCATCACAAAGCCTAAACCGGAACCCATCAACACAAGACTGAGTATGACACTGGCAAGGCTGGCATGGAGGGTAGCGTACAGCGCAAGGTATAAAGCCCCCACAAGGGAGATGCCAAACCCCAGGAACAGGATCTTTTTTGGGCCGAATTTATCGACCAGGCGCCCGCTCAAGGGGGCACCGATGCCAGCGAAGAGGCCCAGGATGGTGACATAGTACCCACCGGAACCGGCGCGGGCCTTCAGCGCGTTCTCGGCGAACTGTGGGACGAACACCATGCCCATTAAGCACACTCCCACGATAACCGCCAGAACGAAAATGATGACGACCCGCCTGCTTTTAAAATAGCCGATGTTGAGCACTGGGTCGGACGCGCGCCTTTCCACCAGCCAAAACAGCGGTGCAAGCGCCACAAAGGCGAGAAGGAAGGGGTAAACGTTTGTCTGGGCGATGGTTGTATTGAAGTCAAAAAAGTCCAGATTGTTGAGACCGTACAGCAGTGACAATATCATCGCGACAAGTACAAAAGTACCCAGGAGATCGATACGCTGTGCGGGCCGCTTTTCGCTCTTTGGCAGCGTGATGACGCCGGCCACAACCACAAAGACGCATATGGGCAGATTGATGAAGAACAGCCAATGCCAGTTCTGCGTTCCCACGAGGTCAAGGATGGCGCTGCCCAGCGTAGCGCCCAAAATGTTCGCAATGCCATACACACCGCCGACAAGACCCAGTGCCATGCCGCGCTTTTCTTCCGGAAAACCGGTGCCAAACTCCGCCGTGGCGAGCGGAACGATTCCACCGCCGCCAATGGCCTGAATCACCCGGCCAACAATGAGTAGGGTGAAACTGTGGGCAAAGTTGGACAAACCGCAGATGAGCGATCCGGTGCCGAAAAAGGCGATGGCGATCATATAGACGCGCTTTCGACCCATACGGTCGGCTAACTTGCCAAGAATGGGCATTGCACAGGCATAGGCGAGCGTAAACGCCGTAATCATCCAGATGCCCGTTTTTTCATCGACGTTGAGTGCGTGTTGCACGACCGTTCGCGCAGGTGTCAGTATTCCGGTATCGATGGCGCCGATAAAAATACCGAGCAAGTATACAGCCATCACCCAACCCAAACGTTTTTTGTACCTGTCTCCCATACGATAATCCTCCTTCAAGCAAAATGAACATTGTTCATATTATTCTAAAATTAATCGATTAGTCTCTCCAGCACATATTTCAAATCATAAAAATCCGAACTCTCTTCATAGGTGTACGAGAAAAATGCCCGGGCGATAAACCCCGCCAAAAACGCTTCGCTGGACGGGTCCACATGGCCATGAAGGATGTTGCCGATGGTTTCGGCAAGGTCGTCGCGCAGCTGCTTTTTTATATGCGCCATCCGGTTCATGGACTCGGTCGCAAAATCATCCGGAAACCCAAGGGCCCACAGTTGGTGAATGGAGCGCATCATCGCCTTTAAATCGTTAAAAATGCCCTCCAGCTGGCATATCGGCGTGAGATCCGTGTTCACGATGCGAGACCGCATGTACCGCTGCATTTTGTCCCAGTCGTCCGAGAGCAGCGCGGAGAGAACCTCCCGCTTGGAGTGGAAATAGTTGTAGAAGGTACCGGTGGCGATCCCGCACTCGTTGGCGATGTCCCGGATGGTGACCTTGTTATAGCCGCGTTCAATCACCAACCGGCGGGTGGCAGACAGGATCTGCTCCTTGATGTTGTCGGGCAATAGTTTAGGCATCCAGGCTCCCCTTAATGAACTGCGTTCATTTTAACGCAATGTTATTTTCGCAGTCAATATGGGTTAGCTTTAACATTCGAAAAAAGCTTGAACAGACGGGAGATTGCCGCCCCCGTCAGGATATTTATATCACCGGGCTTGTAGTATAATAAGCAAAACCGGCTAACACAGGAGGAATCCATGAAAAAGGTGCTGATGTTCACGATGGCGTCCTGCCCCTATTGCAGAAACACCCATCGCTGGATGGACGAGGTCTTTTATGAACACCCCGAGTACAAGGCCGTGGAGCTGGAGATCATCGACGAAAACCGCGAACCCGCCGTGGCCGCGCGCTATGACTATTATTTTGTGCCCACATTCTATGTGGGAGGCGTCAAAATGCACGAGGGTGTGCCGCAGAAGGAAAACATCCTGCGGGTCTTCAAAGAAGCCTACGAAGGCTGACGAACCGGTGCAGGGGGGGGCATGCCTGTACGTCCTCTTATCATCGTTTCGATGGGTATGAAACTGTTTCTCAACTTTTACCATCTAACGTCCGGACGGATGCATCCCGACAAAAAGGAGAGCCCGTATGACCGAGGAAACCGCCGAAAGGGTCCGGCACGACGATGACGTTGTGCTGGCTGCCCGAGGCGATGCGCAAGCCTTCGGCCGTCTGGTGCACAGTTGCGAGCGCACGCTCTACCGCGTGTCGCGCACGGTGCTGCGCAGCGACGAGGATTGCGCCGACGCCGTGCAGGAGGCGCTGCTCAAGGCCTGGCGGGGCGTGGGCAGCCTGCGCCGGCCGGAGTATTTCCGCACGTGGCTGGTGCGCATCGTGCTCAACGAATGCTACACGCTGTGCCGGCGCTATCGCAGCGCGCTACCGCTGCAGGCGGCGGACCGCGCCGTGAGCACCGACGCCGACACCACGCTGGACCTGCGTGACGCCATACAGGCGCTGCCGGAGAGGCTGCGCCTGGCGGTCGTGATCGTGTATGTGGAGGGCTTCTCTTTGGAGGAGGCGGCGCGCGCGCTGGGAGTGCCTGTGGGCACGGTTAAAAGCCGGTTGTCCCGCGCTCGGGCCAAGCTGGCCGGACGGATGCAAACGGAGGAACAGGCATGAGCCAGATGAGAAACAAACGGTATCCCGATATCTTTGGGCCCACGCCGGCGACTTTCTCCCACCGGGTGGCGCATACGCTGCA
>JAEZSC010000165.1 GCA_023422005.1 Bacillota bacterium | reverse complement strand
CCTCGTCCAGCGCCTCCTTCATGATCGTGGCGCACATGGCGATCACGACCTCGGCGGCGGCAGGCTCCAGTATGGCCATCTGCTCCACGGTGATGCGGTGGCACTGCTCCACGGGGTTGAACATGTGCCGGCAAAGCAACTCGGCCTCGGCATATTGATCTTCTGAGCCCTGCATCAGCGCGATCACGATATCCTGCTTGGCGGCGGTGCCACCGAACAGATCGGCCTTTTCTTCAGGCGTGTCCCGCTCGCCGAACAGCGGCGGGTGGCAAGGGTGGGTCACCACGAAGGCGCAATCCGGCCGCGTGGTCAGCTGTCCGGCATGGGCGGCGGCGGGGTCCAGCGTGATGGCTGTGGCGCCGGCCTTCATCAGCGGCACCAGTTTGTGGCTTAAGGAGGGCAGCGCGGCGTCGGGCAGCGCGAACACGACGATGTCGGCGATGGCGACGGCCTCCTCGGTGGGAAGTGCCCGAAGGCCCAGGCCCTGCAGTGTCTGCAGGCCCGCCTCATCCTTCTCGCAGGCCACAAAGTCGTAGCCAAACTTCTGTAAATTGGGGAGAATGCGCCGGCCCATCTTGCCGCCGGCTCCCACCAGTGCGATCAGCTTCTTTTCCATATGTGCCTCCTTGTTAGTCCTTGCCGTCCAGTATCAGCACCCAGTCCTGCCCGCGGCCGCTGGTGGGGGGAACCAGTGTGACGGCGCCTCGGTTGGGCAGCAGAGTCTGGAGTTTTTCCTCGCCGGTGCGCGGGTTGTACCAACTGACCAATATCAGTCGGCCTGGCAGAATGCCCAGGTTGACTTTCAATGGCAGCCCTTGAGGGCTGTAGATAAAGGCATAGCGCTCGCCTCTGCAGGCCGGCGTGTGGTTGAGCAGGTCGCCATCGTCGTGCACGAGGTCCGGTGCGGGCCGCCGCTCGAAGTAAAGGCGGGATTCCACGAGCTTGCGCACGAAGCCCATGGTTTCGGCGCCTTCGTGGGTCAAGGCCTCGGTCCAGTGATAACGGAAATAGTCCACGGGTTCCTTGTTGAAGCTCCAGATGCAGTGGTTGCCGTAGGTGTGGCCGCAGGCGCCCTCCAACACATCCCAATAGGCACTGTTGCGGGTGTCGGCGGCGTCCCACATCACGCCGTAACTCGTGTTGAAGCAGGCCGGGTGGTCCTCATAGCGAGGCTCACCATCCAACGCCGGGCGGCTGTGATCCAGATCCAGCGTGCGGCGCAGCGCGCGCCAGCAGTCGTAGTGGCCCACCGCGTGGCCGGTTTGCAACATGTGGAAGTCCAGCCATGCTTCGCCTCCCACATGGTCATAGGAGCTCTGCTCACCGCAGGGGTGAAAGGTGATCAGATGGTCAGAATCCACCTCACGGATGCCCTCGGCCATGGCGCGCACGATGGCGCGGTGCACATCGGTCGTAAGCGGCCGGTCGCCACCCATGATCCACAGGATGTTCTCGCTGTCGCGGTAGCGTGTTGCGATCCAGCGGCCATAAATGCGGGCGTTCTCCGGCGTGAAGACCTCCGGACCCTTGCCCCAGGCCTGGTTATATTTGTCGCCCCAGGTGGGCAGCAGGCCTATGACGAGGCCGTGCTCGGCGGCCTTGCGCACGGCATAGTCCACATGGTCCCAGTAGCTGTACTCGCCGTCGGTATCCGGCTGGGTGGGGTCGTATTGCCCGTCGGTTTGCTTTAGTGGCAGGCGGCCGTAGGAGTTGGGTACGGTCAGGCCTTCGAACTCGGCCAGCGCCACGGCCTGTATCACCGTGAAGCCCTGGCGGGCGCGGTTGCTCAGGTAATGGTCCACTTCCTCGCGGTCCAGCCGGTGGAACAGCTCCCAGGCGGTGTCACCCAGGAAGAAGAACGGCGAGCCGTCCTCGCACATCAGGTAGCGGCGGCACGGGGTTACTTGCAGCTTCATGTGGCACTCCTCATTTCGTCTATTTTGACCGAGCGGTTTTCATCCCAAGAGCGGATGGCCGCGAACACCAGCCGCACGGATTCCAGGTTGTCCTGGCCGGATGTGGCCGAGGGCCGGCCTGCCACGTAGCTTTCCTTAAGCTCCCGCAGGCACGCGGGGATGCTGGCGAACACATGGCCGCCGTGCACCGCCCAATCGTCTTGGGGGATGTAGGGCAGATACTGCCATGTCTTGGTGTCCACGCTGCGCCGGCCCGCTGCGTCGTGGATGTGCAGCACGTTGTCGCTGTCCAGCAGCAGCGTGCCGTCTTCGCCCTCGGCGAACATGCGGTATTCCCACCGGTGGCACAGGTCTGCCTGCACCGGGAAACCGCCGGCCATGTCCAGCAGCGTCATGGCGGTATCCTGCACGGGGATTTCCGCATAGCTGGATACGGGCAGCGAATAGAGAGCCCTGGCCTCGCCGAACCAGCGGCGCACCACGTCGAAGATGTGCGGCCCCATGTCCCGCAGTGCCATGTGGTCCATGCGGGTCAGCGCCGGCTGTTTGGTCATGATGTCGCGGTCGGGGGACTTCAGCGCCACATGGGCCCGCAGGATGCGCCCCAGCGTGCCCTCATCCAACACTCGGCTCACGGCGGAAAGCGGTGGCTGCCAGCGGAAGTTCTCATGCACGGCATACCACACGCCGGCTTGGCGACAGGTGCGCACCATGCGCTCGCAGGACTCCAGCGTGGCGCTCATGGGTTTCTGGCAGATGACGTCCTTGTGGTGGGCTGCGGCCATCAGCGTCAGGCTCTCGTGGGCGTCCACATCGGCGATGATATCGGCGATGTCGAACTGCCCCCAGGCGAAGAGTTCCTCCGGCGTATTGAAAACCCGGGGGATACCCCATTTGGCGGCGGCGGCATCGGCGCGGGTGCGGGTGCGGTTCCAGCAGCCTACGACCTGCACGCCCAGGCTCTGCCAAGCGGGGATTTGGAACCCGGACCAGTAGCCGCAGCCCAGCACGGCTACCCGTAAAGGTTGAGACATAGGTTTCCTCCTTTTGGAACAAAACTTAGGTAACTACGAGAGAAAGGTCTTTTCGGCTGCTCTCCACCGGGCGATGGCTTGGTCGTAATAGGCGAACTGCGCCGGGTCCTCGGTGATGTCATGCTCCTGCAGCCATTGCTCCACGCGCGCTACGCCCTGCACCCAGCCGATGCTCTGAGAAAAGCCCAGGTCGCGCTTGGCCGAGCTGTTGTCGAACACGTTGTCGTGCATGAAGTTCCACAGTATCCACGCCGCTCGCTGCGGATTCAAGCGGTATAGCGATTGTGTGGGGATGTGCACGAGCTCCGGACACGGGCGGCCCAGCGCTTGGGCCGCCAATTGCCAATACTGATTCCACGTCATGCACTGGTCGCCGGTCACGTTGTAGGCACGGCCCAGGGCGGCTGGGTTGCCGATGGCGCCGGCGAAGGCCAGGGCCACGTCGTCGCGGTGGCAGGCGCTCCACAGCGAGCTGCCGTCGCCGTGTACAATCAGCGGCAGGCCGCTGCGGATGCGGCGCAGGCAATCGATGCTGCCGCCGAAGGGATGCACGAGGCCGTGGCCCTCGCCATAGGTGTGGCCGGGTCGCAGCACCGTAAGGGCCAGTCGCCCGTCACCGTAGGCACGCCACAGTTGTTCTTCAATGCGCACCTTCTTCCACGCGTACTGGAAGGCCGGGTCCGCGCCCAGCGGGTCGTCGGAGCGCACCGGGTAAAAGCCCGGGGCCGGCTTGGGGTATACATCCACCGTGGAGCAGAACACGACCTGGCCGCAGCGGCCGCCCAGCCGGGCCAGCTGCTCGCCGTCGGCCGGCTCATAGCCCACCATGTCCACTATCACGTCAAAGGTGGGCAGCGCTGCCAGCAGGGCCTCAAAGCCCACGTCGCAGCGGTCGCCGAGGATGGCCCGCACGCCGGTGATGAGGGAGGAGCCGTGGCGGTTGACCAGCGTCACCTCATCGCCCCGATCCACCAGCAGCGGCACAATGGCAGAGCTGATGAGCCCAGTGCCGCCGATGATGAGTACGCGCATGTCAGGGCACCTCCAGCACAGCCTGCTTCAGAAAGGTTAAGCTCTCTTGAGCCCAGGCGTTTTCCAGCGCCATGGTGTGCGCCAACGCCCCCTGCCACGGCGTCCACAGTTCCAGGATCACGTTGGGGTCCCGGCCCAGGGAGCGCAGGCGGTGCAGAAGAGCCGGCACTTCCAGCCGGCCCTGGCCCGCAGGGCAGCCGCGAATCTGAAAGCCCATCTTGTGGTCCAGCCGCTCAATGACGAAATCCTTGACATGCAGGTTCACCGTGAGGGGGGCCAGCGTGTCGATCACGGTGTCCGGCGCTTCTAAAGCGCCGAAGCTGTTGACGGTATCCAGGCAGATGCCCACATCGGGTGTATCCAGCCGAGCGATGAGCTCCGCCAGTTCAGCCACCCTGTGGCCGTCGTGGTTCTCTATGGCCAGCGTGACGCCAGCGCTGCGCAGATCGGGCAGCACCTGCGCCAGCAGATCATAGCCGCGGCTGATGCCGATCTCACGGCCATCCTCCAACAGCAGCGTGCGCAGCAGTGTGCAGCCCAGCGCCTGGGCGATGGCGATGTGACGGCGCAGGTTGCCCGGCGTGGAACTGCGGGTGCCCAGTTCCAGCGTCACGCCCAGTTCCCGTGCCAAATTGGCCAGCTCAGCCAGTTCGGCCGTGCTCAGGCCGTCCAGCGGCAGGTTGTCGCAAATCTGCACCACGGCCACGCCCAAGTCCGCGGCCAGCCGCACCAGCCCCGCGGCGTCCAGCGGCCGTGCCGGCGCTTCATAGCCCGGCACACCCACGGCCCATGTGTATGTATAACTGCCGATGCCCAGCTTCATTGTGCGTCCTCCCCGCCGGAGCGGTGGCTCCAGGCCTCTATGGATACCCGCGTGGCATCCAGCGCGGCAGCCCGGTCGCGCCGCCTCAGGCCCTCCAGTATGGCCTCGTGGATGCCCAGCGCAGCGTCACTGTTGTGGTTCGCAGTGTAGGTAGCGGCAATGTGCGGCTGGAACAGATCCAGCATGAAGCAATAGACCTTCTCGGCCAGCACGTTGCCGCAGGCGCGGCCCAGAGCCCGGTGGAAATCCAGATCGGCGGCCACGGCGTCCGCGCCGGCGCCGGATATCTCTGCCATGCGGCGGCAGGCGTCCTCCAGCGCGGCCAGATCCTCGTCGGTTGCGTGCTCCACGGCCAGGCCCACGATGCCCATCTCCATCATCTGGCGGAACTCCGCCATCTGGCGATGGTCGGCATCGCTGAGCATCAGCTGATACAGCAGCGGGTCGAAGGCCGCCGTCGTGGGTGTCGTGGACACATAGGTGCCGTTGCCGCGCTTGACCTCCACAATGCCCAGGGCCGAGAGAATCTTCATGGCCTCTCGGATGGTACCGCGGCTGACGCCCATCCCTTCGGCCAGCTCGTGCTCCGGCGGCAGCAGATCGCCGGGGTGCAGCTTGCGTTCCAGTAGCAGCGTCTTGATGCGGTTGATGACGGTATCCACCGAGGATTCGCGGGGAGGGGAAGTGAAGAGATTGTCCATGTACTCACCAACTATAGATCAAACATCATATGTTTGAGGATAGCATAGCTGAGCGGGATGTGCAAGTGTAAGGATTATATATTTGGTGTCTTTATGTTACAATCAAAATATCAACTGAATTTCAGGTGTGCCCGTGAAAAAGCAATTGCAGATACGGATATATCCCGACGGTAAAATTGAAGGGAAAACGCTGGGCATCAAAGGAAGCAAATGCACTGATTATATAGTCGTCCTGGAGAAACTGCTGCATGCCAGGGCGATAGAAAGCGCTTATACGGCGGAATATCATCAATCCGAGACCCAGCAGCAAAACGAAAACATTGCCGCTGAGGTGCAGTTGGATGAAAAGGTGCAGCCATGAGCATCACAAACCGGGGCAAGCTGTGGGAATTTCTGAACTCTTTTTGGATCCTGTGGTCGTTTACGCTGCTGCTTAATTGTGTGGGTTTTTTTTGGATTGGGGGACGCACCGGTAAAAGGAAATGGATCGTGTCTGGCTGTATATATCTTCTGGTCGATTTTGTATTGTTTTTCAATTTGGGTTGGCTCGGGCAGTTCAATGAAATGCTTGGCGCCATAGCCGTTACACTGGTTTTTATCGGCTGGTCTGCCGCAATTCTGCATTCTTTTTTGTCTCGCAAGGAGTATTTGCTTCGTCTGGAAGCGGTCTTGGATTTGCAGAAAGCCACCAGAGACGCGTATCGAAGCGAAATACGCAATGAGTATTTCGGCGGCAATATCCGTCAACCCGTTGCGCCGCACACGCAGCCGCGTCCATCGCAACCCATGGGCCAACCGACGTCGCCACCACAGGCGATGCTGGATTTGAACATCGCCTCGGAACAGCAGCTGGCGGCGCTGCCCGGCGTGGGCGTTGCGTTGGCAAAACGCGCTGTGGATCTGCGCAACCAAACCGGCTGGTTTGCCTCGGTGGATGATTTTTGCGCTCGATTGCAGCTGATGCCTCACTTCGCTGCACAGATTCGCAATCGTGCCTTTGCCTCGCCGCCGGCGACGCAGCCCAAGACCGAGGACAATACCGCAAGGATTGTGGATGTCTGATGGACATACGGGTGTACCGCATCCTGCCGCAAACTAAAATGGCAGGGCCGGGGCTAAGGTTTTGCTTGTGGGTGCAGGGTTGCAGCCGCCATTGCAAAGGCTGCATGGCTGCAGAGACATGGCCCCACGAAGCGGGATTCCTGATGCAAACCGGGGAGATTCTGCAGTGCGTCATAAGCGCCGGCGATGTTGAGGGCATTACCTTTTTGGGTGGAGAACCCTTTGAGCAGGCTGCCGCGGTGGGTGAATTGGCGCAAAAAGTAAAAGTCATGGGTCTTTCAGTTGTGGTTTTTACCGGCTTTACCTATGAAGAGTTGCTCGAAAAGGAGGATAAAAGCGTCCAAAGTCTTCTCAGGCATACGGACCTCTTGATTGATGGTCCGTTTGTACAAGCGATGTTTGATTTGAGCCGTCCCTGGGTCGGTTCTTCCAATCAGCAGTACCGTTTTTTAACCGGCAAATACAGTGCAAGGGATTTGGAAAACATCCGCAACCAGATCGAGGTAAGGCTTTCCCCCGATGGGAAAGCATTTTTAAACGGCATGGGGGATTTTGGACGGCTAAAGAAGCTTTTATGACGGAGGTTACGGCATGGAAACACGATATGCGTCATTTTTAAAATTTGCTGAGCTGTTAAAAGCCCGGTTTCCGTTTATCTACATTCCAACCTGGGAAGAGGATCGCGCGATTTCCATGATCGAGTCCATCGTTCATGACCCTGCTATCATCAAAACCGTTCGGAAGATTTTCACCTGGACGCAGATAGACGGCTTTGTCGATGAGAATGGCGTACAGGCGAAGTCGACGAGCGATCCCATCAGCGCGATCAACTTCATGCAGGTCGTCAATGAAAACGCGGTTTTCATCCTCAAGGATTTCCATGTCTACTTCGGCGTGAAAAACAGACCAATTGAATATGGTATCATCCGCAAACTGCGGGATATTCTCGGCGCTTTGAAAAACGGGCAACTGAAAAAGAACGTGATCTTCATCTCTCCTCAGTTGCTGATACCCGAAGATATGCAGAAGGAAATCTCCGTGTTTGAATTCCCGATGCCTTCCGTGGATGAAATGACGTGCAAGATAGACGAAATGCTTGCCAACAACACGCTGGTGGCAAACCGCTTGTCGGAAGAGGATAAGGAAAAGCTCTCCAAAGCAGCGCTGGGCCTGACCCTGCAAGAGGCGGAAAACGCCTTTGCCCGCGCTATGGTAGAAGGCGGGCAGATGAGCCTGGAGGATATCTCGATTATATTCGAGGAGAAGAATCAGGTTATCCGAAAGACCGGCATTCTGGAATTCGTCAAAAGCGATCTGAACCTGGAAGACATCGGAGGCCTGGAAAACCTGAAACGCTGGCTGCAGAAACGCAAGAACACCTGGCTGGATGCGGCCAAAAAGTACAACATCCCCGCGCCCAAGGGCGTGCTGATCACCGGCGTGCCCGGCTGCGGGAAAAGCCTGACGGCCAAAGCCATGAGCGCCATCTGGCAGCTGCCCCTTCTAAAGCTGGACATGGGGAAGATTTTCAGCGGCATTGTGGGCAGCTCAGAGGAAAACATGCGCAGAGCGATCCATACCGCAGAAGCGGTGGCGCCGTCCATCCTGTGGGTGGATGAGATCGAAAAGGGACTCAGCGGTTCGAACAGCATCGGTGACAGCGGTACCGGCGCCCGCATTTTTGGCACTTTCCTGACCTGGATGCAGGACAAAACCGCTCCGGTGTTTGTGATCGCCACGGCGAACAACATATCCAATCTTCCGCCGGAACTGCTGCGCAAAGGACGGTTTGATGAAATCTTCTTTGTAGATTTGCCCACGCGCAAGGAACGCAGAGACATCTTTGCGGTGCACCTGAAAAAGCGGCTGAAGGATAAGGATATTGCTAAAAATGTTATAGTGGACGGGCAGATTTCCGAAACCCTTCTCAATGAACTGGCCGACAGGACCGAAGGATTTGTCGGCGCAGAGATTGAACAGGTCGTCATCTCCGCGCTGTATGAGGCGTTTTTCCATGGCAGAGAGCTGTTGATAAGTGATTTAAAAGACGTTATTTCGAATATGGTGCCGCTGTCGGTGACGCAAGGGGAACAGATCCGGGCGCTGCGCGAATGGGCCAACGTCAGGGCCGTGGCTGCCACCACCAAGGAGGACTTGGCGGCCTATGCCGGTTCGGACGGTAATGTTGACACCGATATTGCGCAAAGCCGCGGCGGCAGGACCATTGACTTCTAGGAGGTTTGTTGATGTCAATCTCACTTTTGCTGATTCCGGTGGCAATTGCTCTAGGTTCCACGGTGTCCACGGCGACGGTTACGGCAACGGCGGCCTCTGTGGGTGTGCTGGTGGGAATGGTCGGCTCCAAAGCGATTTACGCTGTGGCCGCCGAAGCCCATGCCCGGCACTTGGATCACCTTCGCGAGCTGTATCAAAAAAGCCAAAGTGCAGAATTGCCGCCCATGGAATCCATCTTCACCGACGTTGTCCTTTTGGAGAAGACCTTGCGGGAGCATGGGCTGACCGTGGAGATCGTTTCCGAAAACAAACTCGTCTGTTCGGCGGGCAGCACGCAGCTGGAATACGCGAGGAATGCCGCCGGCGAGCCGTTCTTTGTAACGGTGAAGGGGGTAGAAAACGTGGAACAGTTCTTTGAAGAGATGGCGTGTTTTGACCGGGAGTATCGGCAAAATGTGCAGTCATTCACCTATAACAAGCTGATGGAGAGCTTGGCGCAAAACAACATGAGGGTTGCCGAAGAAGCGGTGCTGGAGGACAATTCCATCCTGCTGACGATCGATCTATAAGACATCTTTTCAGGCATGCCACGTCAAATCAAAAGCCAAGGAAATCGTTGGACTTCCTTGGCTTTTGTGTATATCGATGGATCAGTATTCGATGGCCTTCTCCTGGCCCCGCAGCACGCGCAGCGCCCCCTCGGCCAGCGCGCGCATCTCGTCCTCGCCGGGGTACACCAGGACCTTCGCGATCAGGCCCACGCGCTGCTTGATGGCGCCGGTGAAACGGTTGCTGTAGGCCAGGCCGCCGGTCAGTATGATGGCATCCACGCGGCCTTCCAGCGCGGCCACCATGGCGCCGATCTCCTTGCTGACCTGATAGGCCATGGATTCCAGCACCAGTGCCGCGTATTCGTCGCCTTCCTTGATGAGCCGCTCGCACTTGCGCAGGTCGTTGGTGCCCAAATAGGCGGTCATGCCGCCGGCCTTGGTGACCTTCTCCAGCAGCTCGCGCTCGGTGTAGGCGCCGGAAAAGCACAGGCGGATCAGCGAGGCTGCCGGGATGCCGCCGGTGCGCTCCGGCGTGAAGGGGCCTTCGCCATCCAGCGCGTCGTTCACGTCGATGACGCGGCCGTAGCGGTGGGCGCCCACGGTGATGCCGCCGCCCATGTGGGCCACGACAAAGCGGCCGTTCTCATACACGGTGCCCATCTCCGCGGCGCAGCGCCGGGCGATGGCCTTCTGGTTGAGAGCATGGAACACGCTGCGGCGCTCGATGCCCGGAAAGCCGGTCAGCCTGGCGTATTGGTCCATCTCGTCCACGACGATGGGGTCCACGACGAAGCTTGGGATGCCGGCTTCGCGGCCGATCTCCTCGGCCATGATGCCGCCCAGCGCCGAGGCGTGCACGGCGGCGGTGGAAGCCACCAGGTCGCGCTTCATGCGTTCGTTGATCGTATAGGTGCCGCTGTCGATGGGCTCTATGAGGCCGCCTCGGCCCACCACGGCGTCCAGCGAGCCGATGGCGATGCCCTTTTCCTGCAGCATGCTCAGCACCAGCCGCAGGCGGATGGGCTTTTGCTCCAGGATGGATTCGCAGCCGGCCAGCTCCTCACGGCTGTGGCGGGCCACGTCCTCCACCAGCAGCGTCTCATTTTCATACACGGCCACCTTGGTACTGGTGGAGCCGGGGTTGATTGTCAGTATGCGGAACACCGTCTTGTCGCTCATTGCGCGTCGCCCTCCGTGTTCTCCAGCGTCACAATGCCGCTGCGGGCGGCGTCCACAGGCCCCAGGGCCCGAAGCTCGGTCAGCAGCGCGTCGATCTCACCAGGCGCGCCGGCGGCCTCCAGCACGCCGCCGGGCAGCATCCGCGCGCCCAGGCGCTGGGCTGCCTGCGCCAGCGCCGCTGCGTCGCAGGCCACCCGGGCCAGCAGCAGTTCGCGGCCGGTGTGGGTGGCGGGGGTATATACGCTCAAGGCCCGCACGCAGGCCAGCCGTCCCAGCCGGGCGGTCACGTGGGCAAACGTGCTGGCCACGCACTCCACGCTCAGCGTCAGGCTGCTGACGGCGGGGTTTTCGGTCTCGGCTACGGCCAGGCTTTTGATGTTCCAGCCTTCGCGGCGCACCAGCGCCGTGATGCGGGTCAACACGCCGAACTCGTTGTCCACCATCAGCGTCAGGGTTTGGGTCGATCGGGCCATGGGTTCCTCCTGGCATCGGATTCGCCCATAGTCTACCACAACCGGGCCGCCCTGCGCCATGGCAAACAGCTGTTTACCCCTTAAAGATGAAACTGTCTCACCATGGCTGCGGACAGCGCGTCGGCCATGGACAGCGCCTGCCGTTCGATCTGGTCATAGAGCATGATGGAGCGCTGGGCGTCGCCGGTCAGGATGGCGACAGCTTCGCCTTTGGTCAGCGCCAGATGCTCATGGAGCATGGCACGCAGCGCATCGGCGGGCAGATAGGGGTTGGCCGACGCCAAAAAGGCGGCGATGCTGTCGGCGTTGGCATACCAAAGCTTCTCAGCCTGTGCCGCGGCGGCTGTGTCGCCGGCCTTGGCCGCGTTGACCAGATTGATCGCGATGAGCAGATGGTCACGTATCAGCGCTGCGAATTGCGCGCCAACGGCGTCGCCATAATAGGTGCGCATCAGTGCGCCCATGTCGTTGGCATTCTGTAGCAGGCGAGCGGCGGTCTGCTGCAGGTCGGGCAGGTCGTGCGCGGCGGCTATGATCGTCATGCGGGTCCACGCCACGTGTTGTTCCCACAGGGAGCGCCACTGGCTGTGCAGCGCCATCTGCGCGGCACTCATGCATGGCGCGGGAGCTGCGAAAAGCCCATATTGCTGGATATCCATTTTCATCGCCTCAGTTAGCTGGATGATGCAGTATATGTGGGATATCCTCGATAAGAGACTGGTGGACGTAATACTGTTTAGCGCTCACCGGCACACGAACACACCTGCGCGCTTACTGATGACGATGGGGCCTTCGGTGTCGATGCGCCGCTGGATCTCTGCCAGCGCGGCGGTCTGACCGTCGGCGGTCCTGAGCCGACGGAAGGACAGCGCCATGCTCAGGATGTAATCCATCAGCGGCTGCGCTTTGGTCACCTGCAGGCTGTCGTCGAAGATGCGCAGCTCGCAAACACCGAAGGCCTGGCGCAGCATCGGCTCGCCGTTCTCCAGCGTGAAGCGGTAGCCGCTGTGGGTCGTGTCCACGCCGGGGTCCAGCTCACGGATCAGGTCTAGCAGCGCCCGCATATTTTCACGGCTGTTTGTCGTGACATAAAATGTGCCGTCGGGCCGCAGCACCCGTCGCAGCTCCCGCAGCCCCTGGGCGATGTCTGGCACATGATAGAGCATGTGGCAGGCCAGTGTGCCGTCAAAGGACGCATCGGCGAAATCCAGCGCCTGCACGTCGCCCTCGTGGGCTGTGAAGCTGCCGGCGGAGCTCAGCGCCTGGGCGGCGCCGCTGCCCATGGCTGCTGACTGGTCGCTGAGTGTCACGAACCATCCGCACAGGCGGTCGCGGTTGGCGCGCCACAGCTCGCCGGTGCCGCAGCCGGCGTCCAGCACTCGTGCGCCATCGGGGAAGTCCAGCTGGTCAAAGAGCCACCGGTGCCAGCTCTGCGCCGCCGTGGAATAATCCCGGTGCAGCGCGATGCGGGCGCTCAGGCGGTCGGTTGTGGAATACTGGGCAATGGATTCGGGGGAAGGCTGCCTGTTCTCCATGACTAAAGCTCCTTCCTGCTGAATATGGCCGCGAAGCATGATACCGAACGCCGAATAACTCGGCGGAGGAAACAAGAGCTAAGGGAGTATCGGTGAAAAGATCTCACCCGCAGGTGCGCACGTTCTTTATAACGCAGAGTGAGTATTGTTGTAAAGAGATCGCCCGGCGACTGTTATCGCCGGGCGATGGGGAATACATTTGACAAGTCGTCTGAATCGCTGAGGCGCAACAGCACCGAAAGCGAAACGTTAGTCTTCGGCGGAGATAATCACGTGGCGGTATGGGTCGTCGCCTTCGCTGTAGGTCACAACACCGGGGAAATCATGCAGCGCGGTGTGGATCACGCGGCGCTCGTAGGAATTCATGGGTTCCAGCGCTTGCTTTTCACCGGTTTGCACTGCCTTCTCGGCCAGGCGGTGGGCCAGGCGGGTCAACGTCTCCTCGCGGCGGGCGCGATAGTGGCTGACGTCCAACGACACGTGGAAGTACTTGTCGCTGTCATGCCCCTGGGGGTTTACGACCAGGCCGGTCAACAGCTGCAGCGCGTCCAGCGCGTCACCGTGGTGGCCGATCATGGGTCCCACATTCTCGCCGTCCACGGCGATGTCCAGGTTGTCGGAGTATTCGGTGATCGTGATGTCCGGGTCCGGCAGACCCATCAGCCTTGCCACGCGGGTCAGGAAGTTCGTCGCCACGGAAACCTGGGGGCTCACGGTCACAATCTCGGTCACGCGCACCCGGGCCAGCTTGGCGCCCAAGCCCAAGATGCCGCGGCTGCCTTCATCCAGAACGTCGATCTGCGCCTTCTCCCGGGGGATTCCCAATTGTTTGAGGGCGGCGGCGATGGCGTCTTCCGCGGTTTTGCCAACGGTCTCAATTGATTTCATGGCTATTTCTTACCCTCCTTGGGTTTGCTTTTGGCTTCGGCGCGGGCGGCCTTGAGGGCCGCGGCGGCGGCAATGCGTTCGGCTTCTTCCTTCTTCTGCTGCTCCAGGCGGGCAGCCTCCTCAGCTTCCTTCTGCTTCGTCTTGCGCGTCCAGTACAGGTCAAACAGCTTGTAGGTCACGGTGACGCAAATGTTGCTGGTGAACCAGTACAGCGCGAAGACGGAGTTGCTGGTGGCGGTGAAATACACCGACATCAACGGGAAGATGTACATCATCGTCTTGCTGCTGAAAGGGTTGGCCGGTGCCTTGGGGTCGGGGTTGGCCGGCTGCGGCGGCATGGTGATTTTCGTTTGCAGAAAGCTGGACACGCCAGCCAGCACCGGCAGGATGAACCAGCCGTTCCAGTTGGTGGAGTAGCGCTCCATCAGCGGCTTCATGACGGTGTTGTAGGTTTCAGCGTTCACAACATCCTTGAACCCTTTGAAGTGCTGCACCGCCTGGAAGGGGGGGATGATGTGCGAATCCAACCCCATGAAGGTGAATGCGCCGCCCTGAGGCACCACGCTGAACAATGCCGTGTCCGGCTGCCAGATATTGTGCACCCACAGCCAGCTTTGCATCTTGGGCCACATATCCGCAGGGATGTTGGCGGCGTCGCCGTATTGCACCAACAGGTCCTTCATCGTATTGAACATAGCTAACATTTCCTGCCCGGCGATGATCTGCAGGGCGCCGAAGAACGCGAAGAACAGCGGCAGCTGGATCAACGAAGGCAGGCAGCCGGAGAAGGGGCTGGCCTTTTCCTCGCGGTACAGCTCCATGGTCTTCTGGGCGGCCTTTTCCTTGTCGTTCTTATACTTCTCGTTGATCGCGGCAATCTTGGGCTGCAGCGTGGACATCTTCTTCATGGACACCTTCTGCTTGATGTCCAGCGGCAGCAGCAGCGCGCGGAAGAGGATGGTCAGCAGGATGATGGACCAGCCGTAGCTGGGCACCAGCATGTAGATGCCGTCCAGAAGCCATTTGAAAACCTCGCTGATCGCCCGTATGGGGGCCCAATCGTACATGTCAGATCTCCTTCTTGTGATCGTGGGCGCAGCGGTGCGCCGGAAGGTCTGGCACCGGGTCATATCCCCCGGCAAAGAACGGGTTGCATCGAAGCACGCGCCTCAAGGCAAGCCATCCGCCGCGCAGTGTGCCGTAACGCTCCACGGCCTCCATGGCATACTCGCTGCACGTGGGCAGATAGCGGCAGGCGGGGGGCAGAGCGGGGGAGAGATGCCGCTTGTACCAGCGCAGCACAGCCACCACAATGCGTCTCATGGGCGTTTCTCTTCCTTTAGCAGTGCGCTTTTGGTGAGCAACGCGCCCATGGCTGCGCGTATCGTGGCGAGATCGGCCCCTGCGGCGTCATGTCGCGCTACAAATACGATCATCTGCCCTGTCTTGATGGACTCCAGATAGCCGCGGCAGGCTTCCCGCATCAGGCGCTTGATGCGGTTGCGCACCACGGCCTTGCCAACTTTTCTGCTTACTGAAAAACCCACCCTCAGTACACCGGGCGGGCCAGTTCTCACATATACCAGCGAGAGGGTACGGTTGGCGCAGGAGCGGCCTTTGTTATACACATAGCGGAACTGCGCGTTCTTGCGCAGGCGGTACCTGGGCTTGAGCAAAAGGCTCCCTCCTACGCGCCAACGGGGTCGCGGAACAGGCTCAAGCTGCTTTTAAGCGCTGAGCTCTTTGCGGCCCTTGGCCCTGCGGCGGGCGAGCACCTTGCGGCCGTTTTTGGTGGCCATACGCTTGCGGAAGCCGTGTTCCTTCTTGCGCTGGCGCTTGCTGGGCTGATAGGGTCTAAGCATATCGGGTTCCCCTTTTCTGTGTTCTTGATCAATGGGGCGTTGTTTTGACACGACAAAGCGTGCGCGCAAAGCAACGCTCCATTATTATAAATAAGCGCACTATGCCTGTCAATTGGAAAAATGCTGTTGCGCGCTGGAAATCCATATAGTACAATAACGCTATCACGCGAGGAAAGCGAGGATGTTTGTT
>JAEZSC010000116.1 GCA_023422005.1 Bacillota bacterium | reverse complement strand
GAGATCGACATCATGGAGATGGTGGGCGGGGGCAGGCAGGCCGACGCCACCGTTTACGGCACGCTGCACTGGGGCACGCTGGAGCCCTACGCCCACTTCAGCAACGACCAGCAGGGAGAACCCCACCGCTTCACGCTGCCCCATGGGGTATTCGCCGACGGCTTCCATGTGTTCTCGCTGGAGTGGACGCCCCAGCGCATGGCCTGGCATGTGGATGATCAGCAGTTTTTGGAGTGCGCCATAGACCGACCCGGCATGGAGATGCTGCACAGGCCGTTTTTCGTGATGCTGGGCATGGCCGTTGGCGGCGACTGGCCGGGGGATCCGGACGAACAGACCGTGTTCCCGCAGCGCTATGAGATCGATTATGTGCGCGTCTATCAGAAGGGCGCGCAATAGGAGGAGCATTTTATGCTGGTGAAAGAGAATCAACTGAACACCGAGGTGCGCCAGAATATGCGCGGCGGTGACGGACAATCCAAACTGAATCTGGTGCCCGAGGGCATGCTGCCCAAGGGAACCCGCCTGTGTTCGGTCATAGAGCTGGAGAGCGGCTGCTCCATCGGCTCCCACACCCACGACAAGGAGACCGAGGTGTTCCACTTCATCTGCGGCAGCGGCGAGGTAGACGACAACGGCGAGGTAAAGGCCGTTTCCGCCGGCGACACGATGATGACCGGCGGCGGCGGCACCCACAGCGTGCGCAACACCGGCAGCGAGACGCTGCGGTTCTTCGCGATCATCATACTGAACGCGGAATAGCTTTCAAAACCAAGAGTGCCTGACGGACGATCCATCAGGCACTCTTTATTTTTCCAAAAAAAAGGCTTGTTCCCTTAGTTATCAACTTAACTATTGGGCCGAAGGTTTCCAAAGGGCGATCGGAGACCTTTGGCCTTGGCGCAGGATGCGCTGTAGCCCAGCGTCGCCTTGTGCGGCTTCGCCGCACTCGCCGACTGGATGTCGGCGAGGCGATGCGCAGGTCGCGCTCGCAAGCGCGAAATCCTTACTTGCGAATCCCGTTACGATTCGGGCACACCTTCCTGCATTCATAGCAATGGATACGATACTCACCGCCGTCGCGGGCACCGAAGGCATGGGTGGAGCAAGCCTGCTGATCCATCAACTCGCCACCCAGTGCATGCGCCGGGCAGGCGTCTACACAACGGCGGCAGCCGGGGATGCACGCTTCATAATCCGCCAAGGGATCGGGCTGCAGCTCGGCCTCGGTCAGCACGGAAGCCAGCCACACCATATTGCCCAGACGTTCGTTGACAAACAAGGTGTTGCGGCCGATGCGCCCCAGGCCTGCCAGCACTGCGGCGTGCTTGTGGCTGATGGTGCCGCGATAGCGCCCGGTGGGCGTGTCGAAGTCGTCGGGATAGTTGCTGCCGATGGGCACGGCAACCGCGCCTTCGTCCATCATCGCCTGGGCCAGCGCCGGCGCCATGCGGTTCATTTTGTCGGCGCAATAGTTGCGGGTGACCCAGTAGGGGCTCACCGACGCCGCTTCCAGCGTTGCCGGGTTAAAACGGCAGGCGATCACGACGACCGAACGGCAGCCGGGCAGCACATCGCAGGGGTGGTAGCCCTTGGGCGCTTGCGCGAAGCGCTCGGCGCTGGCGATGCCCACCAGATCGGCCCCCAAGGCACGGGCCATCTCTTTCGCTATTTCCGCTGTCAGCATGATTCATTCCTCCTTGTACCCAGTCAAGACATAGTATGATCGCGCAATATCCGGACTGTCAAGGCGAACAGGGCATAGTAGAAAACAACCCGCCATTGCTGGCGGGCCGAATGATGTTTATTCCTGCTGCGCGGCTTTGCGCTGTCCGTTGAGGCGCATGCGCATCGTGTGGTCCAACACCTTCTTGCGCAGGCGGGTCGTGTTGGGGGTCACTTCCAGCAACTCGTCGTCGGAAAGGAACTCCAGAGATTCCTCCAGGCTCAGCCGTTTAGGCGGCGTCAGGCGCAGCGCGTCGTCGGAGCCCGCGGCGCGCATGTTGGTGATGTGTTTCTTCTTGCAGACGTTGACGACGATATCCTCGGTCTTGGGAGAAACTCCCACGATCATGCCGGCATACACCGGCGTACCGGCGCCGATGAACAGGTCGCCGCGCTCTTGGGCGTTAAACAGGCCGTATGTGACGGCGTCGCCGGTTTCGAAGGCGATCAGAGACCCGGTGGCACGCCGGGGAATGTCACCCTTGACCGGCTCATACCCGGCAAAAATCGCGTTGAGGATGCCTTCGCCGCGGGTGTCGGTCAAAAAGTCGCTGCGATAGCCGAACAGACCGCGGGATGGGATGCGGAATTCCAGGCGCATGCGCTCGCCCTGGGGGTGCATGTGCTGCAGCTCGCCCTTGCGCACGCCCATGCGTTCCATCACGATGCCCACGGCCTCCTGGGGTACGTCGATAACCAGACGCTCCATTGGCTCGTGCAGCTGGCCGTCGATGGTCTTATAGAGCACCCTGGGTGTGCTGACCTGGAACTCGTAGCCTTCGCGGCGCATGGTTTCGATCAGAATGGACAGATGCATTTCTCCGCGGCCCAACACGCGGAAGGCCTCGGTGGTGTCGGTTTCCTCCACGCGCAGGCTCACGTCCTTGAGCAGTTCTCGGAACAACCGTGCCCGCAGATGGCGCGAGGTTACAAATTTCCCCTCGCGGCCGGCGAAGGGGCTGTCATTGACCGAGAACGTCATCTCCACCGTGGGCTCGGAGATCTTTACGAAGGACAGCGGTTCCACGGCATTCACATCACAGATCGTGTCACCGATGGTGACACCCTCGATACCGGAGATGCAGATGATGTCGCCGACCTGGGCGCGCTCCACCGGCACGCGCTTGAGCCCCTCGAACTGATACATGCTGGTAATCTTGGAGCGGAAGGGCTCCTTGGTGTTGTGATAGGAGCTCACAGCCACTTCCTGCCCCACGGCGATCTCACCGCGCTCGATGCGGCCGATGGCGATACGGCCCACATATTCGTTGTAGTCAATGGAACTGACCAGCATCTGCAGAGGCTCATTCTCCGGGCCTTCCGGCGCGGGGATGTAATTTACAATGGTATCGAACAGCGGCCGCAGATCGGTGCCAGTCACGTTGGGCGACAACGATGCGATGCCTTTTCGGGCCGAGCAATAGAGGATGGGGCTGTCCAGCTGCTCGCTGGTGGCATCCAGCTCCAGCAGCAGCTCCAGCACCTCGTCGCCAACTTCCGACAGGCGGGCGTCCTCGCGGTCGATCTTATTGATGACGATGATGACGCGGTGATTGAGCTCCAGCGCCTTCTGCAGCACGAAGCGGGTCTGGGGCATGGGGCCTTCAAAGGCGTCCACCAGCAGCAGCACGCCGTTGACCATCTTGAGCACGCGCTCCACCTCGCCGCCGAAGTCGGCGTGTCCTGGCGTGTCCACTACGTTCACCTTGATGCCGTTGCAATGGATTGATGTGTTCTTTGCCAGTATCGTGATGCCGCGTTCGCGTTCCAGGTCGTTGTTGTCCATAACGCGTTCCTGCACGACCTGGTTCTCGCGGAAGGCGCCGCCCTGCTTGAGCATTTCATCCACTAGGGTGGTCTTGCCGTGGTCAACGTGGGCTATTATCGCCACGTTGCGGATGTCGTTTCGTATCAAAAAAGAGTTCCCCCTTAAACTAGGTCGCTGATATTATGCCGTAATTGGTGCGACACGCAACGAACTATTATACAACAGATTGAGATGTCTGTCAGCCACGTTTTTTCTGCTGCATACTTTTTTTGCGTAGAATTTTTGAGAGTTCCCACAAACGCGGAAGGAATCCCATGGGAGGGGAAGGAACTGTATAGGAACAGGAAAGGGGAGATAATATGCAGCGCATCCACGTTTCGGGCATGGCCTTTCGGGATGAATGGGGCCGCCAGCGGATCTTCCACGGCATCAACCTCGTGCACAAGGGAACCAAGCTATCGGACGGAACCATCGATTACATCGGCCCCTGGACCGAGGCGGACTTTGCCGACCTGGCGCGCTGGGGCTTCAATGCCGTGCGCCTGGGGATGATCTGGGACGCCGTGGAGCCACAGCCTGGCAAGTACGACGAAGCTTATCTGGAATGGATTCTATCCATGCTGGACTTGTGTGAGAAGTATGAAATCCATGCTTTCCTGGACATGCACCAGGACCTGTACAGCGCCAGCTTTAACGATGGCGCGCCGGCCTGGGCCACGCTGACCGGTGCGGTTTATGAGCCCACGGCGCTGTGGAGCGATGCTTACATCTTCTCCGAAGCGGTGCAGCAGGCCTATGACGCCTTCTGGAGCAACGCGCCGGCGGCCGACGGCGTGGGCCTGCAGGACCATTATGCGGCGATGTGGGCCCATGTGGCCCGGCGCTGCGGCGGGCACGCCGCCGTGATGGGATATGATTTCCTCAACGAGCCCAACCCCGGCAGCGCAAGCCTAGCTGCCTTCGGCGCGCTGATGAGCGCCTACGCTGTGTTGCGCAGCCAGGCCGAGGGTGTGGCCTATACGGTCGATGACATTATTGCTGCCTTCAACGATCCAGAAGAGAAGCTGGCAGCGCTGATGGCGCTGGATGACCCGTCGTTCTACCGCCGGTTGGGTGAGCTGGCCCAGGAGCCGGTGCGCGCCTTCGACCGCGAGGTACTGGACCCCTTCTACCAGCGTATGACGCAAGCCGTGCGCGCGGCGGGGGGGCGGGGTATCGTGTTTCGCGAGAACAGCTACTTCTCCAACATGGGTATCCCGTGTGCCGCGACGCCCATCCAAGGCCCAGAGGGGCGAGAACCGCAGCAGGCCTTTTCTCCCCACGGCTATGACCTGGTCGTGGACACCGAAGCCATTGCCCTATCCAGCAACGCCCGCGTCGACACGATCTTTGAGCGGCACCGCGAAGCCCAGTTGGCCCTGGGCGTGCCGGCGCTGGTTGGGGAATGGGGCGCCCTGGGCTTGGGCGAGGGCGTGCAAGGCCACGCCCGGCATGTGCTGGCTATCTTCGAGCGCTACCTGTGGAGCCACACCTATTGGTGCCACCAGCCGGGCATCGGCGGCGCTCCGGCGATGCGGGAGCTGTGCCGCAGCTATCCCCGGGCAGTGGCCGGTGAATTGCTGGCCTATGGAAATGATATGGATCAGGGTTTGTTCACCATGCAATGGAAAGAGGGGGACGAGGCCCAGGGCCCCAGCGAAGTATATCTGCACCGCGACCCTCGTGAGATCGGTCTGCAGGGCGCTTATGAGATGCGGAGCAATGTGCTGTTCATCCCGGCGACGGGCGGGCAGCGGATGCTGACCGTGCGTTATTGAGCACCACAGCAGGGATATCAGTAATCCTGCCGGTAAAAATCCGCGGGGCTTAAGTCCGCCGTGGGCGCGGCAGCAGCCAGGTGCCTGCGCATGTCGTAACACAGCGCGCAGCGGCCCGTGTAGGCGGGCTGCGGCTCATAGCCGCGCTGTTTGGCATATGCGTACAGCGCCGATATACCGCCGTGGTACAGCGCGCAGGCCACGGGGTATTTCTCCGGCGTTATCTGCTCCAGGTCTTCAAGGGCGATGCCGATGCCCGTGCACCCCGGCGGCACGAAGCGGCCATACAGGTCGGCGTGGTAGTGGCTCACGCCGGCCAGCTCGCGGCACGGCCGGTCATCCTTCAGTAGGGTAACGGTTTCAAAGACCCTGGCGTGCTCCCGCTCGATGTTCAACGCCCGGCCGTGGAAGCGCAGGCCGTATTCCCGGGCGGTACGCGCGATATAATCACGGCCCAGGTGCTTCGCCAGTGCTTCCCGGCTGTGGGCGGAGGCAGGGTCCAGCCCGGCCAGGCGGGGTATGAACCCCTGCTTCCACACGAAATAATCCATACCGGCCCGGCGGCACTGCTCCACCAACCGCAGCGGGCGCTCCAACGGCACGAACTCGCTGTGGAAGGGGTCCGTTGAGGCCATTACGCATGTCGCGCTGGCGTCCAGCAGCCGCAGCAGCTTTTCGCGCACCGCGCCGTCGTCGGTACACCAGGAGGCGTTGGTCTCGATGTACTCCAGCTCCATACCTGCTCGCCCGATCTCCCGCACCAGCATGAGCAGCTCCTCAAAGTGCAGAAAAGGCTCGCCGCCGCCGATGTGTACCGAGGTGCAGCCCCTCTGAGCCAGCGTCTGGCATATGCGGCGGGCGGCAGCCTCGCCGATGTATTCGTCAGGCCAGCGCGGCGAGCAGCCATACAGGCAGTGGCGGCAGGCGGCGGTGCAGCGGTAGTTGGCGATCACGCCGCCGCTGCCTAACGTATGGATGGAAAACCCTTGCATGTTCCCTCACAGAAGCCTTTTTCTCATCATAACAGTGCGCCTATACGTACGCAACCCGTTATAAGAAGTGCACCCGGATATGGTATAATGCATTCCATATGCCGATTCGCCGATGACGGAGGACGCTCTTGACCGCTTTTTCCAATGTGTTCAAAAACCTGGCCCAATCAGCCCGGTCACTGCAGGGCAACGCCCGCGTATGCGTGCTGTACGAACCAATCTGGGCCATACCGCAGACGATCGCACTGGCCTTTCAGTCGCTGTATTTCATCGCGTTGGGCTGTACCGCCGAACAGGTAGGCATCCTGACCGGCGCGGGCATGCTAAGCCAATTCGTGTGCGCGCTGTTCAGCGGCTACATCACCGACCGCATGGGCCGCCGGCGCACCATGGCCATCTTTGACACCATCGGCTGGGCGGGGGCGCTGGCGCTGTTCGCGGTCAGCCGTTCTTTCTGGGGGCTGCTGGCGGCGTCGCTGCTCAACGGCGCGTTCCGAATTTCCACGACGGCTTGGTCTTGTGTGTTTGTGGAAGATACGCCGCCGCAGGATCGCGGCAACGCTTTCACGTGGCTGCAGACGGCGGGCATCGCTGCGGGTTTCTTCGCGCCACTGGGCGGTATGCTGGTGACGGCGCTGGGCATAGAGCCGGCGGAGCGCATCCTGCTGTGGTGCGCGGTGCTGGGCATGGTGCTCATGACCATACTGCGCACGTGGCACCTGAAGGAGACGAACATCAGCCGGCAGATGCGCCAGATCAGCCGCGAGCAGAGTGCCGGGGAGCTTCTGCAGGGCTATGTGCGATCATTGCGCCGGTTGCGGGCTGACAGCATGCTGCTGGGCGCGCTCACGATACGGGCGCTGCTCTTTTCCATGGCCAACTTGCGCACGACCTATCTGCCCATGACGTTGACCCAAGGACTGGGGTTGCCCGACGCCGTGGTGGCCACGCTGCAGACGGTCATGAGCATTGTTATGATGGCCATGCTGTTGTTCGGCCTGCCGGCCATGCAGCGCAGGGATGTCCGGGGGCCGTTGATGGCGGCTTTCCTGGCGGCATTGGTAGCCCATGGCGTGCTGTTGGTGCTGCCCAAAGGCCTGCTATGGCCTGTGCTGGCCGATGGCGTGGTGCTGGCCGTTGCCGTGGTGACGACCGAACCGCTGATGGCCGCGATGTTTGCCAATTCCATGCAGGAAAACGAACGCGCGCTGATGACTGCGACGATGGCGCTGCTGTCTCTGATTGTCAGCGCCGTGTTCCAGTATGCGGGCGGTGTGGCCGCCCGGCTGGAGCCGCGCTCGCCGATGATCCTGATCGCGGCGCTGTCCGCAGTGTGCGCGCTGGTGCTGCTTGGCATGATGCGCAAAGGCAACGCGGTTGCGCCGAGGGCGCAGGCACCGGACGAACTAAGCTAAAAAACACTGTTGATCACAAAAACAGCGTGGTATTCCGTTTGTAGAATCGATATAATAGTGCCAATCCCCCAGGACTCAGGAGGATGAACGTGAGAAGAAGCATTGCAATGCTGGCGCTGCTGGCCCTGCTGTGTGCGCTGCTGGGCGGTTGTCTGCCCGCCGAGGCCATAGCGGAGACCGCGTCCGTCGCCCCGCAGAGCGCCACGCCCACAGCTACACCCAGCCCCACGCCCACGCCTACGCCAACTCCGACTCCCACGCCTACGCCAACACCCAAACCCACGCCTACTCCGGACCCATGGGCGGAGCATTTCAGCCCCATGGAACAGGTGGAGATAGAAGAGGGTCAGAGCTGGGTTTATCGCGGGCCGGACTTGGGCGTGAACATCAAGAAGGTGTACTACGACGACTGCAAAAGCGTCTTCTTCATCGCCCATATCTATTCGCGCAACCCGGCCAACCTGGCCTGCGCGCTGGAGGACCCCAAGCGCGGCCGCACCGCCGTCTACCCAGAGGCCTTGGCCCGCAAGGTGAAGGCTGTGTATGCTCAGAACGGCAACTATTTTGTGGACCCGGAGAACAAGGGGCGAGGCCCCGACGTTCGCAACGGCGTGCTTTATAAGGAAAAGATCGGTCCGAGCTTTATGTACTTCCAGCCTGACGGCTGCATGGAGGTGTGGGATACTGAGCGCGAACCGGCCGTCTTGCAGAACCTGCTGGACGATGGCATCCGGGAGGTCTACGGCTTTGGCCCCATCCTCGTGGAAAACGGCCAGGTGCGTGACGACCTGCGCAAGCACCGCCTGTGGCCCACAAACCCCCGCAGTGCCTTTGGCACCGTGGAGCCGGGGCATTATGTGGGCATCCTCGTGGATGGGCGCAAGCCCGGCGTCAGCCGCGGCGTGGACTTAAAGCGCTTAGCCGAGGAATTTGTGACCCAGGGCTGTGTCAGTGCCTATAACCTGGACGGCGGCCAGTCCACGGCCATGGTGTTCCTGGGCAACCAGATCAACGACCACAAGAATGAGTCGGCCTTCAGCGGCCAGCGCCGTGTGCCGGACATGTTGACCTTTGGCGTGTCCGACCAGGTGACCTATGGCAAATAGCATTCCCCAGGCGCCACTACCAACCGCGCGATAAGAGGTTCACCGATGGCCAACCTGCTCAACCGCATCTTTGGCGACTTCGCGCTGGTGTTCAACCGCCGGGAGGAGTATGCCCACAACCGCCAATATATTCTGTGGTTCAACATCTTCGCCAACAGCGCGGTGATGTTCTTTGGCGGCAACTATTTTACCGGCCTGCTGCTCAGGATGGGCGCCGACGACAACATCATGGGCCTGGTCACGATCATCACCTATGCGGCCAACCTGGCGGCGGTGTTTGCTCCTCTGCTGCTGGAGCGCTTCGACCGGCGCAAAACGCTGCTGATCGCGTCCCGCTGCGGCTATTATGCGCTGCAGATCGTGTTCATCTCGCTGCTGCCCTATCTGCCCATGGCCAACAGCGCCAAGCTTGCGCTGGTGCTGGCCGCCATCGCCGCCGCCAACCTGATCGCGTCGCTGACCGGCAGTGGCCTCACCGTGTGGCATTTGCAGAGCATCCCGCCCAACATCCGCGGCAGCTTTTTCACCAACATCAACATGATTATCGGCATATTGAACATGATCATGCTCAACCTGGCCGGCCTGCTGGCTGACTGGTTCAAGGGCATGGGGCAGGAGCTGCTGGGCATCACGATCCTGCGGGCCATCGCGCTGCTGCTGGCCTGCGGCGATCTCTACAGCATGAGCCGCCTGCGCGAATACCCTTACCCCAAGGCCCCTGCCGCGCCTAACCTGCTGAGCATCTTTACGAACCCGCTCAGGATCAAGCCCTATCGGGCGGTCATGTCGGTCATCTTCCTGTGGACGCTGACGGCTACGCTGCCCGGCCCGTTCTACAGCGTCTATCTGCTCAAGGATCTGGGCGTCAGCTATTCCTTTTTGAGCGCCGTCAACCTGCTTAACATCCCTGTGCTGCTGGTTGCGCTGCCCATTTGGAGCCGCGTTATCCGTGCCCGCGGTGATATCCGGCTGTTCCCCTGGCTGGCGGCTCTGGCGTCGCTGCACTTCGTTGCGCTGGCGGTCATCGATGGGCACAACTACACATGGCTCTATCCTGTCGCCGTGCTCTACTGGTTCATCACCAGCGCCGGCATCACGCAGGTGGCGTCGCTGATCCCCTACAAGTTCATCCCCGAGGCCAACCAAAGCAACTATCTGAGTTTTTATAACACGGTGAACATGGTGGCGGCCATGC
>JAEZSC010000091.1 GCA_023422005.1 Bacillota bacterium | reverse complement strand
CGATGATCATCAGGATGATCGGGCGCTTGAACATCAGGTTCTTGCGCGAAAGCCCGTAGGCGGCCAGGCATGTGGCGGCCAGGTTGAAGCCCACGCCCGCAACCACGATGATGAGCGTGTTCAGGTAGCCGCGCAAAATCATCGGGTACCGCAGCACGAACTTGTAGCTCTCCAGCGAAAAGCCCTGGGGCGCAAGCAGAACTCCCTCATGCTGCATCAGCGAAAGAGGCTGGGACAGAGACGAGGCCAGCACGTAATAAAACGGATAAAACGTAGCGATGGAAAGAAGAATGAGAAACGCGTAGTTGGCTACGTCGAAGGCCTTTGAACCGATGGATGTCTTAATCTTCATTCTCTTTCCCCCTTACCACAGGCTCTCTTTGGTCATCGTTCGGCTTAGCCAGTTGGCCGATACCACAAGGATCAGATTGATGACCGAGCTGAAAAGGCCGACGGCTGAGGAGAACGAGTAGTTCATCTCTACAATGCCTCGCCTGTATACATAGGACGAGATGACGTCCGAGGTTTCGTATATCGAGGGGTTGTACAAAAGGATGATTTTTTCGTATCCAAGGGCGGTCATCGCGCCGATGCGCAGAATCAGAAGGATGATGATGGTCGGCATGATGCTGGGCAGTGATATATGCCACACGCGGTGGAAGCGGTTGCCGCCATCGATGCATACAGCGTCGTTCAGGGCGGGGTCCACCGCCGAGAGCGCGGCCAGATAGATGATCGTGCCCCAGCCGACCTCCTGCCAAATGCCGGACAGAACATAGATTGGCTGGAACAGCGGTTTGGAGGACAGCAGGTTGGCCCCGACGTGGTCGGCGTTGAAGAAGCTGATGATGTCGTTGATCAAGCCCTCGCGGCCGGTGAAATCTTTGATCATGCCGCAGATCACCACCAGCGAGATAAAGTGCGGCAGATAGGTGATGGTCTGCACCGTGCGGCGGAATACGGTGTGCCGCACTTCGTCCAGCAATATGGCCAATATAATCGGGATCGGGAAGCCTATAACCAGGCTCATGACGTTGATGGACAGCGTGTTGAAGAACGTCCGTTCGAAATACGGCCCGGTAAGAAAGTCAATAAAATGCTTAAAGCCCACCCAGGGGCTGCGCAAAATACCCAAACCGGGTGAAAACTGCTTGAAGGCGATCATAACGCCGGCCAGCGGCCCGTAATGGAAGAGCAAGTAGTATATCACGATTGGCAGCAGCATGATGTAGACATATCTGTTTTTCACCAAATCGGCTGCGGCACGCTGCACAAACGTTTTTCTGCTGGGCTTTCTGGTGGTAGTTGTTACAATCATCCCCTGCCCCGTCCTCCTTCAAATGAATGGACCGAAGGCGGGTAGCCCGCCTTCGGTCTATCGCTTTCGGTTATCTCTTGAGCATGCGCTCGTACCCGGCCTGGCGGATGGCCAGCAGGTCTTCGGCGCCCATCTTCTTCATCTCCGCCACGAAGTCATCCCAATCCGTCATCGGCTTGTCGCCGGTGATAAACTGGACGAGCATCTCGTCGCGGTAGGTGATCATGGCCGCCTGCTTGTCGGCGATGATGGCGGCCTCTTCCACCGTGGGGTTGACGTAGTTCATAATGCTTGAGAAATCAGAGGAATTCATCCACGTGGCAACGGCCTTCTTTTGGTCATCGAACTGCAGGAACTGCGTAAAATAGCGCGCGTCCTGTATGAAGGGGCCGCCGCCGTGGGAGCGCACCCACGGGCCCAGAGCGTCGGACATCGAGTAATCGGGGTTCTTGGTGATGATTTCGGGCTTCCACAGCGGGTACCTGTCGCCCAGGGCCACCACGTCGATGGGGGCATCGATGGTCTTGGCGTCCACCCAGTCAAAGCTCTGGCCTTCCACGCCGAAGTTGAACAGCAGGTGGCCTTCCTCGCCGTAGCCGTAGTCCAGCACCTTCATGCAGGCGTCCAGCTCTTTGGTCTTGGCGTTGATCCAGTAGCCCTGGCCGGCCATGTTCGGGTCCTGGTTGCCAAAGCGAGACTTGGAACCGTCCACAGTGGGATAGGGCAGGCCTTCCAGCAGGAATTCCGGGCGCTCCTTCTTTATGGAGCCGTAGTAGAAGCCGATGCCGCCGCCGACTGCCATCAGCGTGAGGGCGGATTTGTCAGTCGTGATCTTGGACTGGAAGTCCTTGGTCTCAATGCCGACGACGACGTCGGGATCCATCAGGCCTTCCTTGTACCACTTGTTCATTTCGGCGATGAAATCCTTGAACCCGGGCTCAAGCGGGCCGTACCCGATCTTGCCGTCGGTCTTGATGTAGTATTCCCAGCCCACGCCCCAGGCGCCCGGCAGCACATTGTAGGAGCCAAAGTTGCCCAGATTCTGGATCAGAATGGGGTATTCGCAGACGCCCTTGGATTTGATCTCCTTGGCGGCCGCATACCAATCGCCGATGGTCTTGGGCGCGGCGATGCCGGCCTTGGCCAGCAGGTCGGTACGGGCAGCGGCGCCATACCAGGTGCGCAGGAAGTCATGGCCGCGGAAGAACGGGAAACTCCAGATCATGCCGGCGTCGTTATAGACGCCCTTGGCCCAATCGGGATGCTGAGCCATAACCTTGCTCAGGTTCGGTGCTTTTTCCGCGATCAGGGGGGTCAGATCCATGACGACGCCATCCTGGACCGCTTTTTCCGGGCCGCCGGGGTAGGAGGTAGCCAGGCCGTACTCGACGATATCCGTCAGAGATCCGCTGGAGATCATGACGTTGAACTTCTCCAGTGCCTGCCCTGTCGGGGGATGCTGGAATTCGATTTCCACATTCAGGCGCTTCTGAAGCTCTTTGTAAAGGACGGAATCGTCCAGAGAGGCGAGAAGAGTGGTCTGCTTGCCGACCCACAGCTCTTCCCAATAGGTGATTACCGGTCTTTTCTCAGGTGCGGCCGTAGCAGGCTCGGCCACGGTTGCCGTGGGGGCTGCCGAAGCCTCACCGGCGGCGGACGCGGGGGCCTGCGAGGGCGAAGTTGTTCCGGCACAACCGGCCAGCAGCCCGAGCATAACCACGACAGCCAATGAAAGAGCGATTAGCCGAACGGAGCTTGATGATTGCGAGGACTGGTCAGAAAAGCAGTGCCTCATGGTGTGCCTCCTTATTTCTTTTTGCCGAATGGTACTAATATTATGTTGATATGTTTGGTTAAAGTCAATAAAATGATATGAAGATATATCAGAATACGTATTATACCGTGTAATTTATTGATTTTTCTCACAGCTATTTATATTGCGAACACTTAATTAAACATAAAGTCCATCAAATGAATGGCTCAATGCAGCGGATGTGCTAATTGGCACACCGGGCAAGGCATACGCAATAGAGAGCATAACGGGTTTCCTTATAAAATATGCAGGCAAAAGAATAAATCTGTATCTTCGCATTTCTTCTTTGACGCCCGGGGATGAAGAGCCGTACGGATTGGAGCTCCAGTGGGTCCTGGCCCTCTCCGCAAGACAAACCTGTGCACGCTATGTATAATGGAACCCGTACCATGGGAGCAGCCCTTGGTTACCATGGAAATGAGGTGCCTCAATGGCGGGTATCAACATGCAACAAATGCTCCTGGAACAGTATGGAATACAGGCGCTGTCCTTGGGGCCGGTGCCGTCGGGTTGGTCCGCGTCCGCTTGGATGGTTCAGGCCGACAGCGGGGACTATTTCCTCAAGGTGTACGACAAACACAAGCCATCCACGAAGGTCTGGGTCGCTCGTATCGACAGCTATATGCCGGTGGTTCTGTGGCTGCAGGCCAACACGGGGCTGCAGGGCAGCATGAGCGCGCCGCTGCTCACCAAGGACGGCCGCTATAAATGGGAGGATGAGGCCTTTCTCTGTATGGTGTTTCCCTTCATCCATGGGCAAACCATAGGCGGCGATAAGCTGACGCCGGAGCAGGCACGGGCTATCGCCCGGATTGTCGCCGAGCTGCACAGCCATGGCGCCGAAATTCCGGTATCCACCGGAGATCTGTTGGAAACCTACGACATTTCTTTTTGCGATGCTTTGAACCAATGGATGGGGAACCTGCATGGCCCCGCCCGTTGGGTAGAGGCGCTAACGCCCCATAAGGATGCGATTGTACGGGCAACCGCCGCCCTGCAAAAGGCCGCTGCCGGGCTGCGCCAATCGCAGCCGCCGCTTGTCCTGTGCCACACGGACATCCATGGTTGGAACCTGATGCAAGCCGACAGCCTGATGCTGATCGACTGGGAGGGCCTGAGGCTCGCGCCGGTGGAGGCCGACCTCTTCTCCTTCACCGAGACGTTCTTTTTCGATTCCGCGTGGCAGGAGTTCCTGCCCGTTTACCGCTCCGTCCACAAAAATTTTGAGGTCAACGCCGACGCCATGGGTTATTACAGGTTGCGCCGCCGGCTGGAGGATGTCCACGCCTTTTCCGAGAGCATCCTGCTGGACGACCTTACGGCGCAGGAGATGGAACGATCGCTGTATTATCTTAATAGGGAGTGCGCACAGTTGCACGGGATGCTTTAGGGAATCGCTGTATAAATGAGGTCGGGGGGCGCTGTGGCGTTGAAATGCGGGCGGCTTATGCGATATGATGGGGGAGTCCTGCGCTTACAAGCCGTTTGATGGAGGGACGACGTGAAGATCGCCTGTAACTGGTCGGAATCCTTGGGCGCGCTCCTCGCGGGTGGGCAGGTCCATGTGGACTACATCAAGATGGGTGCGTACGGGGATTTTGACCGGCAAATCCAATCGGTGCGCGCGCTCAAACCCATCCTGCTGCACGGCTTGGGCTGCTTCGACCATTCGGGCATGAGGGGCATCGGCCTTGTGGATTTCCGGCGGGCCAATGCCCTGCTGGCCCAATGCGGCTCCCCGCATTACGGGCTGCATCTTGCCATCCAGAATGCGGACATGGACATTCCCATGAGCGACGACGAGATCCATGCCCTGATGTCCCGGCAGATACAGGTTTTTATGAGCAATCTCCATGTGCCTCTGCTGCTGGAGAACACGCCGGATTCCCCGCAGGACAGAACCGTGTTCGACCACCGCCCCTATGCCGAGGCGGATAAGATCAGCCGCCTGCTGCGGGAGAACGGCGTGGGCCTGTTGCTGGATTTGACCCACGCCAAAATCACGGCGCTGTACCGGGGGTGGAACATATATGAGTTCCTGCGTGGGCTGCCGCTGGACCGGATCAGGGAAATCCATGTGAACGGCTCCGGATATGACGACCAGGGCTTCCCTGCGGACACCCATCAGGCCATGGACACGGCGGATTATGACCTGCTGGAGTGGGTACTGGGCCTTGCGCGGCCCGATGTCGTGACCTTGGAGTATAACGGTGTGAGAGGTGAGAGCGCGGAGACTGTCGCCGGCAACCTGCGCAGCCAACTGGCGGAGCTGCGCCGCCTGCCGGGTCGGGGTACACACGAGACCTTATAATACCGCATGGGGATGATATGAGATGGGGATTGTCCTATTCCTTGTAACCGCGGCCATGGAAATCGGGCTTGTGCTGTACAGCGTGGCGACAAAATCCGACCGGAGAAAGGCCAGGGCCCTGCTGAGAGTGGCCGTTTTGGCCGTCTTCGCGCTGCTTGTCGCTTCGCGGGCGCTGCAGTGGAGCTTCCGCTATTACGCGCTGGCAGCCGTGCTGCTTGGGCTGGCCGTGGCCGCGGCCATCGGCTGGTGGGGCAGGGGGATGCAAGAGCGCCCATACAGGGTGGGGCGCGCCATCGGGAAAGCCGTAGCAGTGACCGCGCTGCTCTTTGCTGCGTCCCTGCCGGCCATCGTGTTTCCGCAGCACCAGCCCTTGGCGACGACGGGCGAGTATCCGGTGGCCACCGCCGCCCATACCTTTGTTGATAACGGCCGGAGGGACCCCTATGCCGACACGGGTGAGGGCAGAAAACTGAACGTGGCATTTTGGTATCCCGAGGGTGCGGCGGAACCTGGCGCCAGCCCGCTGGTCGTGTTCTCCCACGGCAGCATGGGCATCAAGACCAGCAATGAATCGCTGTTCCGGGAGCTTGCCTCCCATGGATATGTCGTGTGCTCCATCGACCATACGCACCACAGCCTGTTCACTGTGGATGGGGATGGGCGCACGACCTGGATCGACATGGGTTACATGGGTGATCTGAGAGCGGAGGACGCGAAAACCGACCGGCAGAAGAGCTATGCGTATTACCGCCAGTGGATGGAGGTACGGACCGCTGACATCGGGTTTGTCATCGATCGTGTTCTGGACGAGGCGGGCAAGGCCGACGCCGGGCCCGCATACAGGCTGGTGGACCGCCGCAAAATCGCGGTGATGGGGCATTCGCTGGGTGGGTCGGCGGCGCTGGGCATCGGGCGGAGCCGCAGCGATATCGGTGCGGTGCTCGCGTTGGAGGCCCCCTTTCTGTGCGACATTCAGGGCGCGCAGGGCGGCGAGTTCGTCTGGAACAGCCAGCCCTATCCGGTGCCGGTGCTCAACATCTATTCCGACAGCGCTTGGAGCCATCTGGGCGAGTGGCCGCAGTACGCCGAAAACCACGCGCTGCTCACCGGCGGTGGCACTGTGCACAATGTGCACATCACGGGAATAGGCCATCTGGCGTTGACAGATCTTTCCCGCACCAGCCCTCTGATTACCCGCATGCTGGACGGCCGGAAACCCGCCAAGAGTCCGGAGCAAGCGCTGGAAATCCTGAATAGGGTGTGCCTGGCCTTCTTCGACTGCTACCTGAGGGGCGTCGGCGTGTTTACGCCTGACGAGAGTTACTAGATTGCGAGGATTTTTTGTAGGGCCTTGCCCATCAGCGCGCTGCCATCCCGTTGTTTTGTGCTATAGTAAGCGGTAGATCATACCATTGCGTCCGAGCCGATTCCCACGACACAGAAAGGATGAAGACCATGAACGAAACCCTGCTCACGATCGCCCAGCGCTACTCCTGCCGTGCCTATGAGGGGCGCCTGCCAGAGCGGGAGAAGCTGGAGGCCATCGCGCTTGCCGCCGTGCAGTCCCCCAGCGGAATGAATCGCCAGCCCTGGCAGGTCGTCGTGATCACCAACAAGGCGCTCATCGAGGAGATGGACGCCGAGGGTATGCGCATCCTGTCCGAGAATCCGGACAAGACCGCCTATAGCCGGTTCATGAGCCGCGGCGGAACGCTGTACTACAACGCTCCGTGCATGTTCCTGATCCTCAAGCAGCCCGGAACCGAAATGGACACCGGCATTGTCAGCGAGAACATCGCGCTGGCCGCCGCCTCTGTGGGCCTGGGCAGCGTCATCTGCGGCATGGCAGCCATCCCCTTTGCCGGGCCCAAGGGCAGCTCCTTCCAGCAGCTGGTTGGCTTTTCCGAGGGGTGGGAATTCGGCGTCGCCGTGTTGGCGGGCTACGCCAAAGGGCCGGGCGCGCCTCACCAGCCGGACTTGTCCAAGATTCGCTTTGTGGAATGAGTTTCGCCGCGCCGGTGAATATCTTCGGAAATCCATAGAAATACAAGCGAGCACGCCAAACCGCGTGCTCGCTTTCATTGCCCTGCAACTTGAGGATAAATAATGTGTAGACGCGGGCTATCTCTGGGAGCCGACGCCGGTCACGATGCCGATGTTCTTGGGCCCTTTGAAATCGAAGCTCGTGACCTCATAGGCGATGCGCTGCTGGGCCAGCCAGGCGCTGATGGATTCAATCATCGCGTGGGTGCCCAGCTTCACGGTTCTGTCCCAAAAGTTGCAGCACGGCACAACGATGACCGGCTTGTGTTTCGCGCTCTCCACGACCGGGCGCGTCGCCTCGTCGGGGTGCAGACCCACGATCAGATCATAGTACTGCGCCATATCGGCGCGGTATTCGCATTCCCGATTGGCCACACCTTTCAGCGCAAAGCCCCTGGGGTCGATGACCTCGGCGTGATAGTTGTACTTCTTGTTTAGGATGCGGGACAGCAGCCCCTGCCCGCCGGCCACGTCGGCGATGTAATGGATCGAGGAACCGAAGCGGTCGTAGATGTAAGCCGCCATCGTCTCGAAGCGGCCCTCGTCCCCGTGGCATCGCACCTGCTGCCTGCTCATAGCGCCATCTCCCATGTCTTTGAGAAGCGGTTAACGGATCGAACCCGGTCGATCATAACATCTTCATCCTATGCAAACCAATTGACAAAATCAAGCATTTAATTGGTGGAGCCCTGTATGTCATAGGGCCGCGGTGCCGGGCCGGCTGTGGGAGGGGAGTTACCATTTCCGGCGAACACTGGTATAATTGAAAAAAAGAAAATGCATCGATACACAATATATGGATTTGCGCGCAGCGCGCGGGGAGGGTATCACATATGGGCAATCGACAGGACTTGATCGACGCGCTGAACCACAGGCAGCCCCGTCGGGTCCCCGTAGATTTCGGAGGCACCGCCGTGACGGGCATTCACGTGCTGTGCATGGAAGGCCTGCGCCGGCATTACGGCCTGCAGCCCGGGCCGGTGAAGGTCGTGGAGCCCTATCAGATGCTGGGGCTCATGGAGCAGGACCTGATGGACGCCATGGGCGTGACCGTGGCCGGCGTGATGCCCTTGGGCAATCTGTTCGGCTTTGGCAACCTGCCGCCCTACAAGCCCTGGCGCACGCCCTGGGGGCAGGATGTGCTGGTGCCCGAGGGCTTTATCACCGTGCGCGACGCCAACGGCGACGAACTGATCTTTCCCGGCGGCGACCCCTCGGCGCCGCCCAGCGGCCGCATGCCGGCGGGCGGGTATTTCTTCGATTCCATCCCCCGCCAGCAGCCCTTTGACGAAGAGACCCTGGACTACCGCGACAACCTGGAGGAATTTGGCCCTGTGGCTGAGGCGGACCTGACGCACCTCACGCGCGAGGCGGCCCGCCTGCGCGCCTTGGACGCCGGCGCCATCGGCGGCTTGCCGGGCACGGCCCTGGGCGACATCGCCTGGGTGCCCGGCCCCAACCTCAAACATCCCCGCGGCATCCGAGACGTGGCCGAATGGTATGTCTCCACGGTGGCGCGGCCGGATTATGTGCACAGCATCTTCGAGGCGCAAACCGAGATCGCGCTGAAGAACCTGCCCAAAGTGTATGAGGCGCTGGGGGACAGCGTGCAGGCTGTGTTCGTGTGCGGCACGGATTTCGGCACCCAGACCAGCCAGTTCTGTTCACCCAGGACCTTCGACAGCCTGTACGCGCCTTACTACAAGCGCATCAACGGCTGGATACACGCCAACACGCCGTGGAAGACCTTCAAGCATTCCTGCGGAGCCATCGTGCCGCTGTTGGAGCACATCATCGACGCCGGGTTTGACATCGTGAACCCTGTGCAGTGCTCCGCCGCGGGCATGGAGCCGGAGCTCTTAAAACGGGAGTTCGGCTCGCGGCTGGTGTTCTGGGGAGGCGGTGTGGACACCCAGCGCACGCTTCCCTTCGGCACGCCGGAGCAGGTGCGCGCCGAGGCGCTGCGCCGCTGTGAGGTCTTCGGCCGCGACGGCGGCTTCGTGTTCAACGCTATCCACAACGTGCAGGCCAACACGCCGGTGGCCAACGTCGTGGCGATGGTGGAGGCGGTTAAGGAGTACAATGGCCGGTAGCGAGATAACCCAAATCATTTCCAGCCTGACGCCGGAGGGGCAGGGTGTCGTAGCCAGCCTGCACGAAACGGCGCTGGCCCTGGGTTATGCGGCGAAGATTTCCGCGATGGGCAAGAAGGGCGACGACTGGAAGTGCGAGTATGTCGCCGCTAAGCCCAAGCGCACGCTGTACATTCTGCGCGTGACCGGACCGCGGTTTTCCGTGCGCGCCAAGCTATTTCACATCGCGCAATACGCCGATGTGCTGGAGGGCTGCACGGAGCATTGCAAGGCATCCCTTCTGGCCGTGTCCAAGGATTGCGGCAGCCATGGCGGCGGCTGCGCCGGGCCGGTTTCTTTCGTGATTTCCGGCACAGCCTATTCCAAGTGCAGGCATTACATTCTCTTTGAGGACATCGCGCCGCAGGATGTGGAAGGCATCCGGCGGCTGCTGCAAAAGGAAGCGGAGTATTCCACAGATCAATAAAAGGAGTGCGTTCCTCATGGTTGGCGTAGAGATTGATCTGGTTGTTACCGACAGCCTGAAGGCGTTGGAGTTTTATGAGAAGATTTTTGAGATTGAGCGCGTGGAGGTTACGGATTTCCCCACGGGCCAGAATGAGGTCGTTTTTACGCTGTACGGCGTGCGGTTCCATATGCTGGACGAGAACCCGGAGTTCCAGCTGAGAGCACCCTCTCCGGGAGACCCCAAGCCCATCTGGTTCAACATACTGGTGCCCGACATCAAGGCAACCTTTGCCAAGGCCATGGAGGCGGGCTGCACGACGGTACAGGAGCTCACTGAGATGCCGGATTATGGCGTGTCGAACGCGGTTTTCAGCGACGCCTTCGGCCATCTGTGGATGCTGCACCAGATCCACAAAGTCGTGAGCTTTGAGGATCGCGTAAAGCTTTTCGAAGAGAAGCGTGAGAGCTGATCAAGGATACGAATGAAACGGAGCAAAGGGCCGAAGGTTTTGAGACTTCGGTCCTTTTCATTTTCGACAGCAGAGAAGCAAGCGCTGTTGACAAAGAACCGGTATCGGCATATTATGAAATTGAACAATGTTCAATTATGGAGAGTAGCCGATGAAATCGGACCGGACCAAGGAGAACATCATCCAGCAGACCATCGCCCTGATTCAGGAAACCAACGGGGCTGTGGAGGACATCACGATCCGCGGGATCGCTCAAAGGGCTGGCGTGGGTGTTGGCCTGATCAATCACTATTTCCAGTCCAAGGATCGTTTGATCGAGGTCTGTGTGCAGACCATCATCGGCGGGGTGATCCGCTCCTTCCGGCCGGAGATCCTGGGAAGCAAAAGCCCGGTGGAAATCACCAGGACCGTGGCAAAGCAGGTCATGGATTTCCTGATGGACAACCGGGAAATATCCCGGGTGTCCATCCTGGGCGACATGAAGCAGCCAGCCGCCGGCGACAACACGATGAAAACCGTGGCCGGCTTCACCGCCCGGCTGTCCGGCGGGCAGATGCCGCAGGATCACCGGCTGCACGCGTTTATGATCACGGCGGTGCTGCAATGTGCCTTTCTGCGCAAGGAGACGCTCAAGGATCTGGGTGTGGATTTTTATAACAAGCAACAGCGGGACAGCTTTATCGACGACTTGGTGGAAAGGTTTGGTTGACCATGCGGTATCTGGTTCTGAACGGCAGCCCCCACAGGGGCAATACTTGGAAGCTCGTGGATCTGGCCTGTGACAACATCCGCCGGGAGGACCCCCAGGCAGTATTCGAGGAGATACACCTGGCGCAAGAGAACCTGCCCTTTTGCCTAGGGTGCAGCGCGTGCTTCCGCCTTGGGCAGCACAAGTGCCCCCACGGCGGCACCGTCGGCAGGATCATGGAGGCGATCGGCCGGGCCGACGGCGTCATCGTAGCGTCCTCCACCTACAACCGCCGGGAGACCGCTCTGCTCAAGAACCTGTTCGACCACCTGAGCTTTCTGCTGCACCGCCCGCACTTCTTCCGCGGAAAGGCGCTGGTGATCACGACCACCGGCGGCGTGGGCGCCGCGCAGGCTGCCAAAAGCATCTCGTCCTTCCTGCTGGGCATCGGCTTCAACCGCTGCTATCGGTTCAGTGCCTCAGCCTACAGTTGGAACGATTACCGGGTCGGCGAAAAGACCGCGGCCAAGCTAGCCAAGGTTTGCACACGCTTTCAGAGGGACGTTGCCTCCGGGCGGCTGCACAGCCCCTCCGGCCTGGTGCTGATCCCCTACAATCTTTTCCGGGGCATGTCGCTGGCTTATGGGCCGGGCTCGGAATACGAGACCGAGGACGGCGTCCATTGGACGGCGCCGGAGCGCCGCCGGGGCGTGTTTGACCGCTCGGTCCCCGTGCCCCCTTACAAGCGTCCCATCGGCCAGCTCTTCTATGTGCTGGGCAAGGTCGCCGGGGGCAAGGTCATGGTCACCTACAAGAAGTAGTGCCTGCAAATTTTCAGACATTGTCATGGTATTATATAGAAGTGGTGCCGAAGGTTTCCAAAGGGCGATCGGAGACCTTTGGGCGCGCCCGATGGCGCGAAATCCCTTCTCTTTGCATGAATCAACGACTCCCTGTACTGCGTCGGCGTCACGTAGGCATACCGCTTGAACACCGTGGCGAAATACTGGCTGGAGGAGAACTGCAGCCGGTAGGCCACGTCGGTTACCGTTAGCTCTGGCAGGGCCAGCAGCGCCTTGGCCCGTTCCACCTTGCGCCGCAGCACAAATTCTCTTGGCGGTATGCCGGCCTGCCGGCGGAAGCTGGCCTTGAAGCGCGGCAGCGACAGGTTGGCGAGGTTGGCCAGCTCCTCCAGGGAGATGTCCTCCTCGATGCGTTCCTCGATGTACCCCAGCACCGGCTGCATGGAAACCGGCTTGTCCGCGCCATGCCGCCGCTCGCTTTCAATAGCGCCCATCAGGAAGGCGGACAGCAGGTTGCGCAGCGTCGTGGCAGCGAAGGGCGGCTGGGTCAGCGCGCAGGCCAGCATGCCGTCCAGCAGCCGCCGGGCGTCGTGCCGGGCCCGGAACACCCGGCGCTGCATGGCGGCCAGCGCGAGGGCCAGGGCCTGCCCTTCGTCACCCCAACCCAGGTATCCGTCGCACAGCGCCGGCACATCCACGATCAGATAGTAGAACAGCGACTTCTCCTCCGGCCGGGCCGAGGAGTCGTGGGGCTCGCCGGCACGGGTGAAGAACAGTTCGCCGCTTTCCACGATGTGTTCCTCACCGGCCACGCGGTAATACTGGCGGCCCTTGGCCACATACACAAACTCCATGCCGCCGTGTACATGGCGGCTCAGGGGCATGTGCGCCCGGGAATAGTTGACCTTGGCCACCTCCAGGGGCACGCCCAGCGCCGTGGCCTGGAAATCCACGACGACGCGTTCTGTAGAGCGAGCCGGCGGGTTGCCGTTGTTTGTGCGTTTCATGTATGATATTGTATCACGCTATGCCATTGAAAGAAATCATACAGCATGGAGATATACTGATGGTATCACTTGCGCGAGGTGCTGTATGAACAGCTATGAGGTCGTCAAAAGCGCCATTGAATTCACGACGCCGGACCGTCTGCCCTGCGAATTCCCCAGCATGGGCGTCTGCGACACCCGTTGGGTCAGCTGGAACCAGATCGGCACCGGCGACAAGAGCCAGCGGGAGACGCTGGATGAGTGGGGCTGCCTGTGGGCCCGCACCGAGCAGAGCAACATGGGCCAGGTCAAGGGCCACCCGCTGCTGGATTGGTCGGCCCTGGATCAATTCCGCTGGCCGGACCCGGACAATCCCGCGTTCTACGAGGGTATGGAGGGCCGCTTCGCCGGCACCGAGGGCAAGTACATCCTGACCGGCATCTTCATGCTGCTCTTTGAGCGCCTGCACAGCCTGCGGGGCTTTGAGAACACGCTGGCCGACCTGTATCTGGAGACCGAGCGTGTGGAGATGCTGGCCGACCGCATCGTGGAATATGACATCGCGATCATCCGCAACATCTCTTCCCGGTTCCCTGGCCAGATCCACGGCCTGAGCTTTACCGACGACTGGGGTACCGAGAAGGCAACCATCGTGAGCCCGGCCAAGTGGGATGAGTTTTTCAAACCCCGCTACAAGCGCATCTTCGACGCGATCAAAGCCGCCGGGTGGCATGTTTGGATGCACTCCTGCGGCAAGGTCAACGGCATCATGGAGGGCTTGCTAGAAGTGGGCGTGGATGTGCTGAATCTGCAGCAGCCACGGGCGCTGGGCATCGAGGATGTCGGGCGGCAGTTCGCCGGCCGCGTGTGTTTCTCCACGACCTGTGACATTCAGCATACGCTGCCCTTCAAGGGCGAGCAGGACATCATCGACGAGGCGCGGCTGCTCATGGAGTGCTGGGGCACCGAGCGGGGCGGCTTCATCCTTTCGGAATATGGCGACGGCCGGGCCATCGGCGTGCCCGACGAGAAGAAGAAGATCATGCTGGACGCGTTCTTGAAATATGATCGCTGGAAGAAGGCGTGATATGGGGCTCGCTAAACGCATAAAGTGCATACTTCATACAAAGGGAAGAGGTTTCGCGCCATCGGGCGCGACCAAAGGGCTTTCCGATCGCCCTTTGGAAACCTTCGGCGCCCATTGATTGAATGATTATGCAAGCATGCGACTAACACGACAGCCCCTGTTTATTTCTCCATCATAATCTTCAAAATCTCCGCATCTGTGGCCCGCATGCCCTCGCCCAGGCGGCACGCTGCGGCGATGGTGCTCTCCACGGTCTCCTTCACGATGCCGGAATCCACCTCGAAGGACAGGTTTCGCATGGCCAGCAGATGGGCCAACATGGCCGCCTCCACGCAGGAGGCGATCTTGGCCGCGCACGAGGCCTTGGCGCCGTCGCACACGATGCCGGACACGTTGGCCAGCGTGTTGGTGATGGTTCGGTCGATTTGTTCCAACGTGCCGCCCTCCAGGAAGGTGATACCCGCGCCGGCCCCGCAGGCGGCGCACACCGCCCCGCAATAGGCGGACAGCCTGCCCAGGCCGGTCTTCTCGTGTATCGTGATCAGGTTGGACAGCAGCAGCGCGCGGTACAGCGCTTCCGCGCCCAGGCCCTTCTCCCGCGCGTAGACGATGACCGGCAGCGAAGCCGTGATGCCCTGGTTGCCGCTGCCGGAATTGGTGATGACCGGCAGCACGCAGCCGCTCATGCGGGCGTCGGAACCGGCGGCGGCATAGGCGCGGGCTTTGGCGAACACGTTGCCGGGGTAGCTCTCCAGCAGCAGCCGGCCCACGTTCACGCCATAGGCGCCGCTCAAGCCCTCCTCGGCAATGGCCAGGTTGTAGCCGATCTGGCGGTCCAGCAGCTCCCTCACGTCGTCGATGCGCGCGGCATGGGCGAAATCATAGATGCCCTGCACCGTCAGGAAACCGCGGTCGCTGAGCGCCGCGTTAAAGTTGGCGCTGTCGAAGATCTTCTCGTACAATACGGTCCCGTTCTTCACGATGCGGGAGATGTTCGTGTGGCTGTGGATGATCTCCACGTGCACGTCGTCCTCTCCGGCGCGCATGCCTGCGACGATGTGCAGGCTGGCGTCGGATTCCATCCACTCCACGCGGCACAGGCCGCTGCCGGCCAGCCTGGCTATGGTCCCGATGTCCTCAGCGGTCACGTCGGAGAGCACCTGCATGCCCTTGGCGGCGTTGCCGGCCACGGCTCCGGCGATGGCGCTCACCTGTATGCCTTTCAGGTTGCCGGTGTTGGGCACGATCACGGACTTGGCGTTCTTGATGATGTTGCCGCTGCATTTTACAAGCATTTCTTCGGGGAAGCGCCCCAGCACTTCGCGGGCCTTGGCCGCGGCGTAGGCGATGGCGATGGGCTCGGTGCACCCCTGTGCGGGCACCAGTTCTTCCTGTAATACTTCTATATAGCGCTGATAACAGGCAATCTCCGGCATGGCCATCCTCCGGCATAGAATGACATAGTATAACACAAATAGATAGTTTATGGTGTTTCTTCACAGAGGATCATCGGCCGGTTTTTGCATAGCAAAACAGCGTGACGCAGGAGATGGTACTGTCACGGTATTGGAAACGTATCCAATGAAGCAGAGGAGATGCTCAAAGAATTTGAGCAATTCGACAAAGAGCTGACTGCATGTACAGCCAGCTCTTTTGTTCTCTAGAATGTCTTACTTTTATGGCTTTGCGGAAACAACGGCGCTGTATCCGCCGTACACCTTAACGCCGCCCACCAGACGGTAGGCCCTCACCTTGTAGTAATAGGTCTTGCCGGTGGTCAGTCCTGTGTTGGTGTATGTCGCTGAGATTACCTCCGTCAGCCTTGTATAGGTCCCGGTGCCGGACGTCGCGCGGTACACCTCATACCTCGTCACGCCGGCCACCGTGCCCCAGGTCAGCTTGATGCTGGTGGCTGACACACGAGCCGCCTTCAGGCTTGTGGCTGTAGACAGCACGGGCTTGGCCGACACCACCGCCGAGTATAAGCCGTATACCTTGACGCCATTCACCGTGCGATATGCTCTGATCTTGTAGTAATAGGTCGTGCCGGTGGCAAGGCCGGTACTCGTGCTGCTCGTACCGATCACCGTGGCCGCCAGCTTGTAGCCGGATGCCGCCGTCGTGCTGCGCCACACCTCATAGCCGCCCGCTCCACCGGCAGCGCTCCAGGTCACCCTGGCGCTGTTGTATGACACCGCCGTGGCCTTAGCCCCTGCCGGCGTGGCGGGCACTGTGCGGGCGAAAACCACCGGTGAATAGCCACCATAGACCCTGGATCCGTTCACCGTACGATAGGCGCGTATCTTGTAGTAATAGGTCGTGCCAGTGGAAAGCCCGGTGCTGGTGTAGCTGGTGGCGGTTGTCGTGACCGCCAATGTATAGCCGGAGGCCGCCGTCGTGCTGCGCCACACTTCATAGCCGCCGGCCCCTGCGGCAGCGCTCCAGGTCAGCTTCACGCTATTGAACGATGCTGCCGTGGCCTTGGGCGAAGTCGGCACGGCTGGTACAGTCCGTGTGGAAGCCACCGCCGAGTATGGGCCATACACCCTGGTTCCGCCCACCGAACAATAGGCCCGAATCTTATAATAATACGTAGTGCCGGTAGCAACCGACGAATTTGTATAGCTCGTTCCTGCCACTGCTGAAGCCACCAGCATGAAACCAGAGCCCGAGGATGTGCTGCGCCACACTTCATAGCCACCCGCGCCCCCGGCGGCACTCCAAGAGACCTTGATACTATTATAGGAAGCCGCCGCGGCCTTGGTCGAGGCCGGCGTGGCGGGCACTGTCCGGGCGGAAACCACCGCCGAGTATGGGCCATACACCCTGGGTCCGCTCACCGCACAATAGGCCCGAATCTTATAATAGTACATAGTGCCAGTTGCAACCGATGAATTTGTATAGCTCGTTCCGGCCACTGCTGAAGCCACCAGCATGAAACCAGATCCCGAGTTTGTGCTACGCCACACCTCATAGCCGCCTGCGCCACCGGCGGCGGACCAGGTGACTTTGATGCTGCTGTAGGAAGCCGCCGTGGCCTTGGGCGAGGCCGGCGTGGCGGGTACTGTCCGTGTAGAAACCACCGCGGAGTATGGGCCATACACCTTGGTTCCGTTCACCGTACAATAGGCCCGAATCTTATAGTAGTACATAGTGCCAGTTGCAACCGATGAATTTGTATAGCTCGTTCCGGCCACTGCTGAAGCCACCAGCATAAATCCGGAGCCTGAAGATGTGCTGTGCCACACTTCGTAACCGCTGGCGCCGCTGACAGCACTCCAATCGACTCTGATACTATTGTAGGAAGCTGTCGTGGCCTTCACACCCGCCGGCGTGGCTGGAATGGCAAGCTTCCACTTGGCGTATAGTGTGATGGTGCTACCGTTGGCATAGGTCGCCGCAAGTGCGTCATCAATGGATGTCACAGCCGAACCGGAAAAAGCCTCGCTCCGATACCACCCCCCGAAGGAGTAGCCAGCCCTTGACGGGGCGCTTAGTGCCACCGCACCGCTCCCGTAGGTGTATGTGGAAATGCTGTTTGGGTTCGTGACATCGCTGCCACCGAGATTGAACTTAACGGCGTAGCTGTTTAGGATCCAGTAAGCGTAAACGGTCATGTTGCCGGTCACCTGCATGTCCGGCTTGAATTGCATCCCCGAGCCATTTGCTCCAGTGAACCATCCGCAAAAAGTATGGCCGGTTTTTTCTGGATTGGTGGGCCAGTCTTCAGAACCTATGGATGTGTCAATAGGAACCGTTTTCGTCGCGTATGGATTGCCGTCGCTCATGAAGGTAACGGTTCGGGCGATCTTCAACGTTCCCGAGGCCGTGCCTGTATTCAATGTGTTGATCAAACCGGCATAAGTGTCTGACGACGTTTGCGCCTCGGTGATTCGCTCATTTTCCGGCAAGTACAGATATAGTCGCCCGAAGGTATCCGTTTCCATTCCGACGGTACCGTAGGAGTATCCCGCGCTGGTCGCCAACGCCGTGACCGCTGTGGCGCCGCTTAAGTCCTGCAGTGTCACGATCGTTTTATAAACGTTCACACCATTTACAACGTTTTTTAGCTCACCGTTGTCCGTGCCACCTGCCCCATGCCCGATGTCCTGTGCATCTTCGCCGCCTTGTGCAAATACGTTGCCGCCGGAGATATACGTCGATCCGCCTTGACTGTTATAGCCACTACCGATGCCGGCTCCAGCGTAGCCGCCTGTAGCAGAAACGGTTCCACCAGCGATAAAGACTCTGCCGCCTACATTGCTGGCCCCGCCTATACCCGCGGCTCGATATCCTCCCGCAGCGATGACCGTACCACAGCTAATAGTAACGGTATCGCAAGATCCTCCATAGCCACCACCAATGCCTGAAGCGGCCTCACCACCTGTCGCGTAGATCGTGCCGCCGCTAATTTCGCATACGCCCAAGCTGCCATCATAACCGCCACCGATACCCGCAGCTTGATAACCTCCCGTTGCAACGATCGTGCCGCCGCTGATTCTAAACCATCCGCTGTCCTCGCTATAACCGCCGCCGATGCCCGCGCCGTAGTCGCCTCCCGTCGCGATGACCGTACCGTCAGTGATTACGAGAGAGGCGCTACCGTATTTGTAGTAACCACCAGTACCGATACCCGCCCCATAAGAGCCTCCGACAGCTGTCACCGTACCACCATTGATGGTGATCAGTCCGCCGTCGCTACCGCGACCGCCACCGATGCCTGCTCCGCCGCCATTTGCGGTGACGGTGCCGCCGTTGATGGTTATATTACCGCCGGCACCGTTCCTACCGCCACCGATACCCGCTCCGCCACCTGTCACGGTGGTCGTTATCGTGCCGTCGTTGATGGTAATACTGCCGCCAGCACCGTTATTACCGCCGCCGATGCCTGCACCTTCGTCGCTAAATGTTTCCAATGATCCGGAGCCTCCTATGGTGATCGCTGTACCATAGGGTACTTGCAGCCCCGCCTTTGATTCACCGCTTTTTAGAGTGCTGGCTCCGTTTAGCGTAAGTTTTACAGTCGAGATGCCTTGTATATCGAAGGCGCACCCATAGTAGAGATAGGTATTTGATACATCAATCTGCACGCTGTTGAGCGTGAGGTTCACGGGACCGTTTGAGGCATTCACAACGATTGTATCTCTCGTGGTCTTCGCCACGCCATTCATGGACAGCGTGTAGGTTCCGGATCGGTTAATCGTGAGTATATGGGTTGTACTATCGTAAGCATAACCCGTGTCACCGCTGACAGTAAAATCGCAGCTCGCCGAATCTGCCTGTGCCGTTACGGGGAGAAAAGCCAGAACCAGCAAGCAGCTCATTAATATGCCTAAAAATCGTTTTGCGATCATCTCAAATCCTCCCCGTCATAAACACATAAAATGAGATATAAAGAATCCACTGCCTACTATTTCAATAGTATTCGAAGTATTTTCTTATGTCAATCTAATACTTGGACACCTTTGTTCCAGTAAGAGTACAGCGAAGGTAAAGCCAAAACTGAACGGAAACGAAGAAGCCCGCTGGCGACCTGCGCGGCAGCGGGCATACAGGAATCAAGGTAGAAACGTTATGAACAGGGGGAGAGATCCACCAACAAAGTTCACTCGCAGCAAATCAAACCTTTCATATACCCCTTGGGCTTGTTCTCCAAATCCCTGTTCGCCTGATCAAACCCATCCATTCCGTAGATGTGGTTGGACACGCCCTTGTAATTCCACTTGCCGGTGGACAGCAGGTCCAGCGCGTTGCGGCAGCACTCCACCTGGAACAGCATACGGCGCTCGTGGGTGTTGATGACGGTGATGGCTTTCCACCCCCACAGGCGGAAGTCCACGGTGCGGTCGCCGCCCTGGTGCCAGCCGCCCACGCCCAAGGTGCCGTGGATGCCGGTCATGTCGCCGGCCAGGCGCAGTGCGCTCTGGGTGCCGGCGAATTCGCTGACCACGCCCACGCCCCGCTGGAACATCGTGCCGTCCCATTCGGTCACGATGTATTTGGCAGGTACGGTATCCGGCGTATAGACCTCGTCGGCGCCGAAGCGCACGGCGTTGTCGCGGGCCTCGGCGCGAGGGTCCACGGCGATGATGCGGCCGGCGCCCTGCAGGCGCAGCAGGCTCAAAATACCGGTGCCCATGTAGCCAGTGCCCACCACGGCCACGGTGTCGCCGGCCTTCTCGGTGCGCAGCTTGCTGGCGACGCTCAGCAGGCAGGACAGCGGCTCGGCCACGGCGTCCTCGTCGCTCAGGTTTTCGGGGACGTGCACCAGGTGCTCGGCGCGGAACAGGCAATATTGCGCCATGGACGGCGTGAAGGCCAGACCGGTCACGCGGTCGCCCACGGCAAAGCCGGTAACGCCTTCGCCCAGCGCCGCCACGGTGCCCAGCGGTTCATGGCCCATGCGCTCGCCACCGCGGGCCTCGTCCCAGGGGTGCCATTCCGACATGCAAACGCCGCAATACTTTACCTTGACCAGTACTTCGCCCACGCCGGGGGTCAGATCCGGCACGTCCACAACAGCGCTCTTGCGGGATTCCTTCATGATGACTGCTTTCATACTCCGCCTCTCCTTCTATTGATTGCCGTTTACTGCCCGCAGGCGGCGCGGAACTTCTCCACGCCCTGCGCGATACCCAATAATGGATCAAAAACCGAGGAACTGCCCACGACGAACACATCCGCCCCGGCGGCGCGCATCAGCGGCGCGTTGGCGAAGCTGCAGTTGCCGTCCACCTCCAGCAGGATGCGCTCATAGCCGCGATCGTCCAGGAGAGCCCGCATGCGGCGCAGCTTGTCGATGCCGCCGGAGACCAGCTTCTGCCCGGCATAACCGGGGTTCACCGTCATCACGAGCACCATGTCCAACTCGTCCAGCACCTCGCCCACAGCCTCCACCGGTGTGGCCGGGTTGATGGCCAGCGCCGCCCGGCCGCCGCGCTCGCGGATCATGGCCAGCGCCCTGTGCGCGTGGGGCGTGCTCTCCGCGTGGATGCTGACAAAGTCGCCGGCTTGCAGATCCAGCATCGGGATCACCCGCTCGGGCTGCTCCACCATCAGGTGGATGTCGAAGGGCAAATTGGAGCCCCTTCGCACCGCCCGCACGAAGTCCGGCGGCAGCATCAGGTTGGGCACGAAATGCCCGTCCATCACGTCAAAATGCAGCAGCTCCACACCTGCCGCCGTCAGCGCGTCCAGATCTCGCTGCAGGTGCAGCAGGTCCGCGCACATCAGCGAGGCCGAAAGCATCGGTTTATGCATATCTTCATTCCCTCTCAGGTATTCAGTAAGGCCGCACCTACCATGGGTGCGTCTTCACCCAGTTGCGCCGGGGCGATCAGCAGGCCTTCCGTCACGCTCAGCGCGTAGGCGTGGGCACGGATGTAGTCGGTCAACGGCTGCACATACAGCTCCCGCTGGGCGCTCATGCCGCCGCTGAAGATCAGCGCGTCCGGCGAGAGCACGTTGATCACGGCGCTTAAGGCCGCTCCCAGCTTATTTACGGCCTCGGTCAGGATGCCCTGGGCCGTGGTGTCTCCTGCCGCGGCGGCGGCGAACACCGCCACGCTGGCGGCTGCCCCCTTCCACCGCGGGTGCTCGGCGGCGGTCTGGGCGATGCCCCTGCCTGCGCTGTAGGCTTCCACACAGCCCAGCCGCCCGCAGCCGCATGCTCGTCCTTCAGGCACAGCCGGTATGTGGCCCACTTCTCCGGCGCCGCCCAGCGCGCCAGCGTAGATTTGCCCGCCCAGCACGATGCCCGCGCCGATGCCGGTGCCCAGCGTCACGCACAGCACCGCCGAGCGGCCCCGGGCCGCGCCCAGGCGTTGCTCAGCCAGCGCCGCGGCCCGGGCGTCCTGCACCAGCGCCGCGGGGATGCCGCTGCGGCCTTCGAAGAGCTCGGCGCAGGGTTCCTCCATCCAACCCAGGTTGGGGGCCAGGCGCACGGTGCGGCCATCGCTGCTCACGGTGCCGGGCACGCCGATGCCGCAAAAGCCCACGCGATCCATGTCCACACCCAGTTCCGCGCACAGCTCGCGCAGCTCACCGGCCACGCCCTCCATTACAGCGGCGCAGCCCGCATTCCGGCGTACCGGTGCCCGGCGCTTGCCCAGCAGGCGGGCTCCCTCCATCAGGCCGATGCTGGCCTTTGTGCCGCCGATGTCGATGCCGGCCCGCAGCTCACTCACCGCTCATCCTCCAGCGCGGCGATCATGTCCACGCGGGCTTGGTGGCGGCCGCCCTCAAAGGCGGTGTCCAAAAAGTGATCCAGTATCATGCATGCCAGAGCCGGCCCCACCACGCGGGAGCCCATAGCCAGCATGTTGGCGTCGTTGTGCTTGCGGGCCATCTCGGCGCTGTAGGGCTCCGAGCACACCACGGCGCGGATGCCCCTCACCTTGTTGGCGGCGATGGAGATGCCCACGCCGGTGCCGCACAGCAGCACACCCAGGTCACACTGGCCCCCGGCCACGGTCTTGGCCGCAAGCTTAGCGTACTGTGGATAATCTACACGATCCGTGCCTTGGCAGCCGAAATCCACAACTTCGCAGCCCCGCTCGGCCAGCCGCTCCAGCACCGCGGCCTTCAGTTCATAGCCCACATGGTCGCACCCCAGGGCGATCTTCACAGCGCACACCTCTTGTAACGTTATTGGAACGTTACAAATATAGAAGATGTGCAATGGGTTGTCAAGGGGCTGCTGCTACTCAGCGCGGTGTTGCGGTTGTCTTGCGGATGATGAGCTCGGGCATTAGCCTGGTATTGACCGGCTCCATGCTCCCGTCGGCCCCGCGCTCGTAGAGGTGCTGCACGCAGAAGCGCGCCATCTCCGCGATGGGCTGGCGGGCGGTCGTCAGCCCGATGTCCTCGTTGAATTCCTCGTCGGCGTCGTCGAAGCCGGTCACCGAAACATCCTCGGGCACGCGAATGCCCCGCTCGGTCAACAGCTTGAGCGCCCCCCAGGCCATGCGGTCGTTGCCGGCGGCGATGGCGCCGGGCAGGGGGCCACCGCGGTCCAAATGGTCTCTCAGCGCCAGATAGCCGCCGTGCTTGGTGTAGCCGCCATAGAGCACCATGGGTTGCGGCAGGCCGGCCTGGGCGGTTTTCTCCTGCCAGGCGGCCAGACGGCGGTCGCGGGCTCCTTCCCGCGGGCCTTCCAGGCCCGAGAGGAACAGCATGTCCCGATGGCCCAGGCCATGGAGATGATCGAAGAGCATGCCCATGCCGGCGCGGTCGTCGGCGGCGATGCAGCTGCCCTGGCCGCGGTTGTTGGCGCGGTCGAAGAAAATAAAGGGCGTGCGCCGGGCGCTGAGCATCTCGGCCAAGTCCGCGGTGTCCTCGGCGTACAGCAGTATGATGCCGTCCACCCTGACGTTGGCCAGATAGCGGCGCATGGTGGCCGGGGAAAGGTCGCTGCCCAGGCACAGCGACAGCCACCCGGCGTTCTCGCTGAGCGTTCGGCTGAACTCCTGCAAACACTTGACCATGAAGGGCTGCGCGAAAATCTCCGACTTCTGGGGCACGATGAGGCCGATGTTGTGGGTCACGCCGGTCACGAGGCCCCGGGCATTGGCGTCGGGCACATAGTTGTGGGCCCGGGCGATCTCCAGTATGCGCTTATGGCTTTCCAGCGTGGGCTTGCCGCTCTTGTTGAGCACATAGCTGACCATGCTCACGCTGACGCCGGCTTCTTTCGCAATGTCCTTCAATGTAATTTTCATGGCGATTCCTTCGTGAAAAGGTTGGAATCATGATGACACAACCGGGCCAAAATTACAACGTATGGAAACAATATGTGAACACAGCTTCCATGTGTTGACAAGCGCACGTCCACAGGATATAAAAAAGGGACACGGGTTGCGCGCAGCGGCGGGTAGCCCATAGGAAAGGGCTTTGTGATGGGTTTTTTGGAACTATTCCTGCTGGCGCTGGGCCTGTCCATGGACGCCTTCGCCGTGGCGCTGTGCAAGGGCCTGTGCATGAAGCGGGTCAACTGGAAGCACGCCGCCATCATCGCGGCGTTTTTTGGCGGCTTCCAGGCGGGCATGCCGCTGGCGGGCTGGTTTTTGGGCCGGCAGTTCGCCCGGTACATCGAAAGCTTCGACCATTGGATCGCCTTCGTGCTGCTGGTCGTCATCGGCGGCAAGATGCTGCTGGAGGCCATCAAGGAGAAGGAGGAGGAAGCCTCCTGCGTGGTGTGTGATGCGCCGCTGGATTACAAGGAGCTGCTGCTGATGGCCGTGGCCACCAGCATCGACGCGCTGGCCGTCGGCGTCTCTTTGGCCTTCCTCAGCGTGCAGATCGCGCCATCGGTGATGTTCATCGGCATCACGACCTTCGTGCTGAGCTTCGTGGGCGTGGCCATCGGCAACCGCTTCGGCCTCAAGCACCGCTACAAGGCGCAGATGGCCGGAGGCATCGTGCTCATCCTGATCGCCATCAAGATTTTGACAGATCATCTGGGTTGGATGGATGCCCTAAAGGGCATGCTGGGCTGAATCCAAGTATACAAAGAAGGACAGTGGTGGTTCTATGAAAGCGTTTCAAAGATGGATGATGGGCCGTTATGGATATGATCAGCTCAGCGCTGCGCTGCTGATAGGGGCACTGGTGCTGCTGGCCGTGGCGCAGCTCTTTGCTGTGTCCGTGCTGGGGTTGGTCGCCCTGCTGCCAATGGGCTGGTGTATGTTCCGCGTGTTCTCGCGCAACGCGCCGGCCCGACGGGCGGAAAACGCCAAGTTCCTGCGGTTCACAGCGCCGCTTACGGCTTGGGGCCGCCAGGTGCGGGTGCGCTGGCAGCACCGCAAAACGCACATTTACTTCCACTGCCCCAAGTGCCGGCAGAGCCTGCGGGTGCCTCGGGGTAAGGGCAAGCTGATGGTCACGTGCTCCAAGTGCGGGCATAAGTTTTCCAAAAAGTCGTGACAGGATGTTATGAAGAGCCGGCGGATTCCGAGGAACCCGCCGGCTTTTCTAGAGATTGCAATCGCTGTCCTTCAAGAGCGGCGCTTCTCTGTCGTGCTGCGCCAATATGGGGCTTTTTATTGGATATGTGATGTTGATCTGCGGATCATTGTATGCAATTCCCCTTCTGTATCGTTGGTCAAAATATGCGTCAATCCTCATGACGACGTTTGTACTGTCCTCAAGGGACAGGAAAGCATGTCCAAATCCCTTCGGGATGTACACCTGCTTTCGATTGGCGGACGACAGCTCTACGCACACCCACCGCATGTAGTTCGCCGAATCCTTTCTCAAGTCTACCGCAAAGTCCAGCCCGCTTCCTTTGGTGCACCGAAGCAGCTTTGCCTGGGCCATCGGGTGGTTTTGAAAATGAATGCCGTAAAGTGTTCCTGTCTTTTGGGGGCAGTACACATTTTCCTCGACAAAATCTTCATCTATTCCTGCTTTGGACAGTTCTCTTTTTGATAAAGTGGTATACCAACATCCTCTGCTCTCTGTATGTTCTTCGAACTCTAGAATCAAAACCTCCGGCAGCGCTGTTGGTGTGGTTCTCAACACGTATCTTTCCTCCCGTATCAATCCGCCAGCATAAAGTGTATAACGCCGCAATCCGCTTGCGCCCACACGCCGTGCCGCGCCTCGTCGCCGGAGCGGGTGCGTACGGGAACATACACACCGTCCACAAAGGAGCCCTCTTCCACAATCAGCGTGTCCATGGAGTTGGCCTGCATGGATGCGTTCAGCCAGAGTGGCGAGATGGAACCATCCTCGGGCTCGTAGCGGTTGAAGAGCAGCCGCAGCTTGTGACCCACGAGATAGAACTCGTTCTGCGACATCTGGAAGAGCAGGCCCCGGCCGGTTTCGCCGTGCAGGTCGGTCGTAAGGTTGCCTTCCTGGCGGATGGCCTCGTGGTGGCGGAAGTCCATGGCGTTCCAGCCATAGCCGGGGCCGGTGTAGCACACGCGGCACTTCCAGCCGTCCAGCGCCAGATGGGCGCTATCCTGCCCGGCCAGCTGCCACAGCGCGTGAATGCGGCCGTCGGTGCGGTGCCGCTGGATCAGGTGGGCCACGCCCAGCAGCATCTGCATGGATCGGCGCATGGGCTGGGCCTGTTCCCGCAGCGCACCGGCGTCGTCCAGCACGCTCTCGCAGCCGAAGATGTGGTAACCGATGGCTCCCCATTCGCCGATGGCCCGGAACATCAGCGTGGCGTTGAGCGCGTTGGCGTGGGATTCGGGCACGAATAGCGGCCAGCCCATGGCCGCGTTGGCATAGGCGCGGTTGTTGAACATGTGGCGGCCGGGCTCGAAGGCGTAGTTGTCCGGTGCGATGGCGTCCAGCGCCTGGCAGGCGGCGTACCACACCTCCAGCGATTTGGAAACAGCACCGCCGCACGGGTATTCCAGGCCGCCCAGGTCCCAGCCGCCCGGCGTCTCGCCGCCGTCCATCCACACGTTGGCATACAGAAACACATCATACACGGCTTTGCCGGCGGCAGCGATGCTGTCGATGTAGCGCGCCGTGTGCCAGGCGCTGCATGCCTCGGCGCCATAGCGGCCGAACACCTGCGCCCAGGAACCGTTCTCCCGGCTGCCGGCAGCCCGCCAGAAGCCGGCCAGGCGGCCCTCGGGGTGGCTGCGGGCCCAGCCCAGCAGCGCCCCGGGCACTTGGGCATCAAAATCCCGCTGGCCGTCGGGGCCAAAGTCCCGGCGCGTGGGGGCCAGCATTCCGCTCTCGTTCTCCACCTGCACAGCCAGCACGGTGCCCACGGCCTCGTCGTAGTCGCGGATCACCCGCAGCAGGCGGCAAAAGGCCGCTTCGTCGGCGCGGCGGTTTGCTTCACTGTGGGGGCTCAGGCATGCTGTGGCTGTGCCGTCCTTGCACAGCGCCCGGGGGAAGCGCTGCCGGTCCAGCTTGACCCAGGCCGGTGTATATTCCATGGTGCCGTTCTTCCACGTGCCGAACCACAGCAGCACCAGGTGCATGCCCCATCGCCGGGCCTCGTCGATGATGCCGCGCACATAGTCCTCGCGGAACACGCCCTCCCGGGGCTCGAAGGCGTCCCAGCATACCGGCGTGGACACGGTGTTGCCACCCAGGGCCCGCACGCTGGCAAAGGAACGCTCCATATCCTTGGGATAGTAGCTGGACGAGTTGTGGGTCTGCCCGCCGACGGAGAAGAAGGGCTGACCCAGCACGGTGAATTCGGAATGCCTGCCCATGGTATGACCCCCATTTCTAGGATGCTTGCCCGGATACCGTTCGACGGGGATGGTCGCACTCCTGCTGCGCCGGAAAAGCAGGAATACCGGCGGGAGAATTGAAAAAGAGTCGTCCAAGGTGTGGGCCTCTCAGAAGCCGACATGCTATTGTCATGTTTCCTGTGGTAAAGTTTGCACAGTGGAATGTGCAATATCGGAGCACCCTGCGGCCAACAGCATACACCGGCCCTGGCAGGGCTCACGGCAAAGGAGAACGACATGGGGGACTTGAGCAAGCTGCCAAACATTGGGCCAAAGATCGAGCAACAGCTCATTGCGGTGGGCATAGAGACGCCAGAACAGCTGCGCGCCGTGGGCAGCCGGGAAGCCTGGCTGCGCATACGGGCCTTAGACCCCTCGGCGTGCCTGCTGCGCCTGCGGGCGCTGGAAGGCGCCATACGGGGCGTCAACGACCGCTTGCTCAGCGATGAGGACAAGGTGGGGTTAAAGGCGTTTTACAGCAGCCACAAGTAGGAGCGGGCCCCGGCTGTCGCCGGAACCCGCTCTCGCTGGCTGTTATCCGGCCTTGCGGCACAGGATGCCGATGGACATGGACTCCTCCTGCCACGGCCGGCCCATGAGGTCCGACCATGCGGCCCGTACCTCGAAGCCGCTTTCCCGCAGCTCATCTTCGATGGTCTGCGGCGAGTAGTAGGTCTGCCAAACGCGGTAGACGGTAATCTGGTCGTCCAGCACCCCGTGGACGTCGCACACGGCGGGAATCTCCGGGTAGAAATGGGCTGTGTGCAGCGCCACATAGGGATGGGGCCGCCAGAACCCCCGGTCCGCAGATTCCCATGTGGGCATGGCTTCTCTTCGCCGTTGGGCGAACTGGCTCAGGCTGGCCACGTCCAGCGCAAAAAGGCCGCCGGGCCGCAGCGCCGCGTGGACATTGCGCAACAGCGTCCGCCGCTGTTCGGGATCCAGCACGCCATAGTCCTCATAAATCAGCAGCGCCGCGTCGAACTGCTCCCGGCCAAAGGGCTGCAGATAGCTGGCCTGATGAAAGACGGCACTCTGCCCGCCGCACAGCTCCCGGGCATGGTGCAGGGAGTTCTGCGACCAATCGATTCCGGTGAGCGTCAGGCCTCGGGCGGCCAGCTCCCGGCAGTAGAGCCCTGGCCCGCAGCCCAGGTCCACCACGGCATCCCCGGCCTTCAGGCCCATAGCCCGCGCCAGATGGTCGCAGATTGCCCGGATGGTCTGCGGCCTGTAGCTGGCGGCGTCGGTATCCGGCGACAGGTGCGCGGCCAGCATTCCCTGGGCAATGTATTCGTCGGTCCAGAGTTGCGCGCCGGTCTGGTAGGCTTGCGGGCGGGCCAGTTCGTCAATCCAGGTCTGTATGGGAAGCATCTATCTTTCTCCTTTCTTACTCGCGGCAGCAAACGAAAAGAGGGATCCGTCCAGCGGTATCCCTCTTTCCAAACAAAAAGGGGATACCGATCGCAAGAAGAACACGCGGGCACAGCAAAACAAGCGTCCGAAGCTTCACCTGTCTATGCTGTTCGCGTCTTCCTGCTTTTCCAGAAGGCCCATCGCTGCGCCTTCCGGACGGTATCCCTCCCATATGCGTTTCGTTTGCTGCCATGAGTATCATATGGGATTGCGCGTATAACGTCAAGACTTAGGATGCCGGCAATGATCTATTGCGCTTGCGATCATGCTTATACTATAATAATGACGTCGTTTTGCTAAAGAGATGTACTCGCCTATTCGCCAAGAGATGCCAACAAAACTGAAGATCGGAGCGGTCACCATGATTGGAATGCTCAAGAAGCTGTCGGCTGTACTCCTTGCGACCGTCCTGTTGCTTTCTCTGCTTCCCCTGAGCGCCCTCGCCGCGCAATCGGGCGACTATACCTATACGGTCAGTAGCGGCAAAGCGACAATCACAGGATATACAGGTGGCGGCGGTGCGGTCATAATACCGTCCAAGCTGGGGGGATACCCGGTAACGGCCATAGGGGAGGGTGCGTTTTACGGTTACCCCCTGACGAGTGTCGTAATACCCACCGGCGTCACGATCATCGGGAGAGTAGCGTTTAGCGATTGCAGCTATCTGACCAGCGTTACAATCGCCGGCAGCGTTACGAGCATCGGAGCAAACGCTTTTGAGTTGTGCAACAGCCTGCCCAGTGTCACAATTCCCGCCAGCGTAAGCAGCATCGGGGATTATGCGTTTCGATATTGTTATGGGCTTACAGCCATTCAGGTAAACGGCTCCAACACAAAATTCGCGAGCCAGGATGGGGTTCTGTTCAACAAAGCAAAAACCTTGCTGATTCAATACCCCGGCGGCAATGCCAGAACATCATATGCGATCCCCGGTACCGTAACCAGCATTGGGAAGATGGCGTTTGACCGTTCCAAAAACCTGACAAGCATCACACTACCCTCTGGCGTTATAAGCATTGGAGCTGGGTCGTTTGGCGGTTGTATGGGCCTAAAGAGCGTCACGATTCCCGCCAGTGTCACCAGCATTGGGGCAAGGGTGTTTGACAATTGCGATGCGCTGTCGGCCATTCAAGTCCACATGTCCAATGCGAAATTCGCCAGCCAGGATGGGGTTCTGTTCGACAAGGCAAAGACCCGGTTGATTCAATACCCCCTCGGCAATACCAGAACTGCGTACACGATCCCAAGTTCCGTAACCGGCATTGAGGCCTCGGCATTTGCAAAAAGCCGCAATCTGACAAGCGTCACGATACCTTCCGGTGTTGCGACGATTGGGGATTTTGCATTTGGGTCCTGTAACAAGCTTACGGCCATCCAGGTAAGTGCGTACAACGCGAAGTTCGCAAGCCAGGATGGGTCCTTGTTCAATAAGGCCAAGACGAAGCTGTTGCAATACCCCAGCGGCAACGCCAGAACGTCTTACACGATCCCCGGGTCCGTAACCGGCATCGGAGTCCGGGCATTTGCAGAATCCGTGAACCTGAAAAGCGTGAAGATTCCGGGCGGCGTAACCGCCATTGGGAAGGAGGCCTTTGCTGGCTGCAGAGGTCTTACGGGCATTGCGCTCCCCAACGGGCTGACCGCGATAGAGGAGGGGGTGTTTACCAGCTGCAGTGGCTTGAGCAGCCTCACGATCCCCGGCAACATCACCCGCATAGGCAGTTTCGCTTTTTATTTTTGCAGCGGCCTTACAAACGTCACGATCTCCGGTAGTGTGACCACCATAGGTGATTGGGTGTTTTATGCCTGCGATAAGCTGGAAAAGGCGTACTTCCTTGGCAATGCCCCCATCATGGGCGACATGGTGTTTAACGAATGCAAACCCAGCTTTACCGTGTGCTATCTAAAAGGCAAGACGGGCTTCACCAACCCCTGGCATGGCTATCCCACGGCGGCCATCACCACTCCGGCTGCGCCCGCATCCGTCAAGGCGGCTTCCGCCGGCTACAACAGCATCAAAACGACCTGGGCCGCGGTTTCCGGCGCCAGCGGATATGAGGTTTATCGGGCGACATCCAGTTCCGGCACCTATAGCAAAGTCGCCACCATTGCCAGCAGCTCCACGGTGGCCTATATCAACACCGGCCTAACCACCGGCAAGATTTATTATTATAAGGTGAGAGCCTACCGGCTGATGGGCAGCGCCAAGGTGTACAGCGGCTTATCGGCAGTTGTATCGGCCAGACCGGTACCGATGGCCCCAACCGGCATAAAGGCGGCCCGGGCATCGGCCACCAGCGTCAAGGTGAGCTGGAACACGGTGGCAGGCGCCACGGGATACGATGTGTATCGGGCCACAGCCAGCGGCGGCGCCTATTCGCTGGTCAAGACCACTGCCTGGCTCAATTGGACCAATACCGGGCTTACCACCGGCAGGACATACTATTACAAGGTGCGGGCCTACCGGATGATGAACGGCGCCAAAGTGTATGGAGCCTACAGCGCGGTCGTTTCTGCCAAGCCGTGAGATCGTAGCACACTTCCTTCTCTATAGTATAAAAAGCCGGCTGTTCGCACAGCCGGCTCTTTTGCAATCCATAGGAAGCCCTATTCCCGTCTTAATTGCCACGCCTGTGCTGAGGTCCACGGCAGCGGCAGGGCGTGGCCCATGAGCTGAGCCGGTGTAGCGCTGGCTGCCGTCGGTGTACACTGTCTGTGGGCTTAGGCCTTCAGGCGCAGGCGGTCCATCGGGGAGTTGAGCAGGATTCCTTGCGGGTATACGGCTGTTTATGTGTCCGAAGCTCATTGTATCGCATTTGCTCTGCAATGAAGAAAATTCCATGAGTTGGCATGCGTGAACAATTGTGAATAATTTATCAATTTTTGGAATTATTCCAATTATGAGGAGTTCTTTTGACGCCATTGCGCGAAGTCCAAAACATTGAAAAGAGTTGCGTTTTATGCTAGTATCAATCGTTAGAAAATCTACATAACGGACGAACGCCTTGGGCAGCCCTTATGGGGGATTCTGCCAGAGATTCGGGTATGTATGGATTGGTGTTTCATTGGAAAGGAGAGGGCACATGGCCAAGAAGGTAGTGATCGTGGGTGCCGGCTATGCGGGCATCGCCGCGGCGCTCCACCTGAACCGCAAGGGCAAGAAGGATGGCGTTGAGGTTACGATCATCGATAGGAATCCCTATCACACGCTGCTGACCGAACTGCACGAGGTGGCGGGCAATCGTCAGGATGAGGATTCCGTTCGCATTCCGCTCAAGGAGATCTTCCGCGACACCCGTGTGAACATCGTCACCGACAACATCAACAAGTTTGATTTTGACGCCAAGGTGTTCACCGGCGACCGGGGCAGCTATACATATGATTACGCGATCCTGGCGCTGGGCAGCTCGCCGGCGTTTTACGGCATTCCCGGCATGAAGGAGAACGCCTTCACGCTGTGGAGCTTCGACGACGCCGTGAAGATCCGCGAGCACATCAAGGATTGCTTTGCCCGTGCCAGCAAGACCCAGGATCCCGCCGAGCGTGCGCGGCTTCTGACCTTCACCGTGGGCGGCGCCGGCTTCACCGGCGTGGAGATGATCGGCGAACTGGCCCATTGGGTCAAGCCTTTGTGCCGCGCCCATGGCATCGACCGCAAGGAAGTGCGCCTGGTGCTGCTGGACATGCTCAAGCGCGTGCTGCCCAATCTGGACGAAGTAAACAGCGCCAAGTCTCACCGCTATATGGAAAAGAAGCTTGGCATTGAGATTCTGCTGGAAACCGCCATCACCGAGATGAAGCCCGACCGTGCCATTATCAAGCGGGGCGACGTAATCACCGAATTCCCCACCGCCACGATGATCTGGTGCGCCGGCGTGGCCGCCAGCGAATCGCTGCGCGAAGCCGCTCTGGAAACCATCGGCGGTGCCAAGCGCGTGCAGGTGGATGACTTCTGCTTCGTGGGCCGCGAAGACTTGTACGCCGTGGGCGACAGCGGAGGCCTGTGCGGCGAGAACCGCCGCCCCTATGCTGCCATGGTGGAAAACGCGCTGCAGACCGCCGAAGGGGCTGCCGCCAACATCCTGCGCCACATCCGCGGGCAGAAGCCCGAGAAGGTCACCGTGAAGTTCCACGGCACCATGGTGTGCATCGGCAACTACTTCGCCGTCAGCGAGATCATGGGCAAGCGCCTGCCCTCGTGGCTGTC
>JAEZSC010000075.1 GCA_023422005.1 Bacillota bacterium | reverse complement strand
CCATGGCGAAGGTTGCGGGTTCGAGTCCCGTTTCCCGCTCCAATATGGCGCCATAGCCAAGTGGTAAGGCAGAGGTCTGCAAAACCTCTATTCTCCAGTTCGAGTCTGGATGGCGCCTCCATTTTTTCTTTTACGCCGAAGTGGCGAAATTGGCAGACGCAAGGGACTTAAAATCCCTCGGGCGAGAGCTCATGCCGGTTCGAGCCCGGCCTTCGGCACCACAGCCGCAAAAACCCGGTTTTATACCGGGTGTTTTTGTATCCATGCACTTTTTTGTACGCTTGACGCTTAAGCTATTGCACTTGGTGGACTTTCTGGATATAATCGCGAAAGAATACATAAGAGTAAGCGTAACGGAGAGCTGTGCCCATGGCGTTTCTTTCGACTTTGAAGCAGCGAAATCTGTTGTTGCTCCTGTTGGCGCAGATGGTGTCCAACATTGGCAGCATTATGCAGACCATGGCTCTGTCTCTGTATGTGCTGAGCTTTGCTTCCGAAGTCCAGTTTGCCACGGTGCTGGCGGTGGGCATGCTGCCCAGGTTGTTCGGCCCTCTGACCGGCGTGCTGACCGACAGGCTCAACCGCAAGAGCCTTTTAATCGTGTTCGATGTGGCCGCGGGCTTTCTTACGCTGGCTTTCGCGATGGCCTATGAGATCATGGGTGGCCTGCCGCTGTGGATGGTCTATGTATTGGTTCTGTCGCTTTCGGCGGTGCAAACCTTTTCCGATCCGGCAGCCGGCGCCATACTGCCGGACATCGTATCTGCCGACCATCTGGAAGAGGCCAACAGCGCCAACAGCTTTGTGACCAATGCCAGCTACATCGCCATGCCGGCGCTGGCGGGCATACTATATGGCTCCAGCGGGTTGCTCCCCGTGATGCTCATCAACGCTTTGAGCTTTTTCGCCGCCGCGTTCACCGAGGCCTTCATCCGTTATCGCCCGCAGCCCCACATCGAAAAGGCCAAGGGAGAACCCTTCTTTCATTCCCTCAAGGAAGGCTTTCGCGTCTATCGCGGCAACATAGAGCTGATACTGCTCATCGTCATATCCATCGCTGTGAACTTTGCTTTGAACCCGGTGCTGACTGTGGCGCTGCCCTATGTGCTCAAGGTGGACCTGAACGTCTCGTCACAGGTCTACGGCTTCTCACAGTCCATGCTGTTCATAGGGCCGGTGATCGGATCGCTGGCCGCCGGATTCCTGCTCAAGAAAATCAACTACAAGCGCGTCATCGTCGCAATCCTGCTGCTGGACAGCGTGCTGGTGCTGGCACTGGGAGCGCTCAGCCGCGCGGGATTGCTGCAGTCCCACCTGATGCAGGTGCTCCTGCTGAACGTCTGCGCGTTCTTCATCGTATCCACGATGGTGCTGGGCGGCATCGCGTGCATGTCCACGGTGCAGCGCATCGTGCCGCCGGAGCTAATGGGCCGGGTTATGGGCGTGGATACCGCACTTTCAGTGGCGGCCATCCCCGTGGGGCAGTGGCTGATCGGGTGGGGCATGCATGCCGGCGGGTCTTTCGCCGCGTGCGCGGTGTTCGCAGCGCTGGTGCTGGCGGTGGGCGTCGTGTCTCTGTTGCGCTACCGCCCCATGCTGCAGCAGGAGAGCCAAAAGACCACGGCGGCAGAAACGTCCGCCGACTAAGGCCTGCGTTTCAAACTGTAAACAAACCCGGCAAGGAATGGCACGTACGATACCGACAGCCGATTTATTCCTGTCAGGAAACGCGCTTGCGCATTTCCGGTCGCCCGCAGGCGAGACGGCTGGAGGAAACGGTATATAAGAGCAGATTCAACACAAAACCCCGCCATCAGGCGATCCTTGTTCCCTGATTAACAGCATGAACCGAAAAGAAAGTAGCCTCCCGGCGACGGTTATCGCCGGGAGGCCAACTATACTTGGTTCATGTCGTTCAAATCGCCAAGGCGCAACAGCGCCGCAGGCGAAAGCGGCGGAGCCGCTATGCCAGCGTGCCCAGCCAGGCAGCCAGCACCTCCAGCACCTTGCTGTACTGGCACTCGCCGTGGGTATGCACGATAAAGTCTGCGTTGTTGCGTGTGGGGCTGATGTAGGTTTGATACATGGGCTTTACCGTCTGTATATATTGTTTATATACCGACTGCGCCGTGCGCTCGCGCTCCACCATATCGCGCATCAGGCGGCGGGCAAACTGCAGATCATCATCCACATCCACGAAGATCTTCAGGTCTGAAAGCTCCATAACCTCGGGATAATACAGCGCAAAGATGCCCTCCACTATCAGTATGTTCGTGGCGGGCAGCCGCTCTGGCGTTTCTATACGACGATGGTTCACGAAGTCATACTGCGGAGCGTCGAAGGCCCGGCCGTGGCTCAACTCGTAGACGCACTGCACCAGCAGCGGCGTGTCGATGGATTGAGGGTGGTCATAGTTCTGGGCACAGCGCTCCTCAAAGCTCAGCTCCGGGTGGTCGGCATAAAAGCGGCCAAGGCTCAGAAGCGTGCAGTGCTCCTCGCCGATGCGCTCGATGAGTCTTCGGGCAAATGTCGTCTTGCCGGAGCCGGATCCCCCACCTATGGTGATGACAGCCATAGAAACCTCCTGTGCCGCAGCTACTGTAATGAATCCAGCTCCGCCAGCCACACCGCTGCCGATGCGTCGGATGGCATGCGCCAGTCTCCCCGGGGCGACAGGGCAACAGAGCCGATCCGGGGGCCGTCGGGCATGCAGGAACGCTTGAACTGCTGGGCGAAGAAGCGCGTGAAGAATGTGCGCAGCGTGCGCAGCATGAGAGTGCTGTCGTAGCGATCACCCAGCGCCTGCTGAGCCAGCATATAGAGCTTAGCAGGCCCGGCCCCGCCCTCCAGCATGTGGTACAGATAGAAATCATGCAGCTCATAGGGACCCAGTATGTCCTCGGTGCGCTGGTCAATCTCACCGTGCTTGGAGGGAATCAGCTCCGGCGACACCGGCGTGTCCAGAATGTCCTGGGCGATGGTCCGCACGGCGTCATGGAAGCTGTGCTCGCTGAGCCAGCGCACCAGGTGGCGCACCAGCGTCTTGGGCACGCCGGCGTTCACGTTGTACATGGACATGTGGTCGCCGTTGTAGGTGCTCCAGCCCAGCGCCGATTCACTGAGGTCGCCGGTGC
>JAEZSC010000068.1 GCA_023422005.1 Bacillota bacterium | reverse complement strand
AACAACGTGGACATCGACCAGCAGATGAGCGAACTGGCCAAGAACCAGATCTATTATGACACCTTGGTGCGCCAGATTTCCGGCGAGCTCAATCGCCTGAAGATGGCCATCGAGGGAAAGTGAGGCTGACATGGGTTTCTTCCGCTCATTGGACATCAGCGCTTCTGGGTTGACCGCCCAGCGGCTGCGCATGGACATCATCAGCGAAAACCTGGCCAACATCTCCACGACCCGCACCGCCGCCGGCGGCCCCTATCGCCGGCGCTTCACCACCTTTGAGCAGGCCGGCACTCCCGCCTTTTCCAGCGTGCTGCAAAACACGCTGGACAACGGCTATGCCAGCGCCGGCGTACGCGTGGCATCCATACAGGAGGATCCCAGCGAGTTCAAGCGCGTGTATGACCCCACCCACCCCGACGCCGGGGCCGACGGCTTTGTGCTGATGCCCAATGTGGATGTGGAACGCGAGATGGTGGACATGATCAGCGCCAGCCGGGCCTATGAGGCCAACGTGACCGCCATGAACGCCCTGAAGGCCATGGCCGTCAAGGCGCTGAACATCGGCAAATAAGCCAAACGCAATATAAGGGAGGGATATCCCCATGCCCACCAACGCCATATCGGGCCTCACGGCTCTTCAGCCTGTCACCGGTTCCGCCAGAGCGGCGGGCGCCGACGGCGGGTTCGCCAACGTGCTGGCCGACGCGCTGGAGCGCGCCGATGCCGCTGACCAGCAGACCCAGACCGACACCGCTGCACTGCTCACAGGCAATGTGGACGACATCGCCGGTACCGTGATCGACCTGGAGAAGGCCGACGTGGCGCTGCGCCTGACGATTCAGGTGCGCAACAAGGTGCTGGACGCTTATAACGAAGTCATGCGCATGCAGGTGTGACGCCGCCGTGCGCCCCTGTATGCGAAATTGTTTGGAGTAGGACGGGATAGATGGACGCGATCAAAAAGCTGCTGGCGCAGGTGAATGCGTACTGGTCGGGCAAGAGCAAGGCCTTTCAGCGCAATGTCATCATTGTGGCCGTGGCCGCCGTGGCAGTCATCGCCATCCTGTCCGCCGTGCTCAGCCATGTGGAGTACGCGCCGCTTTATGCCAACCTGAGCGCCCAGGAATCCGGCGAGCTGCTGCAGACGCTGAACACGATGGGCGAGCCCGCCCGCGCCAACGGCAGCGTTGTGGAGGTGCCCGCGGCCAATGTGGACCGCCTGCGCATGACGCTGTCCGCCCAGAACTTCCCCAGGAACGCCAAGAACTTGGACATCGTCTCCCAGGGCCAGGGCCTCATGATGACCGACCGCGACAAGCAGGTGTATGTCGTGGCCCAGCGGGAGAGCGACCTTCAGAACGCCATCAAGCAGTTCAACGGCATAAAGGACGCCGTGGTCAACCTGACCGTGCCCGAGGACAGCCCCCTGGTGCTGCAGAGCAACCGCACCGAGGCCCGTGCTTCGGTCATCCTGACGCTGGACGGCAGCACCGAGTTTTCCGCCCAGAACGTCAAGGCCATCGCGAAGTTCGTGCAGCTCAGCGTGGCCAACCTCAAGCTGGAAAACATCAGCATTGTGGACAACTATATGAACATACTGGATTTCAGCGACGACAGCCAGTATGAGAACGTGAGTGACCGCGTGACGCTGCAGGCCAACGTGCAGGACCGCCTGCAGCGACAGGTGCTGGCGCTGCTGCAGCCGGTGCTGGGCATGGGCCGGGTGGCCTGCCAGGTGCACGCGGTGCTGGGCTTTGACGATGAGACCACCGAGTCGATCACCTTTGAACCGCCGGTGGCCGGCAGCAAGGAAGGCATCCCCGTGGCCATCGAGCGCATACGGGAGACCATCAAAAACAATGGTGCGGGCGCGCAGCCGGGCACGGACACCAACACCGGCACGCCGACCTACCCGGTGCTCAACACCGACAACGGCACTTACACCAAGAACCAGGAAAAGATCAACTACGAGCTCAACTCCATCAAAAAGACCATCGTGAAGGAAAAGGGCGCCATCAAGGAGCTTTCGGTCAGCGTGGTGCTGGACAGCACCGACCAGCAGACCGACCTGACCGAGGATGTGAAGAACCTGGTGGCCACCGCGGTGGGCGTCAGTCTGGACAACATCACCGTGGCCAGCCTGCCCATGAACGGCTCGGCGGCGGTGGATGCTATGGCCAAGGCGGCCAGCGAACAGGCAGCCGCCGCGTTCAAGGCCCAGCAGATGCGCTATTACATCGCCATAGGCGCCATCGTGCTGCTGATTCTGGTGGCCATGCTGCTCATTTTCCGTAATCGGGCCATGGTGCGCAAGTCCGAGCTGGCCGCCGCTACGGCGCTGGCCGAGGCGGCCCGCCAACAGGCCGAGGAGGAACAGCAGGACATGGAGACCGCCGCCGCCATCGCCTTGGTGGGCGAGAGCGAAACCAAGACCCAAATAGGCAAGTTCATCGAAACCAACCCCGAGCTGGTGACCAACCTGCTGCGCTCGTGGCTGGCCGACGATCAGGAGTAGCCCATGGCCAACGCGCTGCGCTCCAACGAAAAAGTGGCAATCTTGCTCATCGCTTTGGGCAAGGAACTCAGCGCGCAGATTTTCAAGCACCTGACCCAGGATGAGATCGAGCAGATCACCATGGACATCGCCAACATCCGCCATGTTTCCAAGGAAATGAAGGATGAGGTACTGGCAGAGTTCCATCAGGTGTGCCAAGTGCAAAACTACATCAGCGAGGGCGGCATCGAATACGCCCGCGAGGTGTTGGACAAGGCCATCGGTTCCCAGCGGGCGTTGGAGATCATCAACAAGCTGACGTCCACGCTGCAGGTGCGGCCCTTCGACTTCGTGCGCCGCGCCGACCCCAACCAGATCCTCAACTTCCTGCAGAACGAGCACCCACAGACCATCGCGTTGGTGTTTTCCTATCTGGAACCCCGGCAGGTGGCCCAGATCCTGGCGGCGCTGCCGCTGGAGCAGCAGCTGGAAGTTGTGGCGCGCATCGCCAAGATGGGCCGCACGTCACCGGAATACATCAAGGAGATCGAACGCATCCTGGAGCGCAAGCTTTCCACGATGATGATCAGCGACTACACGACCGTGGGCGGCGTGGACTCCATCGTGGACATCCTCAACGCCGTGGACCGCGGTACCGAAAAGCATATCCTGGAGAATCTGGAGGTCTACAACGGCGAACTGGCCGAAGAGATCAAGCGCAAGATGTTCGTATTCGAGGACATCGTCAAGCTCAACAAAATGGCCATCCAGCGGGTGCTGCGCGAGGTGGACAACCACGACCTCACCGTGGCGCTCAAGAACGCCAACGAGGGTGTTAAGAAGGCCATTTACGACAACATCTCGCAGCGCCTGAAGGACATGATCAAGGAAGATCTGGAGCTTATGGGCCCTGTGCGCGTGCGCGATGTGGAGGAAGCCCAGCAGAAGATCGTGGCGGTCATCCGCCGCCTGGACGATTCCGGCGAAATCATCATTTCCCGCGGCAAGGAGGATGGCCTGATTGCCTAAGATCATCCGCTCCTCCGGCGTCAATATCGACGATGCGCGCCCCATCATCCTGCAGCGGGTTCTCCGCGGCGACGATGGGGCCTCTTTCACGGAGCCGCCGGACCAGCTCGAGCAGGAAGCCTCCACAGCCGCCCCCAGCCGCCACCCCACGTCCGAGCAGATGGCCGAGGCGCTGCTGGATGACGCCCGGGCTCAGGCCGATGCGCTGCTGGCCGAGGCCCGCGCCCAGGCCGACCGGGAGCTGTCCGCGGCCCGCCGTGAGGGCTTCGACGAGGGCGTGGCCCAGGGCCTGCAGGAGATCGCCATCATCAAGGAGGACGCGCTGCGCCAGATACAGTGCGCCGTGGAGGGGCTAAAAGCCGATCGCACCCGCATGATCGGCGAGCTGGAGGCCGACGTCGTGGACCTGTTGTTCGACGTGGTGGACAAGGTGCTCTCGGTGGAGATGAAGCGCAGCACCGAATGGATACTGGCCCTGGTGCGCAACGCCCTGGCCCAGCTGGACAGCAACGAATCCGCCGTGATGAAGGTGGGTTCCCAGCATTATGAGAAGATCGCCGGCATTGCCGCGCAGTTGATCGCCGCGGGCGGCCGTGACAAACGCCTGCAGGTCGTGCAGGAGGCGGCGTATCCCCCCGGCGCGTGCGTCATCCAGAGCGCCAAGGGCGTCATCGACGCCGGCGTGGAAACCAAATTGGACAAATTAAAGCGATCCTTTAAAGGAAACGCTTAAGTTATGGCGAGTTCTGTCGATTTATCTAAATATAAGCGCATTGTCAGAGAGACGGACTTGCAGGTGCGCAGCGGCAACGTGACCCAGATCATCGGGCTCACCATCGAGAGCAACGGTCCCGCGGCCAACATCGGTGACATCTGCAACATCCTGACCCTGCATGAGGAGAGGGCCATTCCGGCGGAAGTGGTAGGTTTCCGCGGGAACAAAATCCTGCTGATGCCCTACGGCGATCTTTCGGGGGTGGGTCCGGGCAGCCGGATCGTATCCACCGGAGCTTCGCTCAAGGTAGCGGTGGGCATGGACCTTAAGGGTAGGATCCTCGACGGGTTGGGCCGCTTCATCGATGGCAAGGCCGCTTTCCCCGCCCACGAGCTATACAGCATCGACAACTCGCCGCCGCACCCGCTGTCGCGCAAACGCATCAGCGAAGTGCTGCCGCTGGGGGTGCGGGCGGTGGACGCGCTTCTGACCTGCGGCCGCGGGCAGCGCGTAGGCATTTTCGCCGGCAGCGGCGTGGGCAAAAGCACGCTTCTGGGCCGCATCGT
>JAEZSC010000031.1 GCA_023422005.1 Bacillota bacterium | reverse complement strand
GACTTCACCATGCGGTTACGCAGGTTGTTTCTCTCGCCAACCAGTACCCTTTTCTCAGCGGACTTGATATTCGGCAAGATTTCACCTCCTTGAAATTCTTTTGATTAGCAGAGGTATTCTATCACAGAGACCCGGCGCACGCAAGAGTTTTTTCCTTTGTCAGCATTTGAAAGGCCAGTAGAAGATCTGTGCAATGCACCTTAACATTCATCAAGCCTGCCGAGAGCGTTTCGGCAGGCTTGATGATAGTGCCTTGTTACGGTGCGGAAACGTCCGCTTGATACGCGCCCGATGCGCTGAGCACCGATGGCCGCGCTGCGGCAACCTGCGGTTGGGCATCGTCCAGATAAGCCCCGCCAGCGCTCAGAATGTCGAAGAAGTGGCGCACCGGCAGCACCTTGATGCCCATGCGCTCGAAATTCTCCTGCCAGTTGGACGCGGGGATGTAGGCGCGGCGGGCGCCGGCAGTCTCAGCAGCCTTGAGCTTGGCAGGCACGCCGCCCACCGGGTAGATGTCTCCGCGGATGCTGACCTCGCCGGTGAGCGCCAGCGTGTTGTCCACCGGTATGCCCCGCACCGCCGAGTACAGCGCGCAGGCGATGGCAAGACCTGCCGAGGGCCCATCCACCGGTATGCCGCCTGGGAAGTTGATGTGGATGTTGTAATCCGAGGTCTCGATGCCCACGGTGGAGTGCAGCATGGTACAAACGTTTTCCACCGAGGCTCGCACGGCGCTCTTGCGGCGCACCCGGTGGGCGTCGTTGCCCATCTCCTCCTCGTCCAGCACGCCGGTCAGAGAAAGGTGGCCCATGCCAGGATGCGATGGTTCGGCAATGACTTCTATCGTCATCAGCGCCCCCTGCTGCGTGCCGCATACGGCCATGCCGTTCACCACGCCGCAGGCGCTCTTGCGGGGCACCCGCACTTTGTGGCTGGCGCTGTAGTTGCCATTGTTGAGCACCCATTCCATATCGGCCATGGTGATGGTGCCGCGGCCTTCGCAGGTGGCCAGGCCCGCGGCCATCTGCACGATGTTCACAGCGTCACGGCCGTTGGCGCTGTAACGCCCCACCATTTCCGCGCAGCCATCCTCCATGATCATATCAGCCTTGCGAGCGGCGCCCTCGGCGATGCGGGCCATCTCCGGCTCGTCCAGCGCCCGGAAGAACACCTCCACGCAACGGCTGCGGATGGCGGGGGAGATGTCGGTGGGGCTGCGGGTCGTGGCGCCCACCAGGCGGAAGTCCGCCGGCAGGCCGTTCTTGAAGATGTCGTGGATGTACCCTGGGATGTTGGAATCGTTCTCGCTGTAGTAGGCGCTCTCAAAGATCACCCTGCGATCCTCCAGCACCTTGAGCAGCTTGTTCATCTGGGTGGGGTGCAGTTCGCCGATCTCATCCAGAAACAGGATGCCGCCATGGGCCTTGGTCACGGCGCCGGGCTTGGGTTGGGGGATGCCCGCCACGCCCATGGCGCCGGCGCCTTGGTAGATCGGGTCGTGCACCGAGCCGATCAGCGGGTCGGCTATGCTGCGCTCGTCAAAGCGCACGCAGGTCGCGTCCATCTCGATGAACTTGGCTTCCCGCCCGAAGGGGGAGATGCGGCTGGCCTTGGCCTCTGCCAGTACCAGTCGCGCGGCGCAGGTTTTGCCCACGCCGGGCTGGCCGTAGATCAGCACATGCTGGGGGTTGGGGCCGCACAACGCTGCCCGCAGCGCCTTGATGCCCTCTTCCTGGCCGATGATGTCCTCCATGCGCTGGGGTCGCACGCGTTCGCTCAGCGGCTTGGCCAGCGAGATCTGGCGCAGCCGGGCCAGCTTGTCCATTTCCTTGCGGCTGTCGTGGTTGACCGCCGTCTTGGTCGATTGCTGGCTTTTGAGCTGGAACAGAAAATACAGGCCGATCACGATGCTGAAGAACAATTGTACTGCTGCCAGCAAACCCTCCATGTGCATATACCTCCGATGCCGCGATGTCGATTGGCAGTCGTATTATGTGAAAACTGGAGAAGCTTCACACGGCAGAAAACTGGATGAATTGCCACATTCTGGTGTTTTTCATCCGACCTGTTCAGGGTGACAGCTGATATACCGGCTGATACAAACAGATTTTTGGATCGAACTGTGGTTTTCGTCTGGACATAGGTTTGGCGCTATGATATACTGACTTGCACGAAAATCTTGCCAATGTAGCTCAGCTGGCAGAGCAGCGGTTTCGTAAACCGCAGGTCATGGGTCCGAATCCCATCATTGGCTCCATATCGAGGTGTGGCTCAGTTTGGTAGAGCGCTGCGTTCGGGACGCAGAGGCCGCAGGTTCAAATCCTGTCACCTCGACCACAGAAAACCCGCATGAATCCTAGATTCTTGCGGGTTTTTGTTATGCGTATAGATGCTTTTCCGGGGTTCAACTATGCCAATGCGTGGCGGAATGTCGATGCTTATTGCGTGGTTAATTCAAGTCCTTGCGACATTGGGTTCTCTTGCTCCAGCCTTGTTTGGTTCACAATTGGTTCACTTCGTGCCAAAATCGGGGGAGAGGATGTCGCCCAGGGCGTCGGCGGCCAGCGCATCGGCGCTCTCTAGTGCGTGGCTGTAGATGTTCGTTGTGGTTGATGTTTGAGAGTGCCCGAGGCGCTTTGATACCGTTCTGACATTCACGCCGGACGCTATCAAGATAGAGGCGTTTGTGTGTCGAAGCGTGTGAATATGGATTCTCGGAAGGTCGGTCTTCTTGATGAAATCACCGAACCAGCCGCTCAGCGTGTCCGGGTGTATGGGCTTCCCGTTCCAGCCAGTGAAAACCCATCCCTCGTCCTGCCATAAATCGCCAATGGCAAGCCTGCGCTCGTTCTGCCACTGCTTGTAAGCCTTAAGGGTAGAGATCGCAGCCGGCGGTACCTTAAGGCTCCTCACGCTGCTTTTAGTCTTTGGGGCTTTTACAAACACACCCTTGTCGGGGGTGTACTGCGAGGCCCGGCGAATGCGCAGTATAGAACCTTCCATGTCTACGTCGCCCCATTGAAGGCCCAACACCTCGCCACGCCTCGCGCCGGTGTACAGAAGAACCTTTACTGCGGTCTTGTACTCCATCGGCTCGGCCTCGATTAGCTCAAGCAGTCTGGCTGCCTGCTTTTCGTCCAGGCTTTCAGCCTCCAGCTTCTCGCAGTGGGGTGCTCTAACGCGCTTAGCTGGGTTCTGTTGAATGATATTGTCATCCATCACTGCGCTGGACAGGATCGAGGAGAGCAGCCGGTAATGGTGCAACACCGTGCGGTCTGAGAGCCTGCCGCTATCATCTAGGGGTACAAATACGGCCTTGAGCTTTACCCCCAGCGCCTTGCATATTGCCTCGGCAGCTGCTTTCGAAACGTTCTTCCCGGCCCTGGCGCTGCGGACGGTGCAGTCCGCCAAACCCGTTTCAACCACTAGCTTTGTCGGCGTAAGTCCCTTTTCCTTGATCAGTTCGGCCAGATCTCCGGCAGCGCGGTACCTGACCGTCTCCCGAATCCCTTCCTCTTTCAGGTTGTCAAGGAACGATCGTATGTGATTGGGCTGGATATCGACCACCCGCAAGTGTCCGAGCGCGGCGTTGATTCTCTCCAGTAGTTGCGTATACCGTAGGTATGTTTTTGGAGCAAGGGGCTTCTCTGCGCCCTCTTTACCGCGCTCCATCCACATCTGGGCATACACCGAAAACCGAATGGAGTTGTCTATGCTTTGGCCGGCTTCAACCCTGCGCTCGAAGTCCAGCCTTTGCCGCTCCAATTCCCGCTCAATCTGCCTTTGTGTCATTCCCGGCTCTGGCGTCCAGGTCATAGAGGGGCGAACTTGCTTGCCGTCCACCTTGCGACCGGCTGACGCCATGATACGGTATGAGTTTCCGCGCTTAGTTACTGTAGCCATTATTGCTCACCATATTACATGTCGAATTCACTATGTGTAGGCGCATCCATCGATGGATAGGTTAGCAATTACCTCGCTCTTCCGATTCTGCAGCTTCCGTAACATCCTCGTCTGGAAACTGCCCATACTCGAATTTTTCTTCTAAAGAGCGATTGTCTTCATCTGAAAACCTTCTTGTATCATTGGCGATTCTTTCAATAAGTGACTTCATTTCGTTTAGCATAAAGTCGTTGAGGTTATTAATTAAAGACGGCAAAAACTCATTTTCAAAAACTGATGCAATTCGCATCTCTGGTTCTGTGCTGCTATCACTTTGCCTAATGCTAGATATTATCTCTTTAATAGCATCAATGCGCCCACTCAGATATGGATTGAAGGATGATCCTAAGGTATATGTATATAGATCGGCAACCAATTTCGTGAAATGTTCGTTAGAAATAAGTAAATTCGCGATATACCCCATGCCCATTCTCGCAAGCTCTTTGGTTTGAGTGACTGATTCTTCGTTGAGCCCAGTAGTCCTAAAAACCGACTTGTACTCGAGCTTTTTGGAATCGATTCGTCCAAGTAAATAGTCTGTTGAAACATCATAATAATCTGCTAGCTTAATAAGTCTAGCCAGCGGAGGTTCTCTAAAAGCACTCGGAGAGCTGCTTTCATATCCGGCTAGCACGCTAGGAGTGATTCCCAAATCTTCTGCAACCTTATTTTGCGCCTTGCTGCTCTCCTCACGCAAAGCGCGTAGCCGGGGTGCGATTATCTCCCTTATGTTTTCGGTAGCCATTGTTATACACCTCATTTCACAAAGAGTATACCTTAAGCGAGAGACATACGCAACGCGCAAACAAGTTTAAACAAAATTTGCAAAAACTCTTGCAAACGTCTGCGTATAATGAGATAATAGATTTGCGGGGAGAGAATTGCATCCCGAAAAATTTGCAAATGAAGGGGGGTGAGAAGATGATTCAAGCGGATACTCAGAAACTCAGGACAGAGCGAATCTCTAGAGGCCTTAATCTGGAAGATGTAGCTCGCGGTGCAGACATTCACACGGCAACCTACTGCCGTATAGAAAATGGCCTATCCCGGCCACGACCCAAGACGGCAAAACGAATCTGTGACTTCCTAAACAGGCCTTTTAGCGAGTTATTTGAGCTGATAGATAAGGAGGAATAGAATGGCTGGACGGCCATACAAGGATGCCGCACCACGACTAAACATGACGCCCTCAGCACTTTACCGAGAACTAGCTGCAAATCGACTGCCCGGAACAAGAATAGGTGGGCCTCGCGGTCGTTGGTTCGTCGATGTGGATCTGTGTGAAATGGTGCTGAGAGAACGAATGCTAGCCAACGTACATGAGACTTACGCCGCCGAGCCTGCCCGAATTCGGCAAGTACAGCAGCGCTAGGCTGAGAGCGCCGGACAGTGAACAGAAAGCGCAAGAGCGCCCGTACACCCAGCCATCAGCCTTTCGAGAGCCGGCGCAACAGCGGGAAATTTGCAAAGGTATGCGACGACATGATGTTATCTCCAGCGTGGGCCTGCCTGAACATGTCGCAGCGCGGACTATACCTCCACCTTAAAGGTAAATTCACGAAGTACAGCGACGGCACCGATAACCGCAATGACATCTCCATCCCCAAGAGTGAGGCGCAGGCGCTTTACAGCGAGCTTCGTACATTCCGCAAAGACATGGACGCGCTGATTGCAGTCGGGCTGATCCGGTGCATTGCCTGTGGTTACACAACCAGAAAGCCATCGATTTACGGCTTCTCGGACAGATGGCAGGCATACGGAACTCCTGGATTCGAAGTGCCACCCGAGGATCGCCGGCCCAAGGTGCGCCCGTTGAGGTCATCGGGGTCAGGTTGACACGAAGGAGGGAGGGGAACGGGCCGGAGGGCGACGGTCAGATGGTATATATATAAAGGATGTGTTCCTCAACACACTGTGAGCGCCCATATCGAGAATGTGACGCTGGAGGGCGAAAAGGCAAGGAATCAAGCGGCCTAGGGGGTCGTTTTCACCCGGCATCACAGTGTGTGATTTTGACCCCCTCAAAATGCGGAATGATCGCCACAGTGTGTTGATTAACATACTGACAGTATGTGATATAACACACGCCTTAGGGAAAACTAATCTTGAACAATTATAAGGAGGATCACTGCCTATGGCCGACAAACCCCAAGAAAGCACCGCGCTTGATGCGCTGCCCGAGATCGTCATGATTGGAAAGGAGGACGTTTTCACCACCAGCGACATTATAGCTACCCATGCAGAGGTGCAGCACCAATCCATCATCCGACTACTCACTAAATACGCCACGGCCTTTGCATCGTTTGGGCCGTTGAAGAAAAATTATTTCAAATCCACTTTTGGAGGCCGCCAGAGGCGCACCTTTCAGCTCAATGAGCAGCAGGCATCATTCTTAATGACGCTGCTGGACAACTCAGAGGTCGTTGTTCGATTCAAGACCGAGCTGGTCCGCCAGTTCTATACAATGCGCGAGAAGCTGCGAATGCTGGAGGCCGTCAAGGTCGAATACCGGGAGCTTACCGACATGCTGCAACTGATGGGCGATCCCAAGCCCTACGAGTACATGAACGAAACGGACATGATCAACCGTATAGCCTTCGGCCAGACGGCAGCACAATTCCGAAAGGCGCGTGGCCTAGCCCCAAACGAGAGTATACGTCCCTATCTCACCGTGGAACAGATTGCCGCGCTGCAACTCATGCAGCACATGGACGTAGGCCTGATCCTGGCCGGGCTGGGTTATCAGGAGCGCAAGACCAAACTGCAGGAAGCCATGCAACGCATCAAGGATGCCAAGGGGCTTAGACTGGCCAGAGATAAGGCTGAGTAGCCGCACTGCGGGAGGATGACAGCTTGGACAAACACGAGATATCCGCCGCCATTGCGGATCATTTGAAAGTCAGCGAGAATGAGATTGAGGGGCTATCGGTTCTCCTTCACAGCCCGATGCGGCACCTACACAGGGCGTTAATCGGAAAAAAGGAACAGCTCCTTGTACGCGAGATTGTTGCCCTGGCAGATATTCACGAAATTGAACTTAAGGATTTCATGCGAAAAGCCGGGGTTACCCTCACTTCTGTGAAACAACCAAAGCCAAGTCTAAAAACGCTCACAAAAGCCATGGAGGCGTTTAAAGCAGCCCTCAGATACGAGAGCGAAGCACCACAAGAAACAGCGAAATAGCCGGCGACACGAGCCAACATAAATTCCCGAGTTTCCAGACGCCGGGGGCGTGGTTGCCTTACCCCAAAAGACCTCCACGCTCCCTCTATCGACACAAGAAAGGAACATTGTATGAAAGTCGTTCTTTCCGATACACAGACAATAAAATCCAACCCCTGCGGCGGCTTCGAGTATCACGAAGCCACGCGCAACAAAGCGACTGGTGAACTGATTCTGCGTGATGGAAAGCCCCGGTTCAGATTCATCATGTACATGCGCTCGTTGGAGCAATTGCTGGTGAAGATCCACGAGAAGCAATGGCACATCGCCACCGAGGCCGAGTGCGACGTTCAACGCATCATCGACGAGGGCAAGCGCATCGAGGCGGCACTAATCGACGCCGTTGCGCGCCACGGTCTGGCACACACGACGGAATCAACCCGGCGTAGGCCGGCCAAGTAATAATATGGAGGGGAGTAGACCAATGAACAGCCAGCTTGAAAAGACCCTTGCCGCAATGCCACCGTATCCCAACCTGGTACTCGAACTTGCCCGATCCGGCCTTGCGCATAGCGAGGTGGCGAAGGCCATCGGCAAGACATCGTCGACGCTCAAAAAGAAACTGGCCGGCATATCCGATTTCTACCTCGACGAAATGTTTGCCATCATAGACCTCCTTGCGTCTACTGGAAGGTTGAGCCGTCGCAGCTTCGATTATCTCTTTTTTAACGCTCGCACCGCAAAGCCAGCCGATATCGAGATCGAAGCCGCCAGGACGTTCATGGAGATCGCTGGGAAGCAGCCCGAAGGAGAGCAGATCGATACTGCCTGGGCGCGCACCCCTGAGCGGTTCGATGTTACGAGCTGGAGCCGAGGTCTGGTGCTCGCGTTCACGCTCCTCAACTGGGAAACTTCTGAAAATCCTCTGATCCAGGCTGCCATGGAAAAGAACCGCACAAAAAACGCTGTAGCCCAGGGAAGGGCTCCAAGACCCGAAACGCTTAAGAAAGTGACTGACATATACCGAGCTCACGGCATAAGCGCCCTGTAGGGAGAGGGGAACAACGGGCTATACGCTCGACTGGCCGTGTGGTCGGCATCACACTACCAACACTTACAGAGATACAGCACCCCGGTCAAATATGGCCGGGGTTTTTCGAGCCGATGGCCTGGCGCTCCCTTTCGCTCAAATCTGAGCAAAAGCCTGGGCGCTGCAGGCACTTAGGAATTAGCCCTTAATTCAACTAAGGGCAAAAAGCCACAAGGGTGTCGATTGAATCGAACCCCCTTTACTGAGTGGAACCACAATGAAGTGCCGGCGGGCGCGAAGGGTGTAATTTCAACTGACATCCTTTCAGCACCCTAGATTGAAACGAGGGTGCAGCCGTTAGTAACCCCTGACCGTCGATGCCCTCAGTTGAATTGAGGGTGCGCTGTCGTGCGTAGCGGCGTGTTCTGACGCGGTTACCGATGAGTATAGGCAAACACACCAACCCGACGGTGCGCGCGCCCCGACACACGAAATACAACACCACAGGGGCATGCTCGAAGCAAAAGGCGACCGCGCGGCATAATGGGACAGAAGGGGATCGGAAATTCCGACACCCCTTGCCATTTTATGGCCTAAAGAACAGGAAAAAGCTTCCGCTCATCGAAGGTTGACACGTCCTTGACACCATTTAGCGCGACCTGCGCGGGAGGTGATTTTATGACTCTTGAACAGCGCCAGTACATGGTCGAGATCATTTCGGATCTGGACGCAAGGTTCCCCGGCAGTGGATCCCTGACAACCGAGCAAATCAAACAGTATTTTTCGGTCAGCTACCTTACTGCGCGGCAGTGGATGCGCGATCATGGAGTGCGCGTCGGCGACCCCCGGATGCCAAAGATTGCGCTTGCACGATTCATCGCATGCGAGAAGTACTAGAGGCCCTTGTGAAGCGAGGGGCAAACATGAATCTATGCTCAAGGAGGTTGCGCGCCATGACAGCAGAGCAATACAGGCAGGAGCTGGACCTGGTCACACAGAGCGGCATGTTGAAAATTAAGCATGTGGCACAATACGCTGGCCTGTCGTATCCAACTGCCCGCGAACTCGTTATGACCCACGGCGGGCGTAAGATTGGTAGCGTATGGCGCATGCCGAAACCAGAATTTGCCCGTTGGCTTGCCAGCGGGAAGAAATAGGCCGTCCCATACCGCATGGAACGCGTCCATAATATTGTCGCGTTCTAGGCGTGGTATTTGGCCGTTGCTTTCGGGGGTATACAAACATGCTACCAGCGCCACGCGCGCGGCGCGGCCTGCCTTTTTCGCATCCACAGGGGCACGTGCGCCGGGCGGTGGCGGTTCCGCATTCTGAACACTACACCGAACACCCGCAAGAGGCCGGCGGCGCTTTCTCGGATATTCCCGATAAAGTCAGTCAAAACTCACTTTTGAGCCTTGACATTCCTGCGCCCGCCAGATGGGGATATGGACATTTTTGTCCGTATCTTCGGAGTGGTCCGCGCCGAGGTCGAAGGTTTTACCCAAAACTGAGTAAATGCCCTGCAGAGGGTAAGGGAGTGATCGACTGTAGGTTGCTTGTTCTGGGGGTGCTCAAAAATGAGCGGGGTGTACAAAGTCGTACGGGGTGGTCGCTACCGTCGGCAAAGCCGTAGGTGGCCATGCGCGGGCTTCATTTGTGCCGGTCGGCGTGTTACCTGGGTGTTACTTGGATGTTACTTGGGTGTTGCTGTGCTGCCGTTGACCGAGGCTTAAGCCGCATGAATCCTTGGTTCTTAGCGTGTTACTTCGGTGTTACCTGGGTACATACGCAGCCCAGGAGCGGCGGCTTTGGTTGTTACCGGATTGTTGAAATGTCGCATCGGACAGCGTGACGGCATGGAATAAACCGCACGATTCCTTGGGTTTTTGAGGCTTTTTGATTGTTGTTGGTTTGTTACATGCTTTCCGGTGGGGTCGGCAGTACCGACATCACGCGCCTTGACGATGGCAAAAAGGGCCTGTGTTCAGCGCAGAACCCCGGCGGCATCAGCCCACAAGGGGTGAGTGACGCTGCCCGCCTGCGGGATGGCCGGCGGACCGTCGCCCAGGCAGTGGAGATCCACCGCGACAGGCCCGCGTGGTTCCGGGTTCCCCTTGTAGGTTCTCCCTCTCATACTCTCCCTCTCCTATATCCTCTCCCAGCTCTCCCGAGAGAGACGAGAAGAACCTGAGAGGAGAAACCCAATACGGATGTATGAGAACATCCGTATTGGGATTTCTCTACGAATACCGTTCCTCTCTCGTATATATATAACACGCACTTCTTTCCTTTTTTACTTCTCCTTTCTTTCCGCCTTTCTTTCCTCTTCGTTTTTTCCTTTCTTGAAATTTCGCAGGCTTGGTTAATCAGGTGGTTGATCGGGTGGTTGGCGGCGATGCCTGGACGTCTCGGAAAGCTGATAAATACTCGGGTTCTTGTACGTCAAGGCTTGGTTGATGTGGTGGTTACTTTGGTGGTTAGCTGGTCGCTTTGCTGGCCACTTAGCTGGTCGGTCTGAGTAATGACAGCGTGAAAAAAGCTGATGAATGCTTGGGTTTCAGCGCTTTTTCCGCTGGCCGTTCTGCTGGTCCTTTTGCTGGCCGGGGCTCTGTTGGGGATCTGTTGGTGATCTGTTGGTGATCTGTTGGTGATCTGACAGAAGCGGAACCTCGATTTGTGCCTTGTTTGCTTGGGTTGTGGCCACTTTCCTGTTGGGGCTTGCTCGTGATTTGCTTGTGTTTTTGCTCGTGCTTTTGTTCGTGGTCGTATACGGCGCTGCATTGATCCGGCCCAGGATTTGCCTTGGGTTTGGCCGTTGTTTTGCTCGTGCTCTTGGTCGTGGTGTTGATCGTGATCGTGGCGGCTTGTATGTCGGTCGTGTGTCGTTCAGCGTGTCGCTTTGTGTGTCGCACGGTGCCTTGCACGGAATGGTGCTCAGCGCAAAACACAAGGCAGATGGCCGATAGATGGGCTGCTCCGAACCATAAAAGAGCGTGTCGCTTTGCTTGTCGGTTTGCGTGTCGGTTGCGCGACGTGATCGCATATGTAGCGAGGATGATGACGCAGGGGATAATAACCTAGTTGCTTGCTAGGTAGTTTTCGGACACCGCAACGCGCGCGCGCATGATGTACCACTGTCGACAGTATTGGTGGCGTGCCTCTGTAGGCTCATATTCTGAGTGCTACGGTCGCTCTACGGTTGGGCGGCATGCCGATTGCACGATGGAGACGTAATAACATAGCAATCCAGTATGTTATTCTCCCGGATGTTAACGCACGAGCGCGAATTCGGTCGCTGGAGGGCGTCCTTCGATGAAGCAGGAATCATTAAGAGGGATTCAGGATTCAGTAATAGGGATTCAGCGGGATTGCTTTCGTGCTGCTCATGTGCTCGTATGGTGCTTGCACCGTGCCGCTCTGGTGCTCGTATGGTTTTCGTCAAAACTGACGATAAGTCGGCGCAACGCCCGCCTGGAACAGGACGGCTCAACTGTGAGCTGCCCTTGATTGGGTGTCCGGCATCAGTAAAATGCATATGCAGGCGTTTTGCTATGCATATGCAGGCGTTTTGCTGGGTGGGCATTGGGTGCGTATGAGACGGCGGAAGAAACAAGCTGCAGCCCGCCCCTATCTCTGCGCGAATGCAGGCAAGGGCGGGCCGCTTGTGGGCTGTATGGCGTGGCCTGCAGCGGGCCCAGGCGGTTTATTTGTGCCTGCCCTCATATTCCTTCACACGCCTGTAAAACGTGCCGGGCTTAAGCCCTAGCGCGCGCATTGCATCAACGGCGGTAGCCTGGCCGGCTTTCCACTGCCTGTATATGTTCTCGAAGCGGGTTTGATCTACGCTGATCGGCGTGCGCCCCTTGTATTTGCCGGCCTTCTTCGCCTCGGCGATGCCCTCGGCCTGCCGCTCCAAGGTGCATTCGCGCTCAAACTGTGCCAGCCCGGCGAAAATCGTAAGCATGAGCCTGCCTGCTGGCGTGGATGTGTCGATACTCTCCTTCTTGCTGACAAACTGCGCGCCCTTCTCATGGATGGCGCTTACCGTGTCCAGCAGATCGCGGGTGTTCCTGGCGAGGCGCGAATAGCTCTCAACCACAACCACGTCGCCCTGGCGAATGAATGCCAGCATGTCGCGCAGCGCCTGCCGCTCGGTATTCTTTCCGCTGGCCTTGTCCACGAAAACACGCTCCACGCCCAGCTCCTGCATCATCGTGTCTTGCCGCGCGGTGTTCTGTTCCTCGGTGCTTACTCTCACATAGCCTACTTTCATGCTTGCGACCTCCCTTTGTCGGATGCGCACAGCATAGCGCAAACGACAGAGTGTGTCAATAGGGTCTATCACGCGTTTTGGAACATTCCATAAATGAAAATCAATCCATGTGGAACAGATTTAGACGGTCGTTTTTTCATCCAATAGGGTACACCCTATTTGAAAGATCAGATTCGCGGCCTGCCGCTGTTCGCCTGCTGGTGGGTTAATTCTGGTAAGGCACCACGATCACAACGGCAAGCTTGCCGATGGCGTCAGTTCAAATAATGTCATGCCGGCGGCGTCCTGTCCGCTGCAGTGGGCGGTACTTCCTGGGCTGCGCAGACGAGTTCGATTCAATCGAAGACGTCGCGCGGCGCTGGCAACGAGTGGCCGCGCTCGGACACATCGGCGACGCATGGCCGACACCGGATAGCTGTGTGTTGGTGCTCGCCCCATCAGTATTCATGTGAATGCGCTGGGCATCTAGTGGACCACGCAGCCCCGCGCACCGCCGGCGGCGGTACCTCACGCGACGGACGGCGCGGCAGCATGCACACATGGGAGGGGGCACCGGGGGTATGCCCCTTCTTCAGGTGGGGGAGGTATCTCTAAGTAGATAAAGCGCCAAAAATTAAAAAATTTTTATAAGCCAAAAAAGCCCGCATTGTGGCCGAGATGGTGGAGAAGCGGCACGCCGACCTGCTACGCGACATCGAGACCTACATCGGCTATCTCGAAGAATCCAACGAACGCAAAATTGCGTCGGTTGATTTCTTCATCGAATCCACATACGTGGACGCCAAGGGCGAGACCCGAAAGTGCTACCTCGTGACCAAGATGGGCTGTGAGATGATCGCAAACAAGCTCACCGGTGCGAAGGGCGTCATGTTCACAGCCGCACGAGCCCTCAATTTTGGGGCGGCTGATTCTCTTTATCAATCCAACTCAATGCGGTGGCTTAATATGCGCTAACATGGTAACTAAGCAAGTATGCCATATTAGCGGATTTGCTCACATGCTTGATGTGTTGTGCGCGATGTATTCTTAAAACGTTATTTTAGATCGCGAGTTATGAAAAGCAATCAATTGATACACACACATACAAACACCGATCAATACCAAAAATTTAATTATATGCTACAATTCACTCGTAATCAAGATGAATTTTTTCCAAGCCGGCGTCGAGCAAAAACGAACGCGGCGCGATCAACGACACGGAGGTTTCAACACAATGGACTACAGCTCCGAAGCACGGATTAAAATGATGGAGCGGCAGGCGGCTGCCTCCAAACCGGCAGTAAGCGCATATGTGCAGCAGCGGATGGCATATCAGCAGACGCCGCCGGAGAACCGCAGGCCAGACGTAGCCCAACTGCGCCAATTCATCGCCACGCCGGAAGCGGAGAAAGACTTTTACAAGTGGGTGCGCAGCGCATACGGCTTTGCTACCAGCCAGCGCGACCTTGACAATGGATATCTTGACCCCAGCACCGAAATGGTGGCGAAGGCGCTTTCGCAGTACGCCTACAACCGGCAGCGCGTGAGCAAGCAGGGCAAGAACGAGTTGAAATACGGCACACTCGACTATGACCCGTGGGACAAGGACGAAGCCGACAACGAGGATTGGGGCGCGTTTTACCGCGACTACGAGCGCACACCGAGCGAAACGGAGTTCCAGGCGCTGCGCAACCAGCGTGCGGCCAAGCTCCAGGGCGTTGATTCCATGTCGCCGTCTACAGCGGCGTGGAACTGGAAAGACCAGTACACCTACGACCAGAACGACGCCAACGACCGGGCGCGGCAGAAGCTGGCAAAGGCGGGATACAACGTGATGCCCAAGTCGCTGCTGGCCGAATACACCAACGAACCCGAGGATCAGCAGCGCAAACAAGCCGGGCTCCCGCCGCGCAAGATCGAGCGCACGCAGACGCTCATAAGCCAGATACAGCAGTACACGGCGGCGGTGAAGCAGATGGCCGCCGGTGGCACATACACGCCGGAAGCGGCGCGCTCCCTGCTGGCTCAATATCCCGAACTGAACGCGGCGAATCAGTTGGCCTCCACCTCTCCCGCTTCAAGCAATCCAGAGGATTACTATCGCGGAGAAAGCGACAAGCTGGCAAAGTATTACAGGGTTGACGCGCTCAAGCCGTATGGTTACGACACACAGCGCGGGTTTGGTGCGCTGTTGGGCAATGCAGGCCCGACGGATCCCCAAAGTGCGGCAACCAGGGACGCCAGCCAAATAAACGCCATCGCAACCACGCAGGGTTGGCAGAGCGCTATGGCCCAACGTGCTGCTGATAGCGAGGGGCAACCGCAAGAGCTGCCCACCGGCGGCACGATGACCAAGTTTGAGCGCGGAGCAGACGGCAGGTTGCACCCGGTGGCCACGACCGAATCACAACAGCCCGGCGAATTGGCCGGCGGCCTGTCTGCGCTGCAGGGCAATGAGCCTACGGCTCCGACGCAGCAGGATTTTGAGCAGGTGTCGCAAAAATACGGCGCGCTGGCTCCGATCCTCAACCTCATGAACATAGGCCGCGAGGCGACAAAGCCCGCAACCGACGCCGTTGGTTTGACCACCCTGGAGGGTGCGGAGGCGTTCAACCGCGTGTATGAGCCAACTGCCGCCGCAATGGCATCCGCCGGCAACGCCGCTACATTCGGCGTACCGGCAATCATGATGCGCACCTCTCAGGCTCAGGGGCTGGACCAGGCCGGGATAACCGAGCGTTTCGACGAGCTGCGCGCACAAAACCCCGGCGCAAGCATTGCGGGCGACATTGGCGGCTCTATCGTTTCCGGCGCTGCGCTGGAGGGTGCGGCGGTCAACCTGCTCGGAAAGGCATTCCCCCAGATCACAAGCACGCTCCTGAAAGGCGCGATTGCAGGCGGCGGCGCAGGCGGTATACAGAATGCTTTGCTGAGCATTGGCGAAGGCTCCGACGCCGGTCAGGTAGCCCAAGACTTCCTTTACGGTCTGGCGATGGGTAGCGCAGGCGACGCCGGGATCCGCATGCTGGGCGACGTGATACAGGGGTTGCCGAAGCCCGGCAGCCCGGCATGGAACAGGATGCTGCAGAGCGGCGAACTAATCCAGCGCCTGCGCCCGGCATCCAGCAGCCTTGCCCGCACGTTAACCGAACTGAACACCATGGAAGCCGACCAAGCCGCCGGCGTAGCGCAGCGTGAAGCTGCGGAAGTCGCCACGAACCAAGCTGCAATAGAGGCGGCGCAAGCGCCCGCCGTGACCGTGCAGCGCGGTATGCCGCAGCCTGTGGTGCGCCCCCCGGACTTCACCGTGACGCTGGAGGGCCAAGCCCTGCGCCCCGGCCAGCAAGCGCCGCTTGCGCTGCCCGCCGGTGCTGCCGATGCGCCCGCAAAACCCATTATGCCACGGCCTAAGATCGAAGCGCCGATGCAGATACTCCCCAAGGAATTGAAAGCACTCAAAAAGCAGGGCATTGTGCCGCAAACCACGAAGCTGTCCGACGTGAACGCCGCCGCCGCAGAGGCACAGCGTGCCGCCGGACGCGTGGCAAACGACGCCACGGCCAACACCCTGCGCAACCCCTTGCTGCCCAAACCCGTGCAGCCAACGGCATACCCCAGCGCCGGGAGTGCGTGGGGCAACATGCCCGTGCCGCGTGCGTTGCGTGACGCTACGACTGGAAAAACCATGTCCAGGCCGCGTGCGCTCGGCACCCCTATGCAGACCACGACCGGCGGCCCGGCGGCGTCAGGCAGCGCTATGCCAACGCCAAAACTGCTTCAAACCGGCGGCACCCTCACGGACGCATACGGGCTTAAGCCCTCGGCTGCCTCTGCACCTCGAAACGTAGCGCAGGGCGCCGACAACATTGTGGATGAGCTCACGTTGGATCCTCGCGCGGAAGCCAGGGCCGCAAAGGCGCAGGCGTTTGCTGAACAGCCCGGCGGCAACATGGAGAGCGCAGCAAGGAAAATATCGTATGACGTCGCGCGGCCAAGGCCGAAGTCTATCGGCAGCGCCTTCGACTTTGCCAGAAGCAAGCTGGTTGACAAGTACGCCCACATTGAGCGCGCCGAAAAGACCATACTCGGCAAGGTTCAAGGGGCCGACACAAGCGCTTACAAGCAGGCCCGGCTATATGCCGGTGTGCCGGAGCGCGCAAATCTCATCATCCAGAAGGAGCTCAACCCGATCATAAAGGCCGTAGAAAAGACAGGTAAGTCCTACAAGGACCTGGGCCTTTACTCTCTGGCCGTACACGCCAAGGACGTGAACGCCGCCGGCATGGTGTCGGGCTTCACAAACGCCGAGATTGACGATGTGATTCGCAAGCTGGGCACACCGGACATGGAGCAGGCGCGCCGGGCGTTGGTGGACTACAGCAACCGCAGGCTCGACACGCTGGTGGACAGTGGCCGCATATCGCAAGAGGCCGTGGACGCCATGCGCGACAAGTGGCAAAACTATATCCCGCTGTCCCGTGCGCTGGACGAAACGGACACGGGCTTTATGAGGGGGCTCTCTGATTCGTTTGCCGGCGTGGCACAGCCCATCAAGGGCCTGCAGGGTAGTGAACGCAACGTTATTGACCCCATCGAAAGCCTGATGCGGAATACCTACGTTCTGGAGAACGCCGCGGGCCGATCTGAGGTCGCAAAGCGGTTCGGCATGCTGGCCGACGCCGACGGAGAACACCGTTTCTTCCGTAAGCTGACCGATCAGGAGGCCGAGGGCAAGTCCAACATTATCAAGGTGTACGAGAATGGCAAAGAGGTGAAGTACGAAACCACCAAGGAGATATTCGACGAGGTGGCCGGTATGAACCAGGAGCAATCAAACGTTGTCATTAAGATTCTGTCAGCCCCGGCGTCCGTTCTGAGGGCCGGCGCTACGCTCTCGCCGGAATTCGCAATACGCAACCCCATTCGCGACGTTATGAATGCATGGGTAGTGAGCGACGGGTTCAACCCCATTACCGACTTTCCGCGCGGGCTGGCCAGCGCCATACGCAAGGATGAGCTGTATGAGGGGTTTATCAAGGACAAGGGTGGGTTTGGCAATCTACTTTCAAGGGACCGGGCGGCGTACAGGAGCGCCATAGAGGACGCAATCCGGCAGCCGGTAACCAAGCGGTTTGTAACGGTGCTGAACCCCAAGACGTGGCTTGAAGGCCTGCGCGCAGTATCTGACGCAACGGAAACCGCTACTAAGGTGGGGGTATACCGCGCCGGGCTGCGCAAGGGCATGACGCCGGCGGAGGCCGCATACCAAGCCCGCGACACGATGGACTTTGCTAGGGTGGGCAGCTCTACGCAACCCTTCAATCAGATTGTCGCGTTTCTAAACTCGAACATTCAAGGCAAATCCAAGCTGATTCGAGCCATACAGGAACGCCCGGTAAAAACCATGGCGAAGATTGCCACCGGCATGACGTTGCCGTCGGTGGGCGCGTTCTTCTGGAACGACATGGTGGCTAACGATGAGCAGAAGCGCACAATAGACGACGCGCCGACGTGGCTGCGAGACAGCTTTTGGTTGATGGCAATACCGGGCACAAACCTAGTCGCCCGCATCCCAAAGCCGTTTGACTTGGCTGTTTTTGCAAATACAACCGAAAGGTTCTTGGACTATGCAGTAAACAAAGACCCAAAGGCTTTTGACGGATTTCGTGGTGATATCTTGAAACAGCAGGCACTGCCGGTAATGCCCACGGGACTGCTTCCGCTTGTCGAGGGCATGACCAACTATTCGTTTTTTCGACAGGGTCCAATAGTGCCACAGCGCGAAGAGGGCATGCCTACGGCTGAGCAATACGACAGTGGAACAAGCGAAACCGCAAAGGGATTTGCTGCCGCTGCGCGCGCCGCAACCGGCGGCGAACGGTCTACAAACCGACTGGGAAGCCCACGCGTGATGGATTACGCTATCCGGTCATCCACGGGTGGGCTGGGCGGCTATGCGCTGGATGCAATTGACGTTCTTCTGGAAAGCGTTGGCCTTGCGCCAAACAAAAATAGGACGGCAAAAAACACAAGCGAGCTGCCGATTGCAAAGGCGTTCCTGGTCAAAGAAGGCAGCGCCGGTCAATCCATGGACTTTGTGTACACCGAGCGCGATGCCATGACCAGAGAGCGGAACAGCTTCCGCAAGCAAAACCCCGAAGCACAGTACCCGGATGAAGCGAAGTACCGCTATATCAGCGCGGCGGCGGACGCTGTGGGTGAGTTGTCCGCGCAGGTTCGCGACATCGAAAACTCACCGACGATGGACCCCAAGGTAAAGCGCGACGAAATCAACAGCTTGAATGGGCAGCGCAACGCCATCACACAGGCGGCAAAAGAGCAGTATGAATCGGCTGCAGACATGGCGGCTGATGGCGTGCCGGTTGTCCTGCCGTTCGTGTTGACCGGTAGCAACCCCAATACGAACGTGGAAAAGACGATGGTGCTTACTCCCGAACAGCAGGGCCGCTATCAGCAGGAGCTCCAGCAGCGTGTATCGGCTGAGCTCGAGCGGCTACGCCCGACCCTTGCGCTTAAGCCGGCAGCGATCCGGCAAAAGACGATTGGCGACACAATCGAAAAGATTCGCACCGCCATGAAAAACGAAATTCTGTGGGGCAGATAGGCGTTAACGCGCCACAGATTCAAAGAAAGAATAGGTGAGCAGTGCGCCCAGGATGAAAACTACGGCAAGAGCAATTGTTGCGTATGCATGCGGCTTGTCAACGGTCTTAAGCCATTTTGCCCTGGCCTCCTGGGCGCTGCTGTGCTCCTCGTTTGAACGGAACACCGATATTATGTGCTCCCCCACGGACCAGCATCCGGCCCCAACAAGCAGTGTTGCAAACAGAATCCACGCATATGCCACGACTGACACGCTACGTCATCCCCTTTATCCATACACCATGGCATAACTGTAATTTATTGCCGACAAAAAGTCAACCGGTGTATATGGCAGACGTTGGGGGTGTTTCAACGGAACTCTAGGGCGGGACATCGCGCGCAGCAACGCTGGCGCGTCAAACTATCAGGAGGGCATCTTTGACAAACGAAGAACTGGTATGGGCTATACAAGCCGGTGATCGATCCTTAATTTCGCAACTATGGGAGCAAAACCGAGGGGTAACTGTCAAGTATATAAAGCCGTATCTTAAATTCGCCATTGCTAACGGTGCGGACTCCTATGAAGATTTGGAACAGGTGTGTTTTGACGGAATGCACCGTGCCATTGATAAATTCGATGATCGCGGCGCAAAATTCACAACCGTATATGGCTGGTTTGCGCGCACTTGCTTACAGAAGCACCTGGGCATTCAGCACGGCACAATGAACCCGGAGTATAACTCCGTGTCCCTTAACATACCCATCCCCGGCTCCGAAGACATGGAGTACGTGGATGCAATCGTTGACGATTCACTGGAGGATACAGCGGAGCTTATTTCGCGGCGCGATGTGGCAAGGATCGTAAGGGAAGAAGTGGACAACCTTCCCCAGCGGCAGCGCCAGTTCATACACCTGATGTACTTCAACGGCTTCACCATGCGCGATGCCGGCATAGCAATGGGGCTGATGCAGGAAAACGAGGCGCGGAATATGCATGTAAGCGCGCTGGGATACTTGAGCAGGAACCAGAGGCTTAAAGAGCTGGTCGAGCACGACTACCGGAAAAGGAAAGCGCGTGCCCAGCGCCGGCGGGGGTATCCGCGCTGGTATTATGACGACGTAAAAGGCAGCGGGTTCAGCAGCTTTAGGGAGCGCGGGGAATCAGTGGTGGAGCGGGCGGTTCTGGGTTAGGCAGTATAAAGACAGGCGGGCCGCGAGTGCTGGCCCGCCTGCATTCCATCAACTTTGCGTTTTCGTTACCGATATCTGAAATTCCCATACGGCCACATTGCCGGAGTATCGACCGCGGTTCTCCCGCGCCTTCACGTAAGCCCCTGCCGAGGCCGCTTCGAGCATCGGGCTAACTTCTGATGTTTCGGCGTTGGTCTGGGCGTGTGTGGCGCCAAGTACGGGGCCGCTGCAACTAGAAGCTAAGAGGACTAAGGCTAGAAAGAAAACCAAATCCCTTTCTTCATACGAGATTCTCCTCGTAAATGCACACAAAGCGTATAAAAAACATATATTCTCATGTTAACAGCTGATTTGTGCGAATGTTGTCGAATTGAGCTCAGCCACGATGTGAAACCAATCTGTTGGCCATCTATCCGATTTGGGATGATTTGCAAAGGAAAATCTGCTTCTACAAAGATGCATAGACTTACTAGCAAGTGAAAATAAATAAGACGTCGCAGCCGTATTTCGTTATGAGTATTGACTTTTTGGCATGAAGTTTAATAATATAGTCAGGAGGTGGCAACGTTGATTTATTCGAATGTTGGTACGATTAGCTCGTTCTTTTTAAGCAAGGCTTCAATGTCCAACAAGAAACTGCAGAAGCTTCTTTATTATGCCTATTCCTGGACGCTAGCTAGGTTAAACGAATGTGAGGTTGGTATAGAAAACTTCCTTTTCGAAGAGAAGTTTGAGGCTTGGGTTCATGGGCCCGTATGTCCTCCTGCATATCACATGTTTAAGGAGCATGGGTGGAGAGACATTCCAATGGCACAGGCTCCCACCGATATAGCCCAGGATGTTCTTGACATTCTTGAACAGGTGTGGGGTGTTTATGGAGGCTATACTGCTGACGAACTTGAGGATATTTCACATCTAGAAAGGCCATGGATTGCTGCCCGTGCTGGACTGAGCCCATTTGATCCGTGCAATATTAGGATTGATGATAAACTTATTTACGAGTATTTCGTAAGCGCGGGTTCTCATGCCAGTTAACGCACCTATTGAACCGGATACATCACGGCAAAACATAACTTTCACTTTTCGAGAGTTTCGGAAAGATTGCATTCACATTCCGGGAGTGTTCAATAATTATGTGCTTGACGAGGCGGATTTTAGTGGAAAGTTGAGTTCTTTCGTCTTTTTTGCTCTTCCACTGTTTTCACAACACTGTTACAGAGATCTTCTTGACAGGTCGATGGGGGATCAGTTGCATTTTCATCAAATACGCGATGACCAACTCGATGTAGTCAAGCAAATTCTCAAGGCTTATCACTTTAGAGACGAAAGAATAGACTCTATTGTTGAGGGCAACTGTTTATACCAGTTTTCATCTGAACTAAATACTGGTATGCGAGTTGTTGCAGAAAAAAGGGGAAGTCTATTTTCTGTGCTATTTTTTGACGCAAATCATCATATCTATATGAATAAAGCTCTGACACAAGAAAGCGGATCGTTGTTTTATGAGCACTGCCCACGAAATGTTCAGGGCAAATGTGCAACAATGCCGGATACGTGCTATGCTTTTGAGTATCTTGACATTCAGAAATTGCACGATTCGTTAGGGATTCCGGGGTAATATACTGGAACTGTTTGGTCTGTTTGGATAAAGAATATGGTTCACATATGGTTCACATCAATAATCAATATCAAGCGCAGTTGCAAAAAAATATGTATAATGAACATGTTTATTTGGCTCGTTTGCTGAACTTGTGCATCGTTAAGAAATGTTATGAAATGCTTGTTAACGGATTCGTAAACCGCAGGTCATGGGTCCGAATCCCATCATTGGCTCCATATCGAGGTGTGGCTCAGTTTGGTAGAGCGCTGCGTTCGGGACGCAGAGGCCGCAGGTTCAAATCCTGTCACCTCGACCAAAAAGCTACCCGGTACTTATTACCGGGTAGCTTTTTGGTCGTATATGGTGTCGCTTTGAACTCGCTGCGAAAGCCAGAGAGAAACGCACACGATCTGCGCAGCAAGGAAACACCGCGGTTAAAGAGGAATGGCGCAGGCGTGGCGCGCGCAAGCGCATAGCACCTTCAAATCCTGTCACCTCGACCATTAAGGGGTCCGGTAACATATTACCGGACCCCTTAATGGTTGAGCATGGCAATGCAGAACCTGCCGTAGAAGTCAGAGACAAAAGTGTACGAACTGCGAAGCAAGGAAACACTGCGGTTGAAGAGGAATGGCGCAGGCGTTGCGCGCACAAGCGCATTGAACCTTCAAATCCTGTCACCTCGACCACCAGGGGGTCTGGTATGAATTGCCGGCCCCCTAATGGTCGAGATGCGGCACCATCACATGGCAGGTCACCAACCTGCATAAATAGTCATATTTTCGATTGACAAATTATGCAGGATATAGTATTGCTATGTAGAACTACCAAAAAACGAAGGAGTATATAACGAATGGAAAGGTTGCTTGGCATCCTCAAGGGTTTGCATAGTGATGTGGATTTTGAAAATGAAACGCTGCTGGTCGATAACGGAGTGCTGGATTCCTTCGATATCATCTCATTGGTCACAGAGTTGAATGACACTTACGGTATCAACATCAGCGTTGTGGATCTGGTGCCCGAAAACTTTAACTCCGTGCAAGCAATTGCTGCATTGATTGATCGGTTGTCCTAACATAGGGGAGGCGTACACCTTACATAAGCAGGAGTAACATTTATGAGCTTTACCTCGATAAGCTTTTTGGGCTTTATCGTCGTGTTTTTTTGCCTGTATTTTATAACCCCCAAACGGTTTCGCTACCTTACGCTGCTGGTAGGCAGCTATTGTTTTTATTATCTGGTTTCCAAGGGTGTGCTGGTCTATCTGCTCATTACGACGGTTTCGGTGTTTCTCGGTGGGCTAAGCCTGTGGCGCTACAACGACGATATCAAAACTGCGCAGGGCAGCGCCGCGCTGGACGCTCCCGTGAAGGCCAAGCTGAAGCGCAGCCTTATATTGCGTAAAAAGCTTGTTCTGGCGGCGGTGCTTCTCATCAACTTTGGTATACTGGCGGTGCTAAAATACGGCGTGATGATCTCCGCCACCCTGCGGCTGGCATTGCCGGACATGGCCGGGCAGCTGCCTGTGTTTGCGTCAGTCATGCTGCCGCTAGGCATTTCGTTTTACACCTTTCAGGCGACCGGCTATCTGATCGACATCTACCGTGGTAAGTATGAACCGGAGCGCAACCTGGCCAAATTTGCCCTGTTTATATCTTTCTTTCCGCAGATCATGCAGGGGCCCATCTCACGTTATGACGATCTGGCGCACCAGTTGTACGCGCCGCATGCATTTGACTTCCAGCGCGCTAAAAACGGGATATTGCTCATCGGATGGGGCTTTATTAAGAAACTGATCGTGGCGGACAGGTTGGCTGTGTTTGTCTCGCCCGTATTCAACTCCTATACGGAGCACAACGGCAGTATGTTGCTGTTAGCCGCGTTTGTATACGGGCTGCAGGTGTATTGTGATTTTTCCGCGGGCATGGATATTGCCTACGGCGTAGCGCAAGTCCTGGGTATCCGCATGACACAGAACTTCCAGCAGCCCTACAACGCCAACTCCATCGCCGACTTCTGGAGGCGTTGGCACATCACGTTGGGTGCGTGGATGAGGGATTATCTGTTCTACCCACTTTCCCTTTCGCGTGCGTTTGGCCGCTTGGCCAAAGCGGTGCGTAAGCGCTGGGGCGCACGCTGGAGCAAGATCATCGTCAGCGGTATCATCAGCTTTATCGTATTTACAATAGTGGGAATCTGGCACGGTGCGGAGGCCAAGTACATCCTCTACGGCTTCTGGAACGGCGGATTGATTATGCTGGCCATCCTGCTGGAGCCCGTGTTTAACAAGGGGTTGGCGGCACTGCATATCAAGCAGAGTGATTGGGGTTGGCGGGCGTTTCGCATCCTGCGCACACTGGTGCTGCTTAGCGTTGGGCGCAGCATCGTATGTTCCCAAGGCGGGCGCGCCGCGTTGGTAACCATCTACAAGATGATGTTCTCTTTTGCGCCTGCCGACTTGTTCAACGGTACACTTGGCGGTGTGCTCGAAGGGCTTGGTGTAAGCGGCTTTGACCTGGGCGTGGTGGCTTTAGTATTGGCCGTCGTGTTTTTCATTGACCATCTGCACGAGAAGGGCGTACAGATACGCGCCACAATCGAGCGCGCGCCTTTGGCAGGTCGCTTTGCGCTATACTTGCTGATGATCTTTGCCCTGCTCATGCTGATACCGACAGGAGGGAATGTTCCAAGTGGTTTCATTTATGCGCAATTCTAACCTCCTTAAAAGGCTGGCAAAGATCTTTGTTTTCCTCGCGCTATCCATCTTTTTGGTGGGTTTTTTGAATTATCTTGTCTCCCCACGCGACCCTGACGCCTGGCAAACAATATCGCAATTATATGAGCACAACGATCTGGAGGTCGTCTTTCTGGGCACTTCCTCCACATACCGTTCCAATATGCCGCCGGTGATCGACGAGGTTGCCGGGCTGCGCTCCTATAACCTGGCTACGCCCGCGCAATCCTTCATGGCTTCCTACTACCTACTCAAAGAAGCCCTAAAGAGCAACCCCGTAAAACACGTTGTGCTGCATATGAACATTTCGCGGTTCCAAGACGACATGACGGATCACGCTTACCAATTTTTGGCCATTGAAAATATGAGATTCTCGCTGGATAAGCTGGCGTTCATGTCCGACGGCTTCACTATGGAGAAATATCCCGACGCGCTGCTGAGATGTTACCGAGCGCGTTCGTTGTTGCGTCTTTCCACCATCCGGGACAATCTGACCCCCCGGGTGGTCAACCCTGAGGATTACCCCGCCGAAGTTTACCCCTATCTGGGCAAGGGGTACAGCTTTTCCGCCAATGAACAGATTCCTGACGAAATCAGCGTCGGTTACTATGCCGCCTTCAACCCCCAAAAGTTTGTCCCGGAAAATACTGAGTATCTGCAAAAGATCATCGACCTGTGCAAAGAGAAGGACATCGACCTCATCTTTTTAGCCCGGCCGAGGGTCGCGGCAAACATTTTGGCCACCGGGAACTACGATGAGTTTCACAACTACGTGCAGGCGCTAGCCGATGCAAATCAGATACCCTTTTGGGACTTTGTTTACCTGCGGCCCGATGTGTTGACCATTGAGGATACGATGTTTATGGATGCCTACCATCCCAACTACCGCCTGGCGTTGCCGCTTTCACGGTTAGTGGGGCAGATGCTTAAGGAGCATGTCGATGGTACGCTGGATGTAAACCAATACCTTTATAACGATTACAACACCTTCCTCAGCCAAAATCGTCGGATTGCCGGGGTGTACACCACCACGTTAAGTAAAAAAGAAACCCTCAAAGCCTATGCCGCTATGGGTATGGAAAAAGAGGTTGAATTCCGGTTTTTAGTATCCGACCAAAAGCACGGTGGCTATCGCCTGGTGCAAGATTGGAGCACCAAGAATTTAGTAGATCTGAGCAAGCTACCCAATAAAAAATGCTGGCTGGTCGTAGAAGCGCGGCAGGCAGGCTCCGGCGGCAATGCGGAGCAGCGCTTGCGTAAAGTTGTGGACCTAACCGCAACCCATTAGGGTTGAAGCATCAATTGTACCGAGATCATGCCATCCGGCACGAATCCCAGGCTGTGATACAGCTGGATCGCCGGATGGTTTTTTTCATCCACCCACAGCATCCATTCGGTTGTATTTTCGGCCTGGTCCGCCTGCATCGATGCGGTCAGCAACCGGCGGGCTAACCCACGCCGACGGTAATCGGGATGCACGCTCACATGCTGTATGGTCACCTTTTTCCCATGCGGACGGGCCATCATGGCCGCGCAAAGGATATCATCAGCGGTGAGCAGGTAGGTGATGTGGCCTTCGGCCAACGGGGCTGAAAGCGCGTCCGCGGTGGGCAGCGGCGTGCTGTACGGATCCAGACATTGGGCCCAGAGCGCCTGGATGAACGGCAACCGGTTCATGTCGTGCCGCTCAATGCGATAATCCCCGTCCAACGCAGCCAGGTGCTCAGCGGATAGATTCTCGCGGGCCGTACGCCGCATGCGCTGAAAGCGGCCATACACGTGAAACCCGCTGGACAGCCATTTGTCCTGGATCGGCGGTGCGCTGGCCGCCGCACTGCTCCGAGTGATCAAGTCGAGAATGATAGGCTGACGGTCTGGTGACAGGGCCACAAGCCTGGCCGGGTCAACCGGCGCGAGGGTTGCCGTGTAGTAGAACAAACGGCTGTATCCCTGCTCGGCAACCCCAAAAAGCAAGTCATCGACGCACTGTAAATAGCGCACCCCACCGCCTTCGATTAGGGTACGCAGTTCTTCCGGCCATAAAAAACAGTTCGTTTGAACCGGGGTATGACTCGCCGTAAACGCGCTTATCAAGTCGGCAAATTGTGTTATGGATGTCACTGTATTCATGATATAAGCCCTCATTCCACGTTCCGGGAGACTGGGATTGGGGCACTTCAGGTGTGCGTAGGCAAGCACCACCGGAGTGCTACGCTCCCATTTGCGCCTTGAGCGCCTGCACATCGATTTTGCCGTTGAACCGTAGGGGCAGCCTCTCCATAGGAATCAATCGGCGTGGGATCATAAAGGTCGGCAGTAGCGTACGCAGATAGGCCGACAGTTCTGCCGGAGATACCGTAATGCCCTCATAGAAAAGATACAGAAGTTCCTTTTCGGTTTGGTACAGGCAGCAGCATTCCTCCACCAGTGGCATGGTCTTCGCAGCGTGTTCGACCTCGCTCATCTCGATGCGGTGGCCCATGTGCTTGATCTGGTTATCGGTGCGCCCGTGGAACCAGAGCACACCCTGCTCATCATACGAGCCCAGGTCGCCGGTACGGTAGATGGGGTCGGTATACAGCGCGTTGGCGGGGTTTTGCACAAACGATGCCGCAGATCTGTCAGGGTCCTTAAAATACCCCGATGCCAGGCATGTACCGCGCACGCAGATCTCCCCCTTGATATCCGGCGCACTGATGAGGCGATCGTTTTCGTCCAGCAACAGAATGGCGGTGTTGCGGTACGGCTTGCCGATGGGGAGTTTCTCCGTTTCCGTCACGATGTGGTCGAAGATATGGTATGTGCAGCTGGCGGTGATCTCCGTGGGCCCGTAATGGTTCACGTACATCGCATTGGGTAGATAGCGTTGCCAGAGCGCCAAGTATTTGGTGGGCATCACAGCCCCGGTAAAAATAACCTTTTGAATGGTCCGAGGTACTTTATAATCGAAGGCGTTCAGCTTAGCCGGGATGCACAGGGCCGATACCACCCAGCAGATGGTGGTGACAGCCTTCTCGTCCAGATAATCGAACAGCCGCGCAGGGAGAGAAAATAGCTTTTTTGGGATAAGTACGGTAGAAGCGCCGGTTTTCATTGGCAAATACAGGTCGCGGATGGCGGCGACGTAATCTAGAGGTGCTTGGTTACCAAACACATCAGCGGGTGTAATCTTGGTTACTTCCGTAAAGGCATCGATGTAATCGATCACGGCGCGGTGGGATGTGACTACGCCCTTGGGTACACCGGTGGAGCCGGAGGTAAAGATGACATACATCGCATCTGTGTCACAGCAGGATCGCCAGCGATCCGTCGCACCCAATCTGGGCAAAGCCTCGGGTGCGTCAACCACTATCGTCTTGCCCGCGTAGTGCAGGGCACTGACAGTCGCCTCGGTGGCTCGGTCAGTGAGCACCAGTGATGCGTCTACCAGCGCGAAGATGCTTTCGATACGGTGGGCAGGTAGTTCCGCGTCGATGGGGACATAGTACCCGCCGCCATACAGCACCGCCAGATAGCTGAGTATGGTGTGAATGGATTTCTCCATAATGACGATGACAGGCTCGCCCTGCTGAAAATAGGGAGTGATGCCCGCGCACAACGCCAAGGCACGCTCGTGCAGCGCAGAGAAGGTGATGGACTCCCGCTCATCCGAGAAAACAACCTTTTCTGGATCCTGCGCCCATGTACGCTCAAGATACTCCAAAACGTTGGTTTGCATATAACTTTCCTCTCCCTATGAACGTGAATGAATATACTATTAACATGAATGATTATACTATTGTGCGCCTGTCTATTCAAGGGTAAAAGCCCCCGGACAAGCGGCTTGTTAGGCTGCATTACAGGAATTACAGCAGTTATTAAGGGACGAATAATGAGAAGGCGTGCGTTCGGGAGAGAGTTGCTATAACGGAGACAGTTGAGTAGATATAACACATCACGTAAAGTTTGTTTGATTAGCAAAAGTATGTGTACTATTATCTGTTGAAGCAATAGGACAATCATGCAAGGATGCACCCATCTTTGCATGATGTTTTCCTAAATAAGCTCAAAAACCCTCGTTGATTACCACCGCGGAATAGGCTTGATGAGCGGATCAGGTGCTCTGCGGCTTTTTGGCCCAATATGTAGCCCGCCAGGTGCCCTCATCGATGGGCCTGCCCTCATATCCGGCCCAGCGGCGCTCCACGGCAAAGCCTGCCTCGGCCAGCCAGCCGTCTATGTCTGGCACGGTGGCCCATACCTTGCGGAAAGGTTGTGCCTTCTCCCAACGCTCACCATCCGGCGCGGTCAATGCCCAGCGACGGGTGCCCGAGAGTATCTGGCCATCCGGGTCATAGGCTTCACCGGTCAGCGAGAACTTGCCCGAAAAACCGCGGCTGTCGGTACCCTGGAAAATCACGCGCTCACCGGTGTCGGAATGCGCCCTGTCAGGCCGCAGGCGGGCGTCGCCATCCAGAAAGAGGTGCCCGCCGGGCCGCAACGCTCCGAAGGCCTTAAGCAGGAACAACCGCTGGGCTTCCATCTGATCGCCGTCGGACATGATGTTCATCAGGATGTTGCCGCCCAGAATCACTGCGTCATAGCCCTGGCCCCAGTCGCAGGCCGTGGCGTCGTCCAGCGTCACGGTGAAACCGATGGTGTCGCCGGCCTTGGCGAACAGGTGGGCGACCATCAGGGGATCACAATCGATGCCGGTCATCCGGTGGCCGTCTCGAACCAGCGGAAGCAGGATGCGCCCGGAGCCGCAGGCCACCTCCAGTATGCGCTGGCTGGGCGCTCCAACCCAGCGGCGCAGCAGGTCCACGTCGTCGGTCTGGGTTTCCTCCTGGTCATAGAGATCTGCGTTCCAGAGGTGCAGCCGTTCTTCCCAATTCATGTGGTTCCTCCTGTTTTATCTTGCTTTCATATTAGGCGCAACCCATAAGCGCCCGCAAGGGAATCCATCGTTATAACGAAAGTATCCTGCTTGACGGTCGGTTTGGGATGTCCACCAACAAAACAACGAAATATGCCATGGAATTACGCACTTGGTTTGGATCTGTTGAACGAATAATCATGCGGCTATACAATGCTTTTGCGCATATGCAATCCCGGTAAACGCCATGTATCGGCGAAGATGTGTGACAGGAGATGGGCCATGAGCAGAGACATTGCCAAAGCATCCGCTGCAATCATAGCGATAGCGTCTATGCTGTTCTTTTCGGGCTGCGCGCCAGCAAAGGGGACGCCCACGCTCACGCCCCAGGTCACGGTGGTCGCGGTGGAGTCTGCTCCAGCGGCTGTTGTGGAACCCGCCCCAGCAAGCCAGGTGCGCAAGGCTAGAATTGCTGTTCCCACAATATGGGGTGAGGGATATTTTGACGCAATAGAAAAGAGAGTCAACGCCGCCCTTGCAAAGGCCGGGCAGGATGTGGAGCTGGTTGTGCAGACGGCACCCAACAATATGGGCAACGCCAATTTTCTAAAACAGGTAAAGGAGGAGCTCACCGCGGGGACTCCATCCGCCGACGCCTACACTCTCTTCTTTGCCGACAGCCTCACGCTTTTTAATGAAGGATACACGACCGATCTTACCGATTGGGCCACCCAGTATGCACCGGCTTATGCAGCCAAATACGCATCGCTGCTCCCGGTGAAGCTGAGCGGCATTCCGGTGGGCATTCGCAGCCATCCCCTGCCATATCAGTTGGCGCTGATGCTGCGTGAGGACTACGCCGAGTCGGGCAAAGGCATTCGCACAATTGACAGCCTGTTCCGCTTCATCGACGAGACGATCGTGTTGCCTGGGAATCAGCAGGTCGTACAGGCCTACGAAAATAGCCTCGTCCTCCAGTGGGCGCTGGAACAGGGATACTATGATCTGAGCAAATTCGGGGTCGGTGGCTATCTGCTCTGCAACGTCAATGACGCCGATTTTACGCCCGTGCCTCTGGAGAGTATACCAGGGTTCGCCGAGTTCCTTACCATGATGAAGCAGCACTGGCAGAATGGCTCGATCGGCTATACGTTCGACGACAATGATGGCCGAGAATGTATAGCCTATGTCTTTGCCCCCAGCGATTTTTATCAATCCAGTGTCTATGTGAGCGTTCCGTTCGCGCCGGGAAAGTTTATCGCGCAGCCGTTCTCACCGGAAATGCCCGCTTATTATTTACAGCCCTTCTATTCCTACGAGATCGCGGTGCCCGGAACATGCCCGCAGGACCAGGTAGCGTCGGTGTTGCGCTTTGTCGAGTGGATGTATGGTGCACAGGACAATTACGACTCGGTCATCTATGGGGAAAAGGGCACTGACTTTGTGGATGTGGATGGCAGATACAGCCCGCTCAAGGATGGGCAAGCTCCACAGGGTAAGGATTTTGATCTGACGGATGGTCTGTTTTTCTCATGGCCGGGGGCGGACATTCTCTTCAACTTCGACTTCTTCCGCCTGCCGTCCTCGGCGCCGGACAATGTGCCGAAGCTTGTGGATGATGTGATGAAGCAGAACCTCCGCTTCCCGTTTAGCACCAATTTAGGCGTGAATAATAAGACAGCATCGGATGCATTGTTTCGCATGAGTGAAGAGATGGAGGTGCTCAGCCGCCAGCGCATGCAGATGCTTGACCAACTGATTCAGGGCGATCCTCAGAGCTTCAACGAGGTCGTACTCTCTTCCAGCCTGGACAGGGTTACAAAGCTCAACAACAAAGGGCTGGTCGAGCATGCGCGTGCGTTAATAGACAAAATGGCGCACGGCAAACAATAGCCGGGTCATCATAGACCATGCGCACCCGCGGGCATACTTGTGTTGCCTGCGGGTGCCTTGCGTTTGCACACCGGGGCAAATTGTGGTATGCTATGACGTCAGATACAAGATGTGGATATGGTCCCAAGAACTGGAGGTTCCCGGATGTCCGAACGCTATGATGCCAGCGAAATTAAAGTGCTCGAGGGGTTGGATGCCGTGCGCATGCGCCCGGGCATGTACATCGGCTCCACGGGCTCCCGAGGGCTGCACCACATGCTTCGCGAGATTGTGGACAACGCCGTGGACGAGGTGCTTGGCGGCTATGCCGATGAGGTCACTGTGACGCTGCACACCGATGGCAGCGCTACCGTCACGGACAATGGCCGCGGCATCCCCGTGGACATCCACCCAAAGCTCAAGGTGTCCGGCGTGCAGGTCGTCTACACGCATCTGCATGCAGGCGGCAAGTTCGAGGGCTCCGCCTACACCTATTCCGGCGGCCTGCACGGCGTAGGCGCCTCGGTTGTCAACGCGCTTTCCCAGTGGCTCAAGGTGGAAATTCATAAAGACGGCAAGATTTACTGCATGGAATTTGAGAGCGCCTATTCCACCGGCAAGAAGAAGGTGGAGCCCGGCAAGCCCAAGGGGCCGCTGCAGGAGCTGGGCAAGACCTTCGAGAAGGGCACCCGCGTGACCTTCAAGCCCGATCCTGCAGTGTTTGAGACTACGCGCTTTTCCCGCGAACAGGTGGAGCGCACGCTGCGGGAGCTGGCCTTTCTGAACCGCGGCATGAAGATGGTCTTTACTGACGAGCGCCTGGAAGCGGGGGAGGCAGAGCCCTACCGCAAGAGTTACCACTACGAGGGCGGCGTTAGCGACTTTGTGAAATACCTGAACACCGAGAAGACGCCGTTGCACGAGCCGCCCATCCTGCTGGAGGGCCGTGTGGGCGACATGGAGATTCTGCTCTCCATGCAATATACCGACAGCTACACCGAGAGCGTATTTTCCTATGTCAACAACATCCCCACGACCGAGGGCGGCATGCACGAAACAGGCTTTCGCGCGGCGCTCACCAAGGTCATGAACGATTATATCCGGCGCAACAACCTGATCAAAGAGAAGGATGCGGCCCTGAGTGGCGAGGACTTCCGTGAAGGGCTGACCGCCGTTCTGGCCATGAAGATGCGCAACGTGCAGTTTGAGGGCCAGACCAAGACAAAGCTCGGTAACACCGAGGCCCGACAGGCTGTGGAAAGCATGGTAAGCGAAAAGCTGCCGATTTATCTGAATGATCTGAAAAACGCCGATACCGCCCAGAAAGTCGTGGAAAAGGCGCTGCACGCTGCCCACGTGCGTGAGGCCGCTCGCAAGGCCAAAGACCTTGCCCGCAAGAAGAACTCGCTTGAGGGCGCGCCACTGGTGGGCAAGCTGAGCTCCTGTACCGGCCGCAAGCCCGAGGAGAATGAGCTGTTCCTCGTAGAGGGTGATTCTGCCGGCGGCTCGGCCAAACAGGGCCGCGACCGGCGCTTTCAGGCCATACTGCCGCTGCGGGGCAAGCCGCTCAACTGCGAGCGCAAGCGCCTGGACGCGGTGTTGGCCAACGAGGAGTATCGCTCCATCATCACTGCGCTGGGCACCGGCATCGATGAGGACTTCGACGTAACCAACCTGCGTTACCACAAGGTCATCATCCTCTCCGATGCAGACCAGGACGGCGCCCATATCCGCGCGATCCTGCTGACGTTCTTCTTCCGGTATATGAAGGAGCTGATCACCGACGGGCACCTGTTCATCGGCCAGCCGCCGCTGTACCGTGTCAAGCGCGGCAGCAACACGATCTACTGTTATGACGACCGGGAGTTGGAACGCGTGACCGCGGACATCGGCCGCGGCTATGAGCTGCAGCGCTACAAAGGTCTGGGTGAGATGAACCCCGAGCAGCTTTGGGAGACCACGATGAACCCTGGCAACCGCAAGCTGGTGCGCGTGAACGTGGAGGACGCAGCCGACGCCGACCGTATGATCACGATCCTGATGGGTGACAAGGTGGAGCCCAGAAGGGATTACATCATCGAGCACGCGTACTTCAACAAAGAGGATAAGTTTGTAAAGACGGTCTGAATAATCACTCCGTTGCCGGGGCTTTTCGGTCCTAACACTCAACGGAGTTGTCGCGTCGCATACTGACATAATGATTCATCATATTGGGGCCGAAGGTTTCCAAAGGGCGATCGGAAAGCCCTTTGGTCGCGCCCGAGGGCGCGAAATCCTTCCACTCTAAATGATGATTGTAAAGGGAGAGGGGAACCATGCCCAAAAAACCCGACGACAAGCAACCGCCTCGCGGCGAAGAAATCATCGAGCAGGCCTTTGAGGACGTCATCCACCATTCGATGATGCCCTACGCCGAGACGGTCATACTGGACCGCGCCCTGCCCCGGGTGGAGGACGGCCTCAAACCCGTGCAGCGGCGCATACTGTATACGATGATGGAACTGGGTGTGACGCCGGACAAGCCTCACCGCAAGTCCGCCCGTATCGTCGGCGATACCATGGGTAAATACCACCCCCACGGCGATTCCTCGATCTACGAGGCCATGGTGCGCATGGCCCAGGGCTTCAACATGCGGGGCCTGCTGGTGGATGGCCACGGCAACTACGGCTCCGTGGATGGTGACAACGCCGCCGCCATGCGCTATACCGAGGCCCGTATGGCCCCGCTGGCGCTGGAGCTGCTGCGGGATATCGACAAGGATACCGTGAGCTTCTCCTTCAACTTCGACGACACGATGAAGGAGCCGGACATGCTGCCCGGCCGCTATCCGAACCTGCTGGTCAACGGGGCCATGGGCATCGCCGTGGGCCTGGCCACCAACATACCGACCCATAACCTGGGCGAGGCCATCGATTGCGTGGTGGCCCAGATCGACAACCCCGACATCACGCTGGATGGCCTCATGACGCATCTGAAAGGCCCGGATTTCCCGACCGGCGGCTCCATCATTGGCACCGACGGCATCCGTCAGGCCTATGAGACCGGCCGCGGCAAGGTCGTCATCCGCGCCAAGACCGAGATAGAGCGCCTGAACGCCGGCAAGCAGGCCATCGTCATCACCGAGCTGCCCTATCAGGTCAACAAGGCCAACATGCTGGAGAAAATTCTGGCCCTGCAGGAGGCGCAGAAGAGCATCCTTGGCGGCATCAGCGACATCCGCGACGAGAGCGACCGCAATGGCATGCGTGCTGTCATCGAGCTCAAGAAGGACACCGACGCAGAGAAGATCCTGGAGTATCTCTACAAGTACTCGGATCTGCAGGTCAACTACAACGTGAACATGGTGGCCATCGCCGACGGCAAGCCCATGCTCCTAGGCCTCAAGCGCATCAACGAATACTACATCCGCCACCAGCAGGACGTGGTGCTGCGCCGCACCCGCTATGATCTGGAGAAGGCCGAAGAGCGCGAGCACATTCTGGAAGGCCTGCTGATTGCCGTGGCCAACATCGACGAGGTTGTGCGCATCATCCGCCAGAGCAAATCGGTGCCCGACGCCAAGCAGAACCTGATGCGCCGCTTCGAGCTGACCGGCGTGCAAGCTCAGGCCATTCTGGATATGCGCCTGGCGAGGCTCACGAACTTGGAGGTGCTCAAGCTAAAGGAAGAGCTGGACGAGGTGCGCAAGCTGATCGCCGAGCTCAAGAGCATACTGGCCAGCAACAAGAAGCTGATGAACGTCATCAAGCGCGAACTGCTGGAGATCAAGAAAAATTACGCTGACCCCAGGCGAACGGTGCTCGTGCACGCAGAAGCTGTCAAGGAGTTCAAGGCCGAGGATTTCGTCGTCGTGGAGGAGACCGTCGTCGTGGCCACCGCCGACGGCTATATCAAGCGCATACAGCCCAATGCCTATGGCCGCAGCAACCGCGCCGCGCCGCCGGACGGCCTGAGCGCCCAGGACTACGTAAAATTCGTGACCACCGGCACCACGGCGCAGAAGGTGTTCGCCTTCACCGACGCCGGTTCCATGGTGCACCTCTCCGTAGCCGACCTGCCGGACATGCGCTGGCGCGACCGCGGAGAGCACTTGAGCGCCCTGGTGCACGGCTATGGCAAGGAGGAGCGCCTGGTGGCGCTGTGGGTTTGGGACAAGCTGCCCACCGGGCACTTCGTGTTCTTCACCGAGAGCGGCCTGGTCAAGAAGACCGCCGCCGGTGAATATGAGGCCCGCACCCGCCGCATTGTCGCCTGCGGCTTAAAGGATGGCGACAGCGTGCTGACCGTGGAGCATCTGGCCGAAGACGCCGATGTCAGCGCCGCCGTCATTACCCGCGACGGCTTGGCGTTTTCCTTCAAGCTGGCTACCGTGGAGCCCATCGGCCGCGCTGCCAAGGGCGTCAAGGCCATCTCGCTGGGCGACGGCGACCTGGTGCTCGCGGCTTTCCCGTTCCAGCCGCTGGATGAGATCGCGCTGCTGACCGACAAGGGCTTCGGCAAGCGCATCTTCGCCATGGACCTGCCCAGCCTGGGCCGCGCCAGCAAGGGCGTCAAGGCTGTCAGCTTTACAAAGAAGGGCGGCGGCACCCGCCTTACGGCGGCGGTGCGCCTGGCTGCCGGCGCGCCAATGGATCTGCAAATCACCCAGGCTCGCAGCGGGGAGACCACCGTGAACACCGGCGCGCTGTCGTTGGAGAGCCTGGCGTCCACGGGCAAGCAGACGGTGCTCGTGATGATGGATGACGACATCACCAGGGTCACCATGACGGCCAATTGAAGGGTTTATTGACTATAATAGCCGATGCATCGGTATATCCAATATTGCCATAGACGTGTCGTTGGGTATATATTCATGTTAATTCGACACAGTCTTCGGGGGTGGTGGTGTCATCGTGAAAAAGCTGTTGTGCGCGGTGTTGGCGGCGGGTCTGCTGGCGGGTTTGTCGGCCTTCAGGCTGCCCGCCCGGGCTCAGGGGCCCGAGCGTTACATCGCCATCGTGTATGACGATTCGGGCAGCATGCGCTTTGATGGCAGCCACAAGGACGTATACACCAATTATCTATATGCCAATTACGCCCTGCAGAACTTCGCCGCGCTGATGGACGATTCCGACCGCGCTGAAGTCTTTTTGATGAGCGATCAGGGCGCCCATCCCTTCGCCGTGGAGCGCAAGGAGAATTTGCGCCAGTCGCTCAAGCGCGCCACCACCAACAACTGGGAAAACCTGACCTATTCCACCGCCATGGACGCAGCCCTGCGCAGCGGTGGCAAGTGGCTGCGGGAGCACCCCGATGGCGAGTTCATGTTCGTGCTGATGACCGACGGCGACCGTATGTTCGATGGGCAACGGGCCGAGATCACCGACCGCATGGACGCCGTGTTCGACGGATATGTGCGGGACAGCGGCATAAAGGATTTCGTCGGACGCAGCCGGGCGCTGCTCTTTTCCATCGGCCGGGGTCAGGCGCTGCCGCCGGTGCAGCAAATGCAGGCGGCGCTGCAGCGCACAGGCATGGCAGTCAACGTGTTCACCGCCGACATCAGCGATCAGGCCGGCGCGGGGGAGGCTATAGTTGCCACGATGCGCGACCTGGCCGACCTCATGGCCCAAACCTCGCGGCTGCAGATCGGCACCGACGGCGCCTTCACCGCCCAATATCCGCTGACCAGTCTGTTGCTGATGGCGCAGTTGGGTGCCGACGGCCAGGGCGGCGTTAGCGCCGTGACCGGGACTGACGGTGACAAGCTGACCGTGGAACGGCTGTACAGCGCCAGCACGACGCTCAAGGACGGGCCTGCTGCCGTGTATTACCGCGTGCGCGCCGCTCAGGGTGACATCAAGCCCGGTTCCTATCGCATTCAGTTTGCCGGCGAACTGCTCGCGTTCCCGATGGTCAACCTGTCAGCCACCGTAACGCTGCGCGATGAGGATGGAACGCAGGTGGCCCAATATGCCGGCGGCCAATGGAACCCCCAGGCGCTGGGGATGGACCAAGGCGCCGTTCTGACAGGCGAGGCACGCTTCGTGGGATCCGACGGACAGACCATGGCTGTGGGTGAACGGGTGCGTGTGGAACTGACGCAGGGGCCCTGCCAGCTTGGTGAAGCTGCTGCCGGGCGGTTCACGCTGCGGGCGGAGCAGGCGGGCGAGGGTCCGCTGTCGCTCACGCTGACCGATCAAGGCAACTTCCAGATGGCGCTGCCGCCGCTGAACGTGCAGGTTGCCGCGCTGATGTCGCCGCAGCCGGCGGCGTCGGCCACACCTGGGGGCACCGCCGGTGCGCAGTCTTCCGCCGCTCCCGTACCTGCCAATCTGCCCATCGTGGAGGAGTCCAGCCTTCAGGCGGTCTCCGCGGCTTCCGTTGGTTTTCCCTATACATCCGAGGCCGAGTATCACCAAATAGCGGCCTTTACGCTGAACGCCGATCGATCCGGCGAGCTGGCAGCCGATTGGGACGGGCAGCTGCCCCCAGGGTTGCAGTTGCGCGCGGACGGAACGCCGCTGGACGCCGGCCGGCCGGTGCTGACCTTCGCCCAGGGTCAGCCGCTGGTACTGTCATTATGGGTCAACGGAGACTTTGCGTCCGCACCGATGGCGCTGAAGCTGCAGATGGAAAACGGCCAGCGAGCGCAGATCAACCTGCAGCCGGTTGCCCGCAAGCTCAAGCTGGAGGTGCAGCCCGCAGCGCTCTCTTTCTCGGTGTTGCACGGCATGCAGGGCTTGGCTCCTGTAGAGTGGACGCTCTCCGTCGAGCAGGACGGCGTGTGGCAGAAGCTTCCCACAGCGTCGCTCAAGGATTTCCGCATATCGGCGCCCAGGGGTTTGGGTGTGGTGCAGGAACCGCAGGCACAGCGCTTCACACTGCGCACCGGCGCGCTGCCCTTCCTGCTGCCGGTGGGCCGCCAGGTAGTGGTGCTCAGCGCCGGCACCGGCAAGCCCGGCGAGACGGTGTCCGGCGAAGTGGTGGTGGACATACAGGATGACTGGCGCAAGTTTGTGCCCCCTGCTGTTGCGCTTCTGGCGCTAATTGTTGTGGCCGTCTATCTCGTGCTGTTGAACCGAAAGCCACGTCTGTCGCTACACCTGGAGGTGTGGAAGAGCGACCAGCCCGACATGCAGGGCGCCCAGCGCCTAAGCTTCCGGCGTAACCGCGCCCGGCGGGCGCTGTGGCCCTTTGGCCGTGAGACCGCCACCGTGGACGCCATGGAGCTCTACGCCCACCCCAAGAGCCGCAAGCTGGTCGTGCTCAACAGCACCTGTGTGCAATACGGCCTGCGCATAGACGGCAATGGCCCTCAATATCACAAGGAGAAGGATGCAGCCGGTGACTTCATCATAAGCGGTGACAACATCGTGGCGCTGCGCATGGACCACGGTCAGCCCTACGCCTATTACCGCATTGTACACGGCGGCGGCAAAGAATGACCCATATGAACACAAACAGCCCGCCGGTACTGCCGGCGGGCTGTTATTTATAACTGGTTACTTCTTTTTGGCTGCCGCTTTTGCTTCGGCCTTGGCCTGCGCCTCATCGCGGTTCTCCTGCACCCGGAAGGCGGCGATGCGCCCGATCAGGTCGTAGGGTATGGGCTGGGTATACGGGAACTGCACCGCTCCCTTTGATGTTTTGTAACCTGTAAAGTCCGGTGCGAAGCGTTCCATGCCGCTCGAGCCCGGGTAGATGCCCAGATGGTTTTTTTGGGCGGCAAAGTGGATCACGTTGCCGTGCAGCGCATAGGTCGGCATACCCCAGCTGATCTTCTCCAGGGCGTCAGGCGCGGCGGCGCGGATGACGGAACGGGTCTGCTGCAGCACGGCCTGGATTTCCTGGGAGAACTGGGCGATGTACTCGTCGATGGTGGCAGGGGTCGCGTTGTTGTCCATGGCGCTCATCCTTTCATGGGCTGGCTTATGTATGATAATTTATTATACAACCGATCGCGCCTCGCTTCCATGCATACGGTCACAATGAGACCTGGCCGCATCTTTTCACATTTTGTATGTTTCAGGCGAATGCAAGCAGGGTTTATTGCGTCTATCGTGGAATTTTCAGTTGGACAACAGTGTTTGTGCAGTCCATATTCAGGAGAGAGATACACATGAATAACCGTGAACGTTTCCATGCGATCATGAACTATCAGTGTTATGACCGCCTGCCCGTCGTGCACTTCAGCTACTGGACGGATACGCTGGACAAATGGTGTGCCCAGGGGCACATCACCGCGCAGGAGCGCGCGGGTATCTCCGACGGCAGCCCGGAGGAGACGGCCGTGTCCGCGCGTCTGGGCTTTGACTTCAACTATTACAACACCTACCAGGACCTTTCGGGGTTTTCGTCGCTGTTTCCGGCCTTTGAGGAGCAAATCGTCGAGGAGAGGCCGGACGGTTCGCAGGTTGTGCGCAACAGCGACGGGGCGTTGGTGATCAACCGGCCGGACGCGGGCTCCATCCATGCTGAGGTCGGTCACACGCTGGTGGACAGGAAATCCTGGGAGGAGCACTATCTGCCCAGGCTGCAGTATACCCAGACGCGCTTCGACGACGCAGCGCTTAAGCGGATCGCGGAGCAAAGCGCAAACCGGGATTATCCACTCGGTCTTTATTGCAAAAGCCTGCTGGGGCAGGTTCGCAACTGGCTGGGTGTCGTGAACTTAAGCTACCTGTATATCGACGACGAGCCACTGTTCCGCGAGATCATCGACACGGTCGGAACCTTATGCTACCAGGTGACCGAGCGGGTGCTGAAATCCGGCGCGCGGTTTGATTTTGGGCACTTTTGGGAGGATATTTGTTTTAAGAACGGTCCGCTGATTGCGCCCGGTGTGTTCCGGGAGTATGCCGGACCCCATTACGGGCGCATCTGCGGCTTGCTGAACGCCCACGGCATTTCCATCGTGTCGCTGGACTGCGATGGGTGGATCGACGCGTTGATCCCCGTATGGCTGGACAACGGCGTGAACACGATGTTCCCCATCGAGGTGGGCACCTGGGGTGGCAGCATCGGCCCGTGGCGGGAGAAATACGGCAGGGTGATCCGCGGCGTGGGCGGCATGGACAAGCGGGTGTTCGCCCATGACTACGTGGCGGTGGATCAGGAAATCGAACGCCTGCGGCCGTTGGTGGAGCTGGGCGGATTCATTCCATGCCCCGACCTCCGCTTTGCGCCGGACGCGAAATGGGAAAACGTGCCGTATTACTGTGACAGGATGAGGAAGGTGTTTGGGGGATAATTTTCGACGCACCTTCAGCAGCTGCTGGAGGGCAAGTTCTAGCCTGCTGTCGTACAGCGCAAGGAGACGCATATGAGCATGGCCGATAAAAGCCTGTATTTGCAAGACACCGTTCATCTGCTGAACAAACAATGGCCGGACAACCGGACGGTCAACATCGTGTGCCACGGTCACAGCGTTCCGGCAGGCTATTTCGCCACGCCGATGGTGGACACGTTCCATGCCTATCCTCATCTTCTGCACAGAGGGTTGAAAGAACGCTTCCCATTTGCCGTCATCAATGTGATCGTGACCGCAATCGGCGGGGAAGACTCCGAATCCGGCGCGGCAAGGTTTGAGCAGGATGTGCTCAACCACAATCCCGACATCATCACCATCGATTATGGCCTCAATGACCGGCGTATCGGGCTGCAAAGGGCTTATGTGGCCTGGAGCAGTATGGTGGAGCAAGCGCTTTCCCACGGCTGCAAAGTCATTCTACTTACCCCAACGCTGGACGTTCATGAATATTCGGCCTCTAGGGACAAAGCGGACGGTGAGCTTGAAGGGCATGCCAGGCAAATCCGCCTGCTTGCCCGGGAGCATCAGGTCGGGCTTGCGGATGCTCTCTCCTCCTTCCGGCGGTATGCCGATGGAGCGGATGTGATCGATCTGATGTCTTGGGTGAACCACCCCAACAGGAGCGGCCATGAACTGGTGGCGGCAGAGCTTTTGAGGTGGTTTCCCTTCTGAAGGGGCCTCGTGGAGAGCAGCAATCGATGATGAACAGGTGAGAAAGTGCGCGCGCCCGCGGATGGACCGGCGGGCGCGCGGCGCTGTTTTGTTCCAGCAGGCTTAATCGGCTTCAGACGAGGAAGATCGCAACGACCAGCGTGGCCGCAAGGCCGCATGCCACAGGGATCAGGTTCTTGCGGGCAAGGTCGCCGGCTTTCACGTTGCAGATGGCCGCAACTGGGATGACCGCCCACGGGATGATCGTGCCACCGTCCACCCAGACCGTCGTAATCTGTCCCAGCGCCGCCAGCGTGGCCGGGTTGGCGCCGGTGGCTGCGGAGAAGGTTTGCGCCAGCGAACCCAGCAGCGGCAGGCCGGAGAAGCCGGAGCCATCCAGGCCGGTCACGATGCCCACCAGAGATTGTACGACCGCGACCAGGCCGCCGCCCAGATGCACGCGCTGTGAGAGGAACAGGCCGAAATCGTTGAGGATGCTGGGAGTACCTTCGCCCAGCACCTTTGCCGCCATCTCGCCGCTGCCCAGAAAGAAGAATCCGGCGATCACGATGACCGGCGCAAAAATCTTGACTGCGAACTGGAACCCATCCTTGAAGTTGTCGGCGATGACCTCCAGCGAGGCGAAGAAGTTGCCGCGGAAGATCGTGATCAGTGTGAGCACCAGAATGGCCGTGCCGCCGACCAGCGCCGTAGCGTCGCCGCCCTTCAGGTTGAATATCAGCATCAGCACGACATCCAGAGCGAACAGTGCGGGGGTCAGTACGGCCATGATGTACGCAAAGGGGGAGTGCGCGCGCTTGGCGCCGGCCAGGGGCTTTTCGGGTTCGGGAACTGGGCCGTCTCCATCGCCCTCGCCTGTGGCGATGGCTTCCGCTTGGGAGAGGGCGGCCGTCTGCGCGGCCCGCTTGTTCTCCCGCAGGAACATGACCCAGCAGACGATGATCGTGACGACGGACATCGTGGCCCACAGCGGGACGCTGGCCAGCACCACGCTGCCCGTGTCCAGGCCGGCCGCTTTTGCCGTGATGCCCGGCGCGCCCTGGATGACGAAGTCGCCAGAAAGACCGATGCCGTGGCCGAAGATGTTCATCGCGACCGCGCACCAAATGTTCGGAAGCCCCGCTTTGAGGGCGATGGGCAGCATCAGCGCGCCCACCAGCGCCACGGCGGGGGAGGGCCACACGAACCAGGAGACCACCAGCATCACGGCGCCCACGACGAAAAACGCGATCTGCTTGTTCTTGACGATCTTCTTCAGCGGCGTGACCATCAGCTCATCAGCGCCGATGCTCGTGAGACCCTTAGACATCGCCACGACAATGGCGATGACGGCGATGATGCCTAGAAATTCGGTGCCGGAGCTGACCAGCGAGTTGTACAGCACCTGAATGGCGCTGACGACGTTGCCGCCGGTCGCGGCCAGCCCCATCAGGAAAATGCCGATGATGCACGGCAGCACGATCTCCTTTTTCATAAGGAGGATGGCGATGATGAGAACTGTCATGATGAGGTAGACATAGTGTAACAATCCGAGTGTAACCGTATTTTCCATTTTCCTCTCCCCCAGATAATCGTTTCGAAGCGACATCTTAGCGCGCCGATCCACCCTCCCGGTGCGCTGCCGGCCGCCTCAGACCAAAGCCATTCTGGCGAACACGTCGGTGAGCCCGGCGGCCTCCACGCGCCTGCGGATCACTGCAACATCCGTGGTGTAAAGCCCCAGCTTCTTCATGCGCTCAAACAGCACCGAGCCGGAGAACGTATATTTGAGCCCCAGGCCATTCTCCGTCTGCATTTGTTCGCGCACATAGGCGATGGCCTCGCCGATGGCCAGCGTGCGGGGCAGCACAAGCAAATCCTCGCTTTGAGCCAGGCGAACGGCGTTGGCACCGGCCAGTGTGCCGGTCACGATGGCCTCGGTGTGGCCCACCAGCAGGCCGGCCTTCTCGCCCGCGCAGAACAGATTGCTCACACCCTCCACCTTCAGCGAATCATCCCGCGGCGCCATTGCGAAAAAACGCATCGAGTTGCCCTTACCACCCGCGTAGGGGTCCTCGTACCGCGCGTTTTCGAATCCGGGGATCTGCTGCAGCTTTTGCAGGTCGAAGAACGGGCTCATAAGCTTGGCATGTCCGGTGTCCAGCAGTATGATGTTCTTCTTAAATTCCGCCAGCGCGTATTGCTGGCAGGCCTTGATGTCCAGGTGGTCTTCCACAAGGCTCTTGGGGATAGATATGATCGCAACGCCCTTTTCGTTCAAGGTTTCTATGATTTTCCGCGAGAGGGATTCCTTGTACAGCTTGCAGGAGCCGCTCATGGCGCCCACCTCGCCGGAGGCCTTCCGGCCCTGCACCTCTTGCACGCCCGCAAGCGCAGCCAGGCTCTGGCGCCCGCCGAAAGAAGGGCAGCGCAGCACGCACATGGCGCAGCCGTTGCCGTATTTTTGGCAGTTGCTCATGGGCCCTGCGGTCCCCGTGGTGTCCAGGAATACATCGCCTTCATAGATGCGCCCGTCGTCGGCTTCCACGCTCAAGATGGTTTTGCCGGCCAGCTTCGCCTTTGACACGCGGGCGCTCAGATGCACGTCCACGCCTTGCTCACGCATGTGGCGCGTGACCGCGCCCGGCGTCGTGCCGATGTCGTAGACGCTGGCGTGCCGGTGGCCGGGGAAGTCGATCCCTCTATGGCGGGAATGGGCGTCGGTGATGTGGAACAGGTCTCCTGCGCCCATGGCGATGGCTTCCTCCGTGGCGGTAAAGCGCCCGTTGTTGCGCATGATTCCTCCCACCAGGCCGGTGCCCAGCAGCGCGTCCGTCCGCTCCAGCAGCACTACATCCGCGCCTGCTTTTCTGGCGCCGATGGCCGCGGCGCAGCCCGCCCATCCACCTCCCACGATCACTGCCTTCACCTGCTGATCCACTCCTTCTCATTGGTTCGTTCATGACTTTCGTTTCGCCGGAAAAAAAGAAAAAAGCGTTTTCCAAACGCGCCAATGTGAACATTGACCCATTTGGATTAACGCTGCCGCTAGCTGAACTGACCGCTCATCCTGGATTCCCGAATAGTATGCGTCGCGTCATTGGGTTCAATTCTGCAGTTCGAAGAACACCGGCCGCAGGTCAGCAGTTGGCGGGTACATTTCCTTCTGTCAACGTGCTTGTGTGCATAGGATTGACTGGGAGGGAAGCGCATGCGAATTTTATTGATCACCAAGGAGCAATTGGTCCGCTGGGGCATCGTGGCGGCGGCGCTGGTCGTGGTGCTGATCGTGGTGTTGGCGCTGCGGCCCGACGCCGCGTCGGCGTTCGCGCCCAAGGATGATATACCGATCTATAGTGTCAACACCAAAAACATGCAGGTTGCCATCACCTTTGACGCCGCTTGGGGCACCGACAAGACCATCGCCATACTGGATGCGCTGGACGACGCGGGCATCAAGGCGACCTTTTTTGTAACCGGCATGTGGGCCAACAAAAACGCGGACATGCTCCGGGAAATCGCTAACCGCGGACACGAGATCGGCAGCCATGGTTACACCCATAAGGACCTGACAAAGCTGCCCGACAATGAGGTAATGGAAGAACTCAAGAAGACCGACGACACCATTGAGAGGATTACGGGAAAAAGGCCGATGATCTTCCGCGCACCCTATGGGGCATGGAACGCAAAACTCGTGGACCTCGTGGGGAAGTATGGGGTGGCGTTTATACAGTGGGACGTGGAAACTTTGGATACTAAAGTAAAAAGACTCCGTGATAAACTCGATGGTTAATCACAATACTGTGTCTCCTTATATTGTGTTATTTCTATTGTCTCAACTATACATAATGGTTATAATTATGTCGATTGAGCTTCCCTGCTAAAGGTGATCTGCCGGCTGGTGTAAAGGCTGGGGAAGGTCAGCATTCGGCGGAAAAGGTAATCGGAAGGAGCGGCACAGTATGAAGCTGCATTTTGGTACCGAGCAACAGGCAGGAATACACCCAGGCACGGCGGAGAAGCTTGACAGGCTTGCATGCAGGTGGATCGACACCGGATTTACAACTTCTGTTGCTTACCTTGCCGCTCACAGAGGTGTGATTTTCGCCTATGGCGCCAAGGGTTTGCGCGTGCCCGGCGATCCGCCCGAGTTGCTGCAGCCGGACACGATCTTCCCCATTGCGTCCATCACGAAGGTGTTAACAGGTATTGCGATTTTCCTGCTGACCGAGGAAGGGTTGGTCAGCCCCACGCGCCCAGTCCAGGAATTCATTCCGGAGTTCAAGGGTGACGGGAAGAACCAGGTGTTGATTCATCACCTGCTGACACACACGTCCGGCATACGGGATGAAGATCTCTGGAATCATATAAAACCGGACTTTGAAAGCACACAGATTCCCGAGGAGTATGCCAGGCTGCACCCGCACCTGGGCAAATACTTCTACATGGGTTGCTCCGCTCCGCTGTGGAAAGCGCCTGGTGAGGAAATGTCTTATTCCGGTTTCGGGATAGGGATTGCAGGCGAGATCGTCGTGCGTGTGAGCGGTATGTCTTTGGACGCGTTCTTTAGGGAGCGGATTTTCGGCCCTCTAGCAATGAATGATTCCTACCTTTCCGTGCCGGATGAACTGGACGGCAGGATAATCGTTTACCCGGAAAACGCAATCTTCAAGAGCCTGAACGGATTGGATCACCGAAAGAACCAATCCGCCAGCGGCGGTGCTTATTCCACGGCCTATGACCTGGCGCTGATGGGGCAGATGTTCCTCGATAAGGGGATGCATAACGACAGGCGGTTTTTAAGCCGGGCTTCCGTCGATGCCATGACGAGGAACCAGACGAAAGGCATCATTTCCCATTATGGGGACAAGGTGTTCAAGGAATCCGGTTGGGGCCTGCCGTTCGGCCTGTCCCTGGACAAGACCGATGAAACGGGTACGCTGCGTTCTCCGCAAGCGTTTTCCCACGGCGGCGCGGGCTGCACAATGCTGTTTATCGACCCCGTGTACGAGGTTGTGGCGACCTGCATGATGGTGTCCATGGATTTCGGCGACGGCATCTTGGTGCGGAAATTCGACAATTATCTGAATACAGTGATCGCAGGCGTGCTGTGATTTTACGATGCGGAAGATTGGCCAGCCAACTCGTTCAAACAAATGAATAGGAACAATCCGTTGGGCTTAGCCAGTCACGTCTTCACCAAACCGACCGCCGCGCAAGGTTTGGTATGAGAAATCCCTTCTTTACATGTTCTTTTTCTTTTTGTATACTACTCTTCTGCAATAATTTCCAGGATACTATGCTCAAAAATTTCAGCCAGCAGAACAAACCGTTTTAAGCCTGGGATAAGCCGCAAGAGCTATTCTTACATGTATTTTCAAGCACAATAATAAAGTTGCCACCGATGCAGGCGTTGAGCCGATGGCTATACAGCCTAACCCGACATGAGGTGATTTCTGATGAAAACAAAAGCGAAACGCAGACCCTTATGGCGTTTAATGGCGGAGGTATTGGACGAGTGGCCCCTGTATCTGGGCAGCATTTTGTCCACAATCGCCTATCTGGTACTGGACATTTGGATGCGCGCTCTGACCGGCCAGGTTATGGACGCCGCTTCCGGTGGGCTCTTCTGGAGTAAGCTATGGCTGCTGGTCGCAGCGCCGCTGGCAGCGGCGCCCTTCCACACCATCTCCATGCTGACGAAGTTTCGCATGTCCGAACTGGTCAACATGAAGCTGCGCATCCGCATCGGGGAGAAGTCCAGGCGGTTGTCCATACCCGCGTTGGAGGAACAGCGCAGCGGTGACATCATGAGCCATCTGGGTGATGAGCTGAACTCGATCTACAGCTTTGCCGGCTCCGGGCTGTCGACGATCACGACATTGGCGACGATTATTTTGTGCACTGCATGGTTTATGGTCATCATCGATCTTCCACTGACAGCGATCCTGATGGGCGTGTCTTTGCTGGTGCTGCCTTTCAGCCTGCGCATCACCAAGCCGATCAGGAAAAACGAGGAAAGCAAGCGTAATGCACTGGGCCGCGCTCAGCAGATGGCGCAGGAGGGATTGAGTTCACCGGTCGTCATCAAGTCCTTCCGCTTGGAAAAGTTCGTCAATGAGCGCTATCAGATATCGCTGAAAGAGGCGATGCGGGCGGATATGCGTTCCCAGAGAGCCACGGTGCAGATGAATGCCGGCGGCACAGCGCTGGGTATGGTGCCGATGGTTGTCATGCTGGTGCTGGGTGCGTTGCGCGTGGCACAAGGCACGCTGAGTGCCGGGCAGTTGCTGTCGCTAACGATGGTAGGCTATGGGCTGGTCTATTGGCTGACGCAAGTCCCCAACGTTTTTTCCATCGTTCAGCGTGCCTTAGGCGCCTGCACCCGCATCTATGACTATCTGGACCTGCCCGAGGAACAGGGAGGTCTTTTCAGCCAGCCAGACGACAGCGGTGACGTAATCGCCTTTGAAAACGTCACGTTCGGCTATCCGGACAATCCGCCACTTCTTAAGGGCATCTCGTTCCATGTGCGTCGCGGCGAAACCGTGGCGCTGGTGGGAGCAAGCGGTTGCGGCAAAAGCACGATACTCAAGCTGATCTGCGGATTTCTGGAGGCGGACAGCGGAGAGGTGAGGGTCATGGGCGGCGCTGTGAATGCCTGGGCACTGGGCCCGCTGCGCGGCCAATTGGCGCTGGTCTCACAGGATAGCTACCTGTTCCCCGGCAGCATCCGGGACAACCTGCTGGCCGCCAATAACAAAGCCACCGACGAGCAACTGCTGCTGGCCTGTGAGCGGGCTGGAATATTGGCCTTTGTGACGGAGCGAGGTCTGGATGCACAGGTAGGAGAGCGGGGCATACAAGTATCCGGTGGCGAGCGCCAGCGGCTGAGCATCGCCAGGGCGATGCTCAAGGATGCGCCGGTGCTGCTGCTTGATGAGCCCACCTCCGCGCTGGACGCTGCCGCCGAGCGCATCGTGCAGCAGAGTATGGAGCGGCTCATGGAAGGCCGCACGACGTTGGTCGTTGCCCATCGCCTGTCCACGATCCGCCATGCGGATCGTATCCTCGTGATCCAGGACGGCGCCATCGTCACCCAGGGAACCCATGACCATCTGATTCGGGAGAGTCCGCTGTACAGGAGCCTATATCAGCAGCAGATGCTGGAAAGGGATGGTGTCGCAATATGATAAAGAGCTTCCGGCGGGATTACCGGTACGTGAGGAACATCCTTGCTCATGTTGCACAGTGGAAGAACAAATATGTAGCTGGTTTGATTCTGGGCGCGGCGTCGAACTATTTTAACTCTCTGCTGATCGGCCTTATCATGGGCGGTATGATCCAGTATGCAAAGCTGGGTCAGTATGGCGGTGTGCTGTCCGAAGCGTTGAAGTGGTCAGCGCTCATCGCGCTAAACCTCGTGGCGGGAGCCATAGGCAACTATATTTTCAAGGATGCCACGCTGCGGGCGACCAACCGGCTTAAGGGCAGGTTATTCGCCCACATGATCAACCTTCCCTATCGCGTAACGAGCAAGGCCCATACCGGCGACAACTTGTCCCGGTTGGACAGCGACGCCAGCTTGTGCGCCAATACCTTGGAATACTTGATGTCCTCACTGGCCGGTTCGGCCATCTCTGTGGTGTTGGGCATCGTGACCGTGTGGCTGATCGATTGGCGCATCGCGCTGGCGTTGATCGGGGTGGGGCTGCTGATGATGGCGATCAATCTGCCGCTTGTGAACAAGAGCGAAGCGCGCTGGCGCGCGAAGCAGAGTCAAAGAGGGACTACGGTTTCTTATATGAGCGATCTGCTGGCCGGTTCTCAGCTGGTTCGCATCTACGGCGAGGACACGGGGCTCATGCAGCGTTTCACCGATTCCTGCCGGCAGCTGTTTTCAAAGGCGATGTCCGCGCTAAACCTCTCGGCTACTTATTACGGTCTCAATCAGGTCAACGCCGGCCTGACGGCGGCCTGCAGCATCGGCCTGGGTCTTGTGCTCTACAGCCAGGGGGATATAGGCATCGCAATGCTGCCTGTGCTGATCCAGGTGGGCGCGACGGTCGTAGGGCCCATCGCCGGCATCGGCTGGATCCTCATCGACCTGCAGGAAAGCCTTGCCGGCGCCCGCCGTGTATCGGAGATCCTGGATCAGGCGGAGGAAGATACCCAATCCGATGGCACGGCGGTGCAACTGGAAAATATTGCGGTGGAGGCAAGGACCCTGAGCTTCCGCTATGACGACGGGAAGGAAACCCTCCGAGATGTCAACTTCGCTGTGCCCAGCGGGCAGACTTGCGGCATCGCCGGCTATAGCGGCAGCGGTAAGAGCACGCTGCTGCGTCTGTTGATGGGTATCGACGGCTACACGGGCAGCCTGACCATCGGCGGGCTGGAAGTGCGGGATATGAAGCTGCCTCAGTTGCGCGGCCTGTCGGCCTATGTGCCGCAGGAATGCCCGCTGTTCGATGGGTCTATACTGGAGAACATCCGCATGGGCAACCTGGAAGCCTCTGACCAACAGGTCCTTGAAGCCGCCAAGGCTGCTGACGTGGATAGCTTTGTGCAGGAGTTGGCCCAGGGATATCACACACCGGTCGGTGAAAACGGCGTGAAGCTGTCCGGAGGGCAGCGTCAAAGGATCGCCATCGCCAGAGCCATGCTCAAGAACGCGCCGGTGCTGCTGCTGGATGAGGTGACCGCTTCGCTGGACAGCACGTCGGAAAAGCGCATCACGGACGCATTGGGCCGCCTGATGAAGGGGCGTACGACGATCATCGTAGCCCACCGCCTTTCGACGATCGTCAACGCGGACTGGATCCTATTCATGGAGAACGGCCAGGTTGTTGAAAGCGGCACCCACCGTGAGCTGCTTGGTCAGTCGGGGCAGTATGCGCAGCTCTATGCGCTGCAGAGCGCCCTGGACTAAGAAGTCCGTCGCCTCGGCCGCTGTGCCGCGAAGCCACTCTGCCCGCGACAAGGAGGAGGCGCCATCTCCGTAGGGTTGGCTGCCGACGGTCCTCACGATAGAGGCTGAGCATCGGGCCACAACACCTGCGTGCTCTGTTTTATGCAAATGCCGTCATCCCGGCACCAGAAGCTCTCCAACGCTGTGGCGTCCTTGCCCACCAGCTTGCGCGTGACCTTTTCGGTGCCATCTGCGCTGCTTTGGGTTGACTCGACGACGATATAATCCGTGGCTTGCTCCAGCGTGATCTGCGTTGGCACCGCGTTGGGGGTGAACTCCTCGCGGGAGAGCACCGCGTTGTTGGCGTCCATCCGCAGAATCGCGACTTTCGTGGGTGGGTTCATCATCTGTATGTTGAGCTTGATCGTTATGCTGTCCTTCTTCGCCTTTCCATTTTCCGTCACCGTCTGGGTGGCATTCATGGTTTGGGAGAACTGCGCCCCATCCGATTGCATATTGCCGGAAGACAAGCCTGTGCCGGCGGTCGCATAAACCCTGCCAATGCCATCCTGATATACCGGGTTGAAGTAGAAGATGACCTCACCGCGCCCCATGGAGGCGTATATTGTTCCGTCCAGCACTGTAGAGTTTTCCACATCCCCGAGGCCCAGGCTGGTTTTTCTGTCGCTGATCCCGTCGTCGGCTATCGTGGTATGGTAGCTGTCCATCGCTGCTGTCGCGGGCACAATGGCATTGATGTATAACATCCCTGTGACGCCTTCAAAGGCATACGTATCGGTCTCGATGGTTTTACCGGTCTCGTCGGTTACCGTTCTTTTCTTCTGCGTCGCGTACAGCCGCCCTTGCATGTCTAGATGCCCGGTGGTGACGAACACGCCGATCAACCTGTCCTGGGCCGCGTCGGCGCCTTTGTCCGTTTGGGCCAGCTGGCAGCCGGACAGAGTGCCCAGCAGCAAAATGATCAGGCAGCAGAGGGCATGATTGGCTCTAGTCTTCATCGTCTTCCTCCAGGTTTCCATCAAATTTCAAGATATCTCCCACATCACAGCCCAGGTGCCAGCATATCTTGTTGATCGTGCCGAAGCGCACGCCCTTGGCCTTGCCGCTGCGCAGTATGGATAGGTTCGCCTCGGTGATGCCCACCAGACCGCACAGCTCTTTGGAGGTCATTCCTCGGGCTTTCAGTACATCTTCCAGATGGACTCGTATGGCCATCGTGCACCCCTCAAATAAACAGCTCGTTGTCGTCTTTGAGCTGCTTGCTCTGGGCGATGAATCGGGCGAACAGCAGCACGGCCAGCACAAAGACAATGGAGAATACCGGAATTTCCACGCTGCTGTTGATCACCAGTGCCGACCTCTTGACCAGCAGCTGCAGGAGGTTGAATGCCATATTGGTGAGTGTCGTGGCTGCCAGCGCCCCGCCGCACAGCCGGGAAAGCCGCCCGGCTGCCTCCACGCTTTCAGGGGAATAGCGATCCACCTTCAGTTCGTCCAGCAGCCGCAGGGCTGCAAACACCACCAGCACATCCAGCAGATACGGCAAGGCATCCACGAGGAACTGCAACACCAAAACGAAGGTGCTCATGCCCATCAGCTGCCCGCCGGCGGTGTTCCCCGCGCCAAGCGACTGTATGGAGTCCATCATCTTGCTGAAGCCCACACCGAAGGCCAGCCAGACGAACAGCAGATTCATACAGAAGAGCAAGGCGGCCAGGTACTTTTGCAATTTCTCCGTGCTGCCGGCGAAGAACAGCCGCAGAACCCGCAGCACCAGGTAGCCCACCAGCACCGAGTACACCGTGGTGCCCAGTATCGCCTTGCCTGCCGGAAGCGCTGCCGAGCCACCCAGAGAGGGGTCGAGGCCACCCAGCATCACCTGATCTACCAACGGCACTGCAGACGCACCAAACAGCGATCCGATGATGGCCGGGTTGACCATCAGATAGAGCACCGCGAACAGCGCCGCGCTCAGCAGCACCAGCAGCCCATCCTCTGGCCGCGCCTTGCGCCGCAGCATGAGCACAGCCAGAGCCGCCACGGGAATCAGGCTGATGGCGGCATAGAGTATGCACGCGGCCACATTGCCCAGCCCGCCGGACAAGGACAGCGCCCGCAAACCCAGGCCAATCTGCTCAAAGGGAAAAGCCAGCACGGAGGTGGAACCGATCGTCATGGGCACTTGGTGCGTGCGAAGCAGCACGCATACCCCTGCCTCGAGTATAAGGAGCATCCAAAGTGTTCTGCGTTTCATAGAAACCTCACCAATTATCGTTTTCCAATAATTTATTACAAAGTGTACCATGGGGATTATTGTATGTCAATAATTTTAGGTGTCCTCTTTGTTGAAACATTTAGGCTCAATGCTCGTTGAGAAAAGAACCAAAATCATAAGATATTCTATTGTTGATTCGCATATTGGGATACATAATATTAGGGGGTTTGTACTCACAGCAAAGAGATAGGCAAGTCTATCAAAAGGGGTAGCCAGGATGTTCAAGCTCTTTCTTGTTGAGGATGAAATCGTCGTACGCGAAGGCATACGCAATAACATCTTCTGGGAGCAATATGGATTTTCGTATGCCGGGGATGCGCCGGACGGTGAACTGGCACTGCCCTTGATTCGCCAGATACAACCCGACCTTTTGATCACCGATATACGCATGCCCTTCATGGATGGGCTTGCATTGGTTGAAGTGGTGCGCAAGGAACTGCCCAGAACTAAAATTATCATCATCAGCGGGTATGACGATTTTTCCTATGCCCAGCAGGCCATTCGCATGGGCGTGGAGCAATATCTGCTCAAGCCCATCGTAAAGGATAAGATCGCCGAAACCCTGAGCACATTGCAAAAGAAAATGGAAGCGGAACTGCAGCAGCAGGAATACCTGACCAGGTTCCAGCGGGAAGCCCAGGAGTATGAGACATTCTCTCGGCGGCGGTTCTTTGAACGGATCGTCACCGGCGGTATGAGCGTGTCCGAAATCACCGAAACAGCCCAGGCCTTGGGCGTGGATGTGAACGCTCCATTCTACAATATGATGCTCTTTTCGCTGAGCAGCGCAGGATACGACGGCAGCACTCCGGAAGGGTATACGGATGTGCTGGCGGCGGTGCAGGATAAGGTGACCAAGTACATCGTCAGCCGCCCGGAGTTGATCCTGTTCCGGTGGAATGTCACCTCTTACGCGGTTCTCATCAAGGGCCAACGGGAGGATATCACCCGGATGATGCAGGATTGTGTGGAGAATATCCGCAACCGTTGCATACTGGCCGGCAACTATGTGGACTGGCACATTGCCTGCGGCACACCTGTGCCCCGCCTGGGCGCGCTTCCGGCCTGTTTCGCCGAGGCCAACCGCATTCTGTCCTATCGTTATCTCTGCCCTCAGGAGCATGTGCTTTCCGAAGCCAGCATCGGCAGTTTCCAGAAGAAAAGCGCTTCCGCTGCCGGTGCAGATGAGGGAGAGCTGGACCACGAGCGCATCCGCGGCTTTTTGAGCGGAGGGGCCAAGGAAGAAACGGAGCATTTCGTGGACCAATTGCTGCGCGGTGTCGGCGAGGGTGTGCCCATTTCGTTGTTTTGCCGGTACTTGGCCATGACGGTATGTTATGTGGCGGCAGAATATGTAGACTCCATCGGCTGCCGCAAGGATGGTTTTTGGCCCGCGGAACTGCGGCCCAAAGCTGCCTGCACGCCTGAGGATGCCCACAGGCATGCCTGCCAGGTCATCAAGCAAACCATCGAATTGCGCGACAGCGAAAGCAAACGCCAGCAACGGGAACTGTTGAGCAAAGCCATCGGGTTCATCGATGCCCATTATCCGGAGGAGTCCATCTCCCTGGACAGGGTCGCCAAAAATGTGAACATCAGCCCAAACTATTTCTCGGCGATATTCAGCCAGGAAGTCGGTCAAACATTCGTGGAGTACCTTACGGGCAAACGGATTGGCGAGGCCAAGCGGTTGCTCCGGCATACGGACAAGCGTTCCAACGAAATCGCCGGCGCGGTGGGATATAAGGATCCCCATTACTTCAGCTTCGTCTTCAAAAAAGTAGCTGGCTGCACGCCCAGCGAATATCGCAGGGGTAACATGCCGTGATCGCAATTAGGGAAAAGTGGGCAAACCTGGGAAAAATGACGCTGCAGAGCAAGCTGTGGAAGATGATACTGTATGTGGCATTGCCTCCGATGATCGTCATCATCGTCATCGCCTCCATCAGCATTGTGTATGCCCTGCAGTACCATGCCATACTCAACAATGTCACCACGGCCTCAGACTTCAATCAGAACTTCAAGGATGACGTCGATTTGAAGATGTATTACTACGTCATCAACAGCCAGTATTCCGAGGGGCTGCCCACCCAGGAGGTGCAGTCGGCCAAGGCCATCGCTACAAAGCTGATTGACACGACGACGGAACGCGAGAGCCTTCGGGCCATCAGCAGCGTATTGAACTTGTGCCACAACCTGGAGGAAAAGATGCGGCAGATTGCCGATACGAAGGAGTACGATTCTCGCGAGGACCAGCTGGAAAACAACATCTATATCCTCACCGACTTGGTACAAAAGTACATGTACACCTATCTGTACTATGAGGCGGCGCATCTGAACTCGCTGCAATCGGCTATGATTTCCAACATGATTGTGATCATCGGGGTGGTGACGGTGGCGTCGCTGCTGCTGCTCTATGTTCTCTTGTATCAGTCCCGGAAGCTCAGCCGGAGGCTTGTGGAGCCCATCGACAGAATTTGCGAACGGCTGGAGGCCATCGGCAAGGGCAGCCTGCTGGTCTGCGAGCCGATACAGGCGGATGTGAAAGAGGTTCAACTGTTGTCCGACGGCATAGAGAACATGGTGGGCCGGTTGAAGGGGCAAATCGAGATGAATGCCGAGCAGGAGAAGCAGCGCAGACGCACCGAATTGGCGCTGCTGCAAGCCCAGATCAACCCGCATTTTCTATACAATACGCTGGATACCATCATTTGGCTGATTGAGTCTCGGGAGATTGGCGAAGCGGTGAAGATGGTTGGCAGCCTATCCAACTTCTTCCGCTTCTCCCTGAGCCGTGGGCAGAATATCATCACCATTGCCGAAGAGGAACAGCATATTCGCAGCTATCTGGAGATCCAGCAGATGCGTTACCGGGATTTGATGGAGTATCACATCGACATCCCGGCCAATCTGGAGGGCTATATCCTGCCCAAGCTCACCCTGCAGCCGCTGGTGGAAAACGCGCTGTACCACGGCATCAAGAACAAGCGGCGCAAGGGCTCCATTCGCGTAACCGGATCGATACAGGAAGAGCGGCTGGTGTTGGAGGTGGCGGATGACGGCGCAGGCATACCATCGGAGCGTTTGGAGGAAATGAGGGCCTCGCTGACCGACGGCAAGCGGGAGGGCTTCGGCCTTCGGGCGGTGCACCAGAGGATACAGATACTCTTTGGCGGTGATTACGGCTTGACGCTGGAGAGCAAAAAGGACGCGGGCACAAGGGTTACCGTGACGCTGCCCATGCAGACGGCGGATAAGGAGATGCAAAGATGATCAGTAAACTGTTGGCGGCAGCCATCTGCCTGTCGGTTTTGCTCTGCGGCTGTTCGCATAGCCAACAGCCGGTGTCAAAAGCCGCCAAGGATAATCTGATTGTTGTGGAGTTTTCTCAGGTCGGCGCGGAGTCGGAGTGGCGTGTTGCCAACACGGAAAGCGTGAAAGCGGCGCTCAATGAAGACAACGGCTATGAACTGCTGTTCGATGACGCCCGCAATATGCAAGAGAACCAGATTAGGGCCATTCGCAATTTCATCCAACAAGGGGTGGACTATATCGTGTTTTCACCCAGGGTGGAAACGGGATGGGATTCGATATTGCAAGAGGCCAAGGAGGCCGGCATACCGGTGATCGTGATCGACAGAGACATTCAGGTGGCGGACGAAAGCCTGTATAGCGCCTTTGTGGGGTCGGACTTCCGCAGTGAAGGGGAAAAGGCGGCCCGGTGGCTGGAAGATCAGTTGGAGAAGCAGGGCAGAACAAACGAGCCCATCCACATCGTGCACATACAAGGGACCATCGGCTCTTCCGCGCAGATCGGCCGTACCGCCGCCTTGGATCAGGTGATTCAGCGCCACGCGAGTTGGACGCGGATCGCCCAGGAGTGCGGGGATTTCACCCGGGCCAAGGCCTACGAGGTGATGGGTTCCATATTGAAACGGACGCAGGATATCGATGTTGTATACTGTGAGAATGATGGCGAGGCGCTGGGCGCCATCGACGCCATGGAAGAGGCGGGGATGAAATGCAATGTCGACGACGGCGTGATCGTCATCTCCTTTGACGCCACAAAGCTGGGGCTGAAATATTGCCTGGACGGCAAGATCGCACTCAATGTGGAGTGCAACCCGCTGCAAGGCCCCTATGTCAGCGATATTATACAGCAGCTGCAGCAGGGTCGTGCCGTGGAGCGCAAACGGTACATCGATGAAACCCAGTTCGATTACCGTTCCATCACCCGCAACTTGATCGAACACCGAGGGTATTGAAGAAGAACGTGACGCTGAGGATGCTTCAAGTACACCGCCGCTTTTGCGGCGGTGGTTTTTTTACTCCCAGTGTTTGAAAACCTACAAAACGAACAAAACCAATTCGACAGAATGCGCCATGGGGTTAGCAAGTTAACCGGGATGGTTGGTTTATCTATGCAAATAATCCAAATATATTGATAGATGTTTGGCTGTATGATATAAAAATCACGAACAGAGGGTACCTTCAACATGCGAAAATGAAAGGGAGACCAAAGTATGAAAAAGCTCTTTGGCGTACTCGTTGTCGCCGTTTTGATTCTTGCGATGGCTGCATGCACGGCTACACCGCCGGTGGCCGCCACCGCCTCCAAGGCCGCGGCATCCCAGGCCCCGGCCGGAAAGCAAATTAAGATCGGCATCGTAAACAATCCGCCCTCCGAATCCGGATACCGCGCGGCAAATGTGGCAGATTTTGAAAAGGTCTTCACGCAGGCCAACGGATATTCGGTTTCCACCTTCTACAGCCTGAAGAACGATGAGCAACTGAATGCCGCCTCCCAGTTCATCACCAACGGCGTGGATTACCTTTTGATCTCGGCCGCTGCCACCGATGGTTGGGATTCCGTGCTGAAGAGCGCCAAGGAAGCGGGCGTCAAGGTGTTCCTCTTCGACCGTATGCTCAAAGCCGACGAGAGCCTGTATGAAGCCGCCGTCGTCTCCAACATGGCAAACGAAGGCACAACCGCTGTGGATTGGCTCAAGGCGCAGAAGCTGCCCTCCTATAATGTCATCCATATCCAGGGCGCAATGGGCAGTGATGCGCAAATCGGCCGCACTGCCGCACTGGACAAGGAGTTTGCCGCCGGCACCATGACCAAGGTTGTGCAGCAAACCGCCACCTGGGATGAAGCGGAAGCCAAGAAAATTGTAGAGTCTGTCATCAACTCCGGCGAGAAGTTCAACGTGATCTACGCCGAGAACGATGGTATGGCCAAGGGCGCTGTTGCGGCGCTGGATGCAGCGGGTATCACCCACGGCGTGGGCAAGGATGTCATTGTCATGGGCTTTGACTGCAACAAGTGGGCCCTGCGGGAATTGCTGGCTGGCAAATGGAACTACGATGGACAGTGCAGCCCCTTCCAGGCTTCCGTCATCGAAGGCATGATCAAGGATCTGGAAGCCGGCAAGACGCTGCCGGAGAAGAAGGTCATTTCCAAGGAGCGTGGCTTTGATGCCAAGAGCATCACTCAGGCGGACATCGATACCTACGGCCTGGGAGAATAACCGGTAGTTGCCCGAGTTTCGAACGAATACTCCCTGTATGCGCGGTGCGGTGTATGTGGACAATGTCCCCATATACGCACCGCCATCTTTGAGAATCATTTCCATACGTAGAAGGATGGGTGGCTGTGCAAAACGACATCGTGTTATCCATGAAACAAATCTGCAAGGCATTCCCCGGCGTACGCGCGCTGCGGAATGTGGATTTCACCCTCCGCCAGGGGGAAGTCCACGCCTTGATGGGGGAAAACGGGGCCGGAAAGTCAACCTTGATCAAGGTGTTGACCGGCGTGCATCCCAAGGATTTCGGGCAGATCTACCTCGCGGGCAATCCCAAAGACATCTCCATCAAATCGCCGCAGGAGGCTCAGAATCTGGGCATCAGCACGGTGTATCAGGAGATCACCCTTTGCCCAAACCTTACGGTGGCGGAGAATATCTCCATAGGCCGGGGAAAGCACCGTTTTGTGCACTGGCGCGCCATGGAGAAGAGGACGGCGGAGATTCTGGCCAAATTGTACATCCCCGCTCGCGCCACCCAGCAACTGGGCACATGCTCGCTGGCGGTACAGCAAATGGTGGCCATTGCCCGCGCGGTGGATATGGACTGCAAGGTGCTGATCCTGGACGAGCCCACATCTTCGCTGGATGAGTATGAGGTAGCCAAACTCTTTTCTCTGATGCGGGAGCTCAAGGCCCGCGGGGTCGGTATCATTTTTATCACACATTTTTTGGAGCAAGTGTACGAGATCTGCGACAGGATCACGGTATTGCGCAATGGAGAACAGGTGGGAGAGTACGAAGTCAAGGAACTGCCGCGGGTAGAGCTCATCGCCAAGATGATGGGCAAGGCGCTGGATGACATTTCGCAGATGAAGGACCGAAAGACCACCCTGGCCAAGGCAGAGGAGACCCCGGTTTTTGAGGCCTTTGGCTTGTGCAGTGCCCAGGGCGCGCAGCCCTTTAACTTCAAGACCGGCAAGGGAGAAGTCAATGGCTTTACGGGGCTGCTGGGCTCCGGACGCAGCGAAAGCGTGCGGGCCATCTTCGGCGCCGATAAAATCACCGGCGGCAGGGTGCGGGTCTGTGGCAGGGACGTGAAAATCGCCAAGCCCAAGGATGCCATGAAGCAGGGCATTGGCTATTTGCCCGAGGATAGAAAGCAGGACGGCGTCATCGAGGATTTGTCTGTGCGAGAGAACATCATACTGGCCTTGCAGGTCATGCGGGGTTTCTTCCGTCCGTTCTCCAGGGTGGAGGCAGAAGCCTTTGCCCAGGAGTATATCAAGTTGCTGGGCATCAAAACGGCCTCTATAGATACCCCCATTCGATCGCTGTCTGGAGGGAATCAGCAAAAGGCTATACTTGCCCGCTGGCTGCTGACAAACCCCAAGTACTTGATACTGGATGAACCCACCCGAGGCATCGATGTAGGTACTAAAATGGAAATTCAAAAGCTGGTGCTCAAACTCGCCGAGGACGGCGTCAGCGTAACATTTATTTCATCTGAAATTGAGGAGATGCTTCGTACCTGCTCGCGGCTTATCGTGATGCGAGACCGCAAGATCGTGGGCGAATTGCGGGGAGAGGACATGACACAGGCGCAGATTATGCACACGATAGCGGGGGAGGCGACTGGAAATGGCTAAGGGGTTGGAGAAACTTGCGAGGTCCCAATTGCTGGTCCCGCTAACCGCACTTTTTTTGCTGATTGTGTTCAATCTGATCCGGGATATCGGTTTCTTTTCCGTCATCATTGCTACCAACAACGAAGGGAATACCGTTCTTTCCGGCAATGTCATCAGCATCCTCAACGGCGCGTCGGAGCTTGCCATTCTGGCAATCGGCATGACGCTGGTCACCGCATCGTCCAAAGGACAAGATATTAGCGTAGGCGCGGCGGCGGCCATCGCCGGCAGCGTGTTTGTGCGCGTGCTGCGCGAGAATGCCATCACGATGCCCATCATCCTGGTGGCCTTTTTGGCAAGCTGCGCGGTGGCGTTGGTATTTGGCGCCTTCAATGGCACGTTGGTCGCGGCATTCAAAATCCAGCCGATGATCGCCACGCTGATTTTATTTACAGCCGGTCGCTCCATCGCATACTGGATCAACGGCGGAGCAACGCCTACTGTATCCAGCCCTCTGCTGGGGTATATCGGCGGTTTCATTCCCGGCATCCCCATACCAACGCCTATTTTGATCGTCATGTTATTCGGCGCAATCGTGTCCCTTGTCTTGCGGTTTACCAACCTCGGGTTGTATACGCAAGCGGTGGGGATCAACGAGAAATCCTCCCGCCTCAACGGCATCAACGCCGTTTGGATCAAGCTGATCACATTTATGATACTGGGCGTCTGCACTGCGATGGCCGGGGCCATCGGTGTCAGCCGTATCGGGTTGATCAACCATGAGACCCTGCTGCTGGATATTGAGATGGATGCAATTCTGGCCGTCGCCATCGGCGGCAATGCGCTGGCCGGCGGCAAATTCAGCCTGACCGGCTCTGTTATCGGGGCATATGTGATTCAAGCGCTGACGACCACGCTGTATGCCATGAAGGTACCCTCCACGTCGATCAAGGCTTGCAAGGCCATCGTGATCATTGCCATCGTGGTCATAGGCTCTCCCGTGATCAAGGAGTATGCCATTCTGTTAAGGGACAGGCTGTTCAAACAAGCAAACCATAGAAGAACTGCGAATCTGACGGAGAATGAATGATATGACGAAAGAAAAGCAGTTTGTTTTCCGGGATCTTGGGGAGGAAACCCAGAGAGCCGATTTCCAACACGAACTTGCTGTTGACCATCACCATCTGCACCTTCGTGGGCATGTATGTTTTGGCCATGCTCGTATGGGGCAGCGGTTTTCGCAATCCGCAGCAGTTCCTGGATATTTTCAATAACAACGCCTTTTTGATTGTGATTTCTTGCGGATTGACGGTGGTCATGATAGCCGGCGGCATCGATATTTCGGTGGGAGGCATCACCGCGCTGGTGACCATGGCGTGCGTGGTGTACCTGGATGATCATAGCGGCAGCGTGATCGGTTCTCTGGGTATGGCCTTGGGCATTGGGCTGGCTTTTGGATTGCTGCAGGGGGTGTTGATTGCGTATTTGGACATACAGCCGTTCATCGTCACGTTGGCTGGAATGTTCTTCGCCAGGGGCATGACGACCATCGTCAGCGCGGTTCCGCGCACGGCGGAGCAAGGAGCCTTTGTAGCGCTGAAGGAATTCCGAATCAGCCTGCCGGGCATCGGCTATTATGGCAAGGCCGGCAATTTTATCGACGCCAGAATTGAACCTGGTGTACTCATCGCCATCGCTTGCGTATTGGCCATATTTGTTGTTCTTAGGTGGACGCGATTTGGGCGTAACCTCTATGCGGTTGGAGGCAATCGGCAAAGCGCGCTTATGCTGGGCATCAATGTGAAGCGCACGATGTTCTATTCCTATTTGCTGTGCGGATTGCTTTCGGGGATCGGCGGGTTTGTCTATCTACTGCATACCGGCGCGGGGAATGCCTCCAATGCCACGGCCGCGGAAATGCAGGCCATCGCAGCATCCATCATCGGCGGCACATTGCTCAGCGGCGGTGTGGGCAACGTCATCGGTACGCTCTTCGGGGTGCTGTCCCTCAAGACCATCAACAACATCGTGGTCGCCTCGGGGCTAAGAGAGCCCTATTGGCAGAGCATCACCACCGGGCTTATGCTGTGCTTCTTCATATTGCTTCAGAGCGTTGTCCTTGCGATACGGGATAAGGGTGGCGCCAGACTCCTGCCGGGGTGGATGATGTTCAGGAGAGCAAAGGGCGAAAGAGATGTACCATCTGGCAGGACGTGAAGAGTAAAAACGCGATCCGGTACACGGTCTGCCGCAAGGCCATACAGCACCCAGCCATCTTCGCTATATAAAACCGGAGGCATGAGTTCATATCATGTCACCTTACCAAAGCCAGGCCCCCTCAGCAGAGGGGGCCAAGCTTATATCGAGTGTGGGAGTACGCTATGTTCGGTGATCCGTTTTAAACTGCTGAGCGATCTGATCCCGGCTGGCCGTGCCCGTGGTACCCAGCTGTTTGATCGTGATGCTGGCTGTCAGGTTGCCCACGAGGGCCGCCTCCTCCACCGAAGCGCCGCAGCACAGGGCGCTTACGATGCCCGACGTGGCAGCATCTCCTGCGCCGCAGATGTCCACGGGTCCATCGACACGGATGGCCGGCACTAGGTTTGTTGTTTGACCGTCAGTCGTATAGATTCCTCTGTCGCCGCAGGTGACAAAGGCAGACTTGCCCGTGCGCCGGGCCAGTGATGCGGCGCTTTGGCGGATAGCGGCGTCGCCGGGTTCTTCCCTGGATTCGCCCGGGTGGTCGGCGCTGTAAGCCTCCAGATGGTTGCACTTGACAATGACGCCGCGGAACTCCATTGAGTGGGCTCGGGAGTCGGCGAAAAGGATAAGATCCGGATTCTTACGGCCCAAGTTCTCCAGCTCCATGCGTACGCGGTCGGTCACGACGCCGGTGTTGCGCTCCATGACCTGATCCAGCGCAATGATGGCGTCGACAGCGGCCGCTGCGGCGCGCAAATTCTCGATGATCTGCTCTTCCAGGTCGGCAGGCAGCTTGCCCCGGTTGCGAATGTCCAAGCGGTTGCTCTCGACCGGTGCTGCACCGGTCAAAAACAGGGGCTTCGTGTACGTTGGAGTGAAAAGGTCCCGCCGCACGGTGAGCCAACGGGTGTCCACACCGCGGGCCTTCAGCCCCTGGTCCAGCTCCCAGCCCTCACCATCTTCGCCGCGGAAACCCACTGCGTAAAGCGTGCCGATATCCAAGGCGGAGAGGTTGTTCATTACGGTGCCTGCGGCTCCGGGGGAGATGCGCTTGCCCGTCACCTGGTAAGCCGTGAGGCCGGTCTCCAGCGAGGGCTCATCCAGCCTACGGTCGATCAGGAGAAGCTTGTCCAGGAAGAAGTCGCCGACGACGGCGATACGCACCTTCGGAAACCCGGCCAGTATTTCCTGAAGTCTTGTCTCGTTCATGGCAGCCCTCATCCTTCGCCGCCCGTAAGGCCGCGATAGAGGGCACTGACCGTAAGCCGGTGCTCGCCCTGGACGTAGTAGCTTTCGCCGCCATCCGCCACTGTGCGGGCCAATATCGTTTTCCAGGGCCGGTAATAGTAGCGCGCGTCGGACTTGGGCGGCGTCGTGTGCAGATCCTGGCCTTCCAGCGGCAGCAGGTCAAATACGGCCGTTGTAAAGTGGGCGATCTTGCGGCCCTCCTGGTGGGCGACGTTGCGTGCCATGGACAGGCACTTCAGATACACCTCGGGGCCTGTGACGGCGGAGCCGAAGTTCAGGAACACGCCGCCTTCCAAGTTCGTGACGCTTTGGGCGTAGACGAGAAAATCGCTATAGGACGACGCGCCAAGCGCCGCGCCGTCGCAGCCGGGGTGCTCGTGGATGATATCGCTGCCGATGCCCACATGTACCGTCACGGGTACCTTGCAGCGGTAGCCGGCGGCCAGCAAGCTCGTCTCGCGGTAGGGCAGGCGCTCCCGTTCGATCGTACGGCCGAGGGCCTCGCCCAGGCCAATGCCCTCGGCAACGGCCTCCTTTGCGATGTCATTGATGCGGCCGGTCTCATTCCACAGTCCAAACTGGCCCTCGCTGATATACTTGGCAACGCTCTCGGTCGTAGCGCCGATCAGCGCCAGCTCGAAATCATGGATGGCGCCGGCGCCGTTGAGGGCGAGGTGGGTGATGTAGCCCCGTTCCATCAAAGGGATGAGGAGAGGCGATGCGCCGGTCTTGATCATGTGGGCGCCCATCATCAGCAGCACTGTGGCGCCCTTTTGCTTGGCGGCTTTGATGCGCTGCACCAGCGTATCGATGGTCGGGTGTGAGAATGCGGGCAGCTCGCTGCCGGGCAGCTCGCTGCCGGGCAGCAGCATTTCGCTGCGGTCCATGTCGTGCACGCGTTCGTCCAGAGGCTTCAGAATCAGTTTTGAACGGTCAAACTGCGCATAAGGCATTTCCTTCACACTCCCGCAAAGATGTAGTCCAGCAGTGTTTTCGTGCTGCTGTAATCGCCAATGATGATATCCGCGCCAGCGCCGATGAGCCTGCTGCGCTTCCACTGGTCTACGCCGATCTTTTGCACCTCGTCGGACGCTACGCCCACGGCAAAGCCGCCGGCTTCCCTGATGTTCTCTATCTCCACATAGCCGTCACCAAAGCCCAGCAGCTCACCGCCATGGAGATTGTGGGTCGTGATGATCTTGTTTACGATCATTTTCTTGGAGAAGAGCCTGTAATCCTGCTGGGCGCCGTAGATGCCGCCGTTGAAAAACGTATCCACACCTAGCAGCGCAGACTCCCGCAGTACATATTCCTCATCGGTACCGCTGGCCAGGTAGAGCGTCAAGCCCCGCTCCCGCAAGGCCTGCAGCAGTTCAAATGACCCGGGTACCACCAGGTCGGCAGGCCTTAAACGCCCTTCTTCCAACCCCCTGATGCGGTCCTCGATGCGCACCAGCAGCCGGCGGTTGTACTCGTCCTTGTAGACTTGCGGGTTTTCCGGCTTGCCGCCGCGCTTTTCCACTTCCTCCGCCAGCGCGATGCACTGGTAAATCGTCTGCTTGCCAGTCAGCAGGTCCACAAAATCATGGATGCAGCGCATAACCGCAGCATCGTCCTCCGCCTTGGGTGTGGACTTGAGCACCTCAAAGAAGTAGGGCTTCATGACATCCTGCCAGCCCTGGCGGATCAGGCTGATCGTACCGTCGAAATCGAACAAAGCGGAATGGAACTGCCGACGGATGGGAAGGGGACGGACCTTCTCGATGGCCCAAGAGATTTGATTGCTCATAAGGACCTCTGCTTATTGTTAATCGGTTTAACATAGTAATTGCACGTCCATTTTAATCCATTACAGTGAAATATTCAACTATCCTGGTCAAATCATTCGTTGACAACGAGGCTTTCTGCTCTATAATTTATGTTATTTGGTTTAACAATCAGTCCCTACAGTGCAAAATGCCAGAAGTAGAATTCATCACCTGATGTTTGCCCCAAAAGAAGGTGCTCATGAGAGACACAGCCCGCAATGCGGCCTCAATGAAGCTGAACAACATGCTGGACATCATCGACATCGTGCGACGAGGCCCCGTCTCCCGCGCCGATGTAGCGCGCGCGACAGGCCTGACCCGCGCTGCCGTTACGATTATCGTTGATCGCCTGCAAAAGGCGGGTATCCTCGAAGTGCCCGGCGCCGATGGCGAACGGGGCAGGAAAAACAGCCTGCTGCAGCTCATGGACCAGGGCTTATATTTCATGGGCATCGATATCACTCGAGTGAACTGCTCAATCTGCATCGCAGATATCAAAGGCAACAGCATCGCCGAAGCTGGCCTCGCGCTGTCGGCCGACGCAGCCTTTGAAGATGTGCTGCCACTCATTCGTGACCGTGTTCAGGACGTTTGCCGGAGCATCGGCGGCGTGGAGCGGCTCACGGGCGCCGGCGTCAGCACGCCGGGGCCGGTGGACATCACTGCCGGCAAGGTCCTCAGCCCGACTAACTTCCGCATGCTGCATAACCAGAACGTGATCGAGCAACTCCGTGAGGTTGTCGGCTGCGGCATCTGGCTGGAGAACAATGCTGCCGCCCGTACGCTCTACGAGAAGAACCTGGGGGAGGGCCGGCGTTTCAGCAACTTCATGGTGATGATCGTGGATACGGGCGTAGGTTCAGGGCTTGTGCTGGAGGGCCGGCTGTTCCGGGGCCTGGGCTTTGCGGGGGAAGCCGGGCACACGTCGGTGAACATGGATGGACCCCTGTGCGCCTGTGGAAACCGAGGATGCCTGGAGGAGTACGCGGCAATTCCTTCCCTCTTGCGCCGGGAGTTCGCGGGCCACAGCGACGTTTCATCCTGGAAGGACGTCGTAGACTTGGCGCTGGCCGGTAACGCCCAATGCCTGGATGTCGTCAGTCGGGAGGCGAGGTATCTGGCTCAAAGCATTGTCAACACGGCCAACCTTTTGGATCTGGAGGCCGTGATACTGATCGGCTTCATCGCCTACCGGCCCGATCTGTTGCTGGAGCATATCCGCCAAGCCGTGCAGGGTGTACGCATTACGGGCCACATCCATGGCCTGGAAATCATCGCATCTCAGGCTCGGGAAAACGCCGGAGCGTTAAGCGCTGCGATCATCGCAATGGAAAAATTCCTGATGGGCCAAGCGGGGTGGGCTCTGAACGGCTGAGTGCCGGTTTGTTATGAGAAGACCTGCATAACGATAAAATGGATATGTGAGGCCTGACATGGTTCAAGAAAAACAAGCACTTGCCATCGACATTGGGGGGTCAAAAATACTGGCAGGACTGGTAGATGAAACCGGCCAGGTACTCCGAAAGACCGGAACAGCTCTGCCCAAAGAGTTTGACGCGGCGTGGCTGATTGGGAAGATCTGCGAGATAACCGAAGATCTAAAAGGCGCTTGCTGCTGCGGGGTAACGATACCGGGGCTGGCGGACCCCGAAGAAGGAATGTGGCTGTACGCGCCGTTTTCCGGTATTCGGAATGTGCCGGTGGCGCGGATTCTCTCGCAGCGCCTTGGGCTGCCGGTGTATGTAGATAACGACGTGAACGTATGCGCCATCGCAGAGAAGGTATATGGCTCCTGCAGGGATACCGACAATTTTCTGTGGATTACCGTCAGCAATGGGGTTGGTGGCGGCCTGGTGCTGGGCGGCGAGATATACCGAGGGAAGTACAACTGCGCAGGGGAGATTGGCCACTTTGTCGTGGAGGAGGATTCGCCGTGGAGATGCGGGTGCGGCGCCTACGGATGCCTGGAGGCGGTGGCTTCCGGCGCATCCATCTCCGCCATCTATCGGGCGGCCACCGGCGAAGATAAATGCGCCAAGGAAGTTGCGGCCTGTGCCAAGGCGGGCGATGCAACCGCCGCTGGAATCTACGAACAAGCGGCCCGTTATCTGGGCAAGGCAATCGCATACTGCGTCAACCTGCTGAACCTGGAGAAGGTTGTGCTGGGAGGCGGAGTCTCCCAGGACTTTGAGCTGCTCTACCCCGCAATGCAATACGCGGTGAGCCGGTATTTATTCAAAACTGCCAATCCAAACCTAAAAATTGAGAAAACATCGCTGGGATACGAGGCCGCACTGATCGGCTGCGCGGCGATGGCACGAAAGGAAAGCGGTATACTGTAATGGAAAACTTGATCAAAGGCTATGTAAATGAGGTTATGGCTCTCTGCGCCGGTTTGGATGGGGATGGTTTGTCCCAAGTCCTCAAAGCGTTCAAAGAAGCCTATGATGCAAACCGGCGTATCTTTGTGGCGGGGAACGGTGGCAGCGCGGCGACCGCCAACCACTTCTTCTGTGACTTCAGCAAAAACGCGGTAAGGAACAACGAGAAGAGAGCGAAGATCATCAGCCTGGCCAGCAATGTAGAAGCGATCACCGCCATCGGTAACGACATCGGTTTCGACGATATCTTCGTCGAACAGATGAAGAACCTCATGGAGGAAGGAGACCTGGTGCTGTTGATTTCGGCAAGTGGCAATTCACCGGACATCGTAAGGGCCGCCGAGTATGCCAAATCGAAGCACGGCGTTATTGCAGGTTTTACCGGTTTTTCAGGTGGAAAGCTCAAGGCGATGGCCGACATCTCCGTACACGTCGCGTCCGAATCCTATGAGCAGATCGAAGACATCCATCTGATGCTCACCCACATTATTGTGTGTTATTTTAAATCCTTGAATCTGTAGCAGCGTGCCGATCTCTGTCATCTGACAGGGAAGGGTCTCGCCCTTTAAATCCTTTGGAATGTAGAAAACCTCCAAACGCAGCAGAGTGCGTTGGAGGTTGTGGCAGAGGTTCTTTTAGTAGCTCGTGTTCTGTTGCGTACTCTGCTGCTGCTGTTGCTGTTGCTGTTGTTGCTGCGCCTGTTGCCCTCCCTGACCCATACCGCCGAGTATCTGAGGGATCTTGTCGATCATCTGAGCCATCCCGCCTTTAGCCCCTATGGGAGCCAGCAGTACGTTGTTGCCATCAATAACGATTACTGCGTCTGTGCACAGCTTGGCTCCCACGCCCAGAACGTCACCCATCATCTTGCCGCTTTTCCCTTGCGTGCCTGTATTGGTGTTTGTATGGGAATCACCTCCGCCATATCCCATAGTAACGGATATCACAGGCAAGAATGTCTTACCACCCTCGGATACAGGTTTTCCAATCATACCGTCGTGTTGAGAGAAGCTCTTCATGTTGGCGAAGATTGAGTCAACGTAGTGCGTAAAGTCTTGACCTGTGGTGTAGCTCTGGTCCATTGTAAATTCTCCTTATCATCTTTTTCGGATGTATTTAAGAATAGTTTCTCCAAACTTTATCGTAGCATTCCCCCTAATCGAGAGGAATGGTTCAACAGACAGGTAATCCGGTTCAACTTCCAGCTGTTCAAATGGCAGGAATCTAGCCAGGGCGCCTGCTGCGGGTAATGCCATGGCAGTATTGAAAGGGTCGCCGAGACCATAATCGGCAGATACAACAAGCCTGGAGATGGTTGCAGCCCTTGCGAGGCGTAATCCTTTTTGAAACCCACCAGGTTTTCGTTTGGCGACCATTGCCTTGCGTATCAACCGGATGCCAAAAAGGTGGATATTTAGCATTGGGGACGACGGTGCATTCCGTTGGAGTTCGAACGACAGAACCGGACGCTGTATACCCACACGAGCGATCATTTCGGTGGCTGACGCATGGGCAGTGAACACGATGCGGATGCCTTTAATCATATCCCATACGAAAAGTACAACTAGCAGCGCTAGTATTATATATATAAAAACCATTGATAACCCTCCGAAACTAGGATTATCATTTGCCGGATTTATGAAATGATGTGTTGTGCAGAAAGTGAAAAAGGAATCTGCATGGGTTTTTTTGGGTGTGGCAGACATTTGGTAATATGCCCGGCGCCCCGGTCAGGGAGCCATCTTACGAAGGATTCTCCGCCAGATGCGCGACGTACTCCTCCAGGCACATGCCCAGTTCCGCCATGGCCCGGGCGTGCTCCACTCCCACATAGCGATAGTGCCAGGGCTCGTTGTCGATGCCGGTTAGGCTGATTTTGTCTTCGGGATAGCGCAGGATGAAGCCGTAATCGTTGCAGTGCTCCTTCATCCAATTGTACTGCGTGCTCTGGTGGAAGGCCTGCAGCGTGCCATCGCTGTTCTGAGACACGATGTCAAAGGCCAGGCCTGTGTGGTGCTCGCTCCTGCCGGGCCACGCCACGGTGTCGTCGGCGCGGTCCTGGGCCTGGTCCAGGTCCATGCCGTCCCGCACCAGTTCCTGCACCCGGTCATCAAACAGCGTCTTCTGCTTGTCGTAACCGCGGTAGGAGGACACGATCAGAAATCCGGTCACGCCGTCCTTCCTGGCGGCCTGCAGCAGTTCTATCAGCGCGTCGAAGGCTGTAGGGTCCGCCCGCATTTCGGTGGATTTCAGCCCCACCAGGTTTTTGGGGCGGCGGTCAGCAATCGTGATCAGCGGCGGCTCATACCCCTGGGGCCATGCCGAATTCCTGTTCACCAACACCAGCGTGCCGGCTTGGGCCGCCTGTTCACGGGTCAGCTGCACAAAGGCCGGCGCGTCTGGGCTTGCTGCTGTGTGGGCCGATAGGTTCTGCGATGAGCCCATGGGCGCGCTCTGCTGTATGCTGCTGTTGGGTTGGGCATCGTGCCGTGGTGGATCGCCAGCCATGGCCGGCGACCGGTTGGGCGCCATCAGGCGCACGGCGAGGGCGAAGAGCGCCGTGCACACCAGCAGGGCCGTCAAGAGCCGGAGCCCCGCTCCGCGCCGCAGCGTCCAGCCTCCCGCGTTCCGGTGATAGCGTTCGTTTTGCATTGCATGTTCTCCTTTGTAGGATGAACACACACTAGCATGAGCGAATACAGCGAGTCCTCCGTAAAATGTGCGGAAAATGTAAAGGTGGTATCTAGGGTTGGCTGAGCAAAAGCAAACCTTATCTGCCGGTATACTGGCGGGTGAACCCCCGGAAGCTCATCGTGGCGGCATCCACGTACAGCAGGATGCGCCCGCCGCCCTCGCAGGGGAAGGACACGGCGAACAAATTGCCCGCAACGTAGCATGCGTCCGCCTCCACCGAGACCAGGCCCCGCGTATCGGCGGGGCGGGTGTTCCCGCGGGCATGCCACTCCGCAACCATTCTTTTGTCGTAGAAGGTGCTGTTTTTCTCCCGGTCCGGCGCGTTGAGCAGCAAATCCAGGAAGGCGGCGGCCTGGGCCTTGATGTATTGCAGGGAGGCCTCGTCGTTGGTTTCGGTGAAGCTGCCGGGGAAGCTCTGGCCGGGTTCGTGCAGGAAGAGATGGACCAGCCCCCGGGAAGCGTGATGGACTCCGTCGGCGATGAAGATGCACGACGCGGGCACATCCTCGGCTTCCTTCTTCTGGTACCATGCGATGGGCACACGGTATAAAAGCCAGCGCTCCGGGGCGGCCAAGCCGGGCAGCGGGGATTTGAGCACGCAGGCGTACTGGGCGGCGTTCAGGCTGGCGCCCGGCGGCACGGTCTCCAGCGGTACGGTCTCCAGTGGTACGGTCTCAAGCGGTACGGTCACGCCATTATATTGTTCGTCTGCGGCGTCCGGCACAAAAACGGTGACCGCGGGCGCCACCTTGGTGGGCGATGGTGTGAAACCGTCATACGCGCCAAGGCTGCGGGCTTTTTCCTGTATGTCCTCCAGGCGCAGATATGCCGAAATATCGGGGATTGTATCATCGTACTGGCTAAACCACATGGCTGACCAAAAGGGCTTCATCGCGCTGCCGTCGGGCATATGCGTCCATTGCTTGACGATCAGGCCCGACAGGTTTATCAGATCTCTTATGCCCAGCAGCGCCGGCAGTGCAGTGTCCTTGTCCAGCTCTTCCAACGTCGTGCCGGACCCGTCGTAGGGGAACACCTGCAGCGAGGTGCCACGGCCCACACCTTGCAGCCAGCTTTCGTCCAGCTGGTTGCGGGATCGGCTGACTGCCAGCATACCCTTGCCCGAGGGCAGCAGACGGTCTATGTTGATGGCGGCAAGAAATCCGGCCAGCAGGATGGCCAGCGCCGCGGCCAGCGTCAATGCGTTACCCAGGAAGCCTTCCGGCAGAGCCCGCACCCGGCGCGCCGGGCCCCTGGCCCTGCGAGACAGCGTTGGGGATTCCTGCACGCGCCTCATTCGCTCACCTCCCGGGAGAACACGAGCTCCACAACGGTGCCCTGGCCCACCTTGCTGGTGATGTTGAGCACGGCGTGGTGCAGCGCGGCGATGCGGTTGCATAGCGCCAGCCCCAGCCCCGCGCCGCCCTCGGCCCGGGTGCGCGCCTTGTCCAGCATATAGAAGGGCTGCTTGATCTTATGGATTTCCCCCGAGGGGATGCCCCGGCCATGGTCGCTGACGCGGATATGCAGCCGGCGCTGCCGGTCTACATAATTGGCAAGTTCCACCCGTTGCCCTGGCTGGGATGCCTTGCAGGCATTGTCCACCAGGTTAAAGATCAGCGACTGCATAAGGCTGGGGTCGGCCATCAGCGCGGCTGGCTCGGTGTGCAGGTCCAGCTCCATCTGCCGCTTGGCCAGTATCGGCGCGCTGAGCGCGGCAATCTCCTGCAGGAAGAGCGCCACATCCAGTGTTTCCATCTCCGGGTCCGTGCGCCCTAGCAGGATGAGCTCCATGAGCTTTCCCGACAGGTCTTTGAGGCGCTGGCCCTCCTGATAGATGCTGCTGGCGTAATCCGCCCGGGTGGCGTCGTCCATATACCGTGCGCTGCGGATCAGGTCGGCAAAGCCGATGATGGACGTCAGCGGCGTCTTCATTTCGTGGGTCAGGTTGTCGATGAACTGCCGCTGGTCGCTTGCAACGGTCTCCAGGGAGTTCACGTTGCGCTGGATGGCCTCGGCCATCGTGTTGAAATCGTCGGAAAGCTCGGTCAGCTCGTCATGGCCGCAGATGGTGATGCGCTGGGAATAGTCCCCGTCGGCCAGGCGGTGGGAAACGTTGCGGATGAGCGCGATGCGCCGGGTCATGAGCCGCGTGAGCAGAAACAGCGCCGCGGCCACCAGCACGGAGATCACCGTACCGATAGCAGCCATCCGGGCGGCCAGGCTCCTGCGCGCCTCAAAAATGGCGCTGGAGTCGCGGATGGACACCAGCGTATATTCGGCCCCGCGCAGCTGCTCCCGGCTGGAAACCAGCAGATAGGTCTGGCTGCCCGCATCGCGGAAGATGCTCTGGCAGGCCTGCCCATCCACCGAGAGCTCCGGCCGCTGCACACCCAGGTCGCCGGTGAAGTTGCCGAAGACCGGCTCGCCGTTCTGATAGAGCTCCAGAGATATGCCCGGCGACGCGGCGTCCCGCCCCAGGAGGGAGGAGGCCACACCCTGCACCGCTTGCAGCGTCTGCTCCGGGTCCGCCGCCGGGATGCTCTGCTGCAGGCTCTGATACAGGATGGCCGTGTGCAGCGACAGCGCCACCATCTCATGCTCCCGCAGCGCTCGTTGCGTCTCCTGGTCCATTCGCGCGCGGTGGCTGCTCAGTATCATCATCCAGCCCATGGCATATACCGCCAACGTCACCAGCGCCAGCGTCAATAGAAAAATCTTTTGACCAAAGCGCATCGTCCTTCTCCAATCGATACCCAACTTTTGAAACGGTCCGCAGACAGTCTTTCAGGTCCAGCTTCTTGCGCAGCTGCTGGATGTGGGTGTCCACCGTGCGCGTTTCGCCTTGGTAGCTGTAGCCCCACACGATGGCCAGTATCTTCTCGCGGGCCAGGGCTATGTTTACGTTCTGCATCAGCAGCGCCAGCAGGTCGAACTCCTTTGGGGCCAAGTTCACCCGGTGACCGTCTTTGCGCACCAGGCGCTCGGTCACGTTGAGCTCGATGCCGTGCAGGCTGTAGACTTCCGCGGCCTTGCCCGCCCGGCGCAGCACCGCTTCCACGCGGGCCAGCAGCTCCACGGGCTCAAAGGGCTTCACGATGTAGTCGTCTGCGCCCAGGCGCAGCCCGGTCACCCGGTCGGCCACGTTGCCCTTGGCTGTCAGGAAGATCACGGGCACGCTGCGGATGCGAATCCGGCTCATAATCTCGAACCCGTCCATTCCCGGCAGCATGATGTCCAGCAGCACCAGGTCGAACTCACCGCCGAACACCAGATCCACGACCGGTGTACCCTCGCGGCACACTTCTGCCCGGTGCCCGGCCATGTGCAGAGAAGCCGCGATCAGCTTGGAGATGTTGGGGTCATCTTCCACGACCAGTATTCTCGCCATATTCTCCTCCCGGAGTCTTTATTATAGCAAAATAGCGGCGCATGCGCCCGCGCATATATCATTATAATGTTGGGATGCAAGGGAATCATCAGGAAAAGATCATGGAGTTGTCATGATTTTTCATGGAGATTAAAGTGAATGATGGTTAGAAAGCCGCACAATTACAAACAGGACAGAGAGAGTGTGGGCATCGCCATACCGGCGATGCCCACAGCACACAACGCAAGGATAGCCGCAAATCCGCGGGCAGAAATGATACTCCGCCATGATGTCAGCAGGGTGGAGTGCGACGATGATCACGTTCGCGCCCACACCGGTCAATCATCCTTCATCGATCATAAGCGCCAGTTACCTGCATTTCAGGCCAGATCGAATCGGTCGGCGTTCATCACCTTGTTCCAGGCCGCCACAAAGTCCTGCACGAACTTCTGCTGTGCGTCGCAGGAGCCATAGACCTCTGCGATGGCACGCAGCTGGGAGTTGGAGCCGAAGACAAGATCCACGCGGGTAGCAGTCCACTTGAGCTCACCGGTGGCACGGTCGCGGCCCTCAAACACTTCGGCGTCCTCGGAAGCGGGCTTCCACACGGTGCCCATGTCCAGCAGGTTGACGAAGAAGTCGTTGGTGAGCGACCCAAGGCGTTTGGTGAATTCGCCGTGGGGTGCCTGCCAATAGTTGGCGTCCAACACGCGCAGGCCGCCGATCAGCACCGTCATCTCCGGCGCGGTGAGCGTGAGCAGCTGGGCGCGGTCGATCAGCATTTCCTCCGCGGATGCAGCGTTTTTCGCCTTGCGATAGTTGCGGAACCCGTCGGCCTTGGGCTCCATCACCGCAAACGACACCACGTCGGTCTGGGCTTCCGTAGCGTCGGTGCGACCCGGTGCGAAGGGAACAGTCACGCTGCAGCCTGCGTTCTCTGCCGCCTGCTCAATGGCCGCGGCGCCACCCAACACGATCAGGTCTGCCAGCGAGACTTTCTTGCCGCCGGTTGCAGCGCCATTGAACTCCGCCTGCACCGTCTCCAATGCCGTCAATACCTTCTGGAGCTTGGCTGGTTCGTTGACCTCCCAATCCTTCTGCGGCGACAGGCGGATGCGCGCGCCGTTGGCGCCGCCGCGCTTGTCGGAACCCCGGAATGTGGAGGCGGAGGCCCAGGCCGTGGAAACCAACTCAGAAATCGACAGCCCAGTGGCCAGGATTTTCCTCTTGAGGTCCTCGATGTCCTGCTCGTCGATGAGCGCGTGATCGACAGCCGGCACCGGGTCCTGCCAGATCAGCTCTTCCGCCGGAACTTCCGGGCCCAGATAACGGGCTCTGGGGCCCATGTCGCGATGGGTGAGCTTGAACCACGCCCGAGCAAAAGCATCCGCGAACTCTTCGGGGTGCTGCAGATAGCGAAGCGCAATCTTTTTGAAGGCTGGATCCATCCTGAGCGAGAGGTCTGCCGTTGTCATCATAGGCGCATGCTGCTTGGATGGGTCGTGAGCGTCCTGCACTGTGTTTGCCGCGTCCGGATCGGTCGGAATCCACTGCCAGGCACCGGCAGGGCTTTTCACCAAATCCCAGTCATATTTGAACAGTGTCTCCAAATAGCCCATATCCCATTTGGTCGGATTTGGCTTCCATGCGCCTTCGATGCCGCTGCCGATGGTATCGCCGCCTTTGCCGGTGCCAAAGCTGCTCTTCCAGCCCAGGCCCTGCTCTTCGATGGGGGCGGCTTCCGGTTCGGGGCCCACATGGGCCGCGGGGCCGGCGCCGTGGCACTTGCCGAATGTGTGGCCGCCGGCGATCAACGCCACGGTCTCTTCGTCGTTCATCGCCATGCGCCGGAACGTTTCACGGACGTCACGGGCGGATTCCAACGCTTTGGGCTGGCCGTTGGGGCCCTCGGGATTCACATAGATGAGGCCCATCTGCACGGCCGCCAGCGGGTTTTCCAACTCCCTGTCGCCGCTGTATCGCTGGTCTTCCAGCCATTTCCCCTCGGAGCCCCAATAGATATCTTCTTCCGGCTCCCAGACATCCACGCGGCCGCCGGCGAATCCGAAAGTCTTCATCCCCATCGACTCCAGAGCGCAGTTGCCGGCCAGTATCATGAGGTCGGCCCAGGAAATCTGTTTTCCATACTTCTGCTTGATCGGCCACAGAAGCCGGCGGGCCTTATCAAGGTTCACGTTGTCCGGCCAGCTGTTGAGTGGAGCGAACCGCTGGGTGCCGGAGCCTGCGCCGCCCCGGCCGTCGCCCATGCGGTAGGTGCCGGCACTGTGCCAGGCCATACGGATGAAGAGCGGCCCGTAGTGACCCCAGTCGGCAGGCCACCATTCCTGTGAATCGGTCATCAGCGCATACAGATCCTTTTTCACGGCCGCCAGGTCAAGCTTGCTAAACTCCGCTGCATAATCAAAATCGCTGCCCATCGGGTTGCTCTGTGGGGAATTCTGGTGAAGAATCTTGAGGTTCAGTTGGTTGGGCCACCAATCCTTGTTAGAAGTTCCACCACCGGCCGTGGCCTTGCGTGTCATGCCTGTCACCGGGCATTTGCCTTGTTCCGCCATTGTCTCTCCTCCCTCGCCAGTTTTTATTTGTATACCGGTACCATTTGTTGTAACGGTATATCATGCTGAAATACGCAATCTGTTCGGCTGCGCTCAGTTTTGGGCATCCCTGCAAGCGGGGCAGACTCCGCTGAAGTGTATACTGTGGCTCTTCACCAGAAACCCCGTCGTCTGTTCCACCATCCGGTCAATGTCTCCGGCTACTGCCTCGTCAACATCAAGGTAGCGGCTGCATTGGATGCACAGGATATGCTGGTGTGGTACCATATTGATGTCGAACCGGTCAGCAGAGCCGGGGACAGATAACCGGCGGATCACTCCATTCTCCGCCATCAGTTGGAAATGCCTGTAGGCCGTGCCCAGGCTCATATGCGGATAGGTCTTCCGAATCTCGTTGAAGACATCCATTGCGGTGGGATGGTCGAGTGTTTTGAGAGCGTCCATCACCAGCTGCCGTTGTATGCTGTTTCGTCTTGTATGGTTATTCATATGCAATACCTATATAGGAATCGTTCTTAATTATAAATTATAAATATCATACGGATTTTTGTCAAACTCCGTACCAAACACGCCATTGCGAAGAGGGGGGGGCTGCCGGCGAATCTGGGAGGATAACGAGCCGGACAGCTAAAAACCATGATGCCCGAAGCATGGCAGTCGGATGTTGTTTATGTGATATAAGGCGGAGATAGACATATAAATAATCTGGGTGATCGAATGAAACGGACGTTTGTTGCCAAGTCGGGCAGAACATATACCATCTGTGATAACTATCCCCAGCTTACAGAAGAAGAAGGAAAGCGCAGGCAGCAGGAAGCTGTGATGTGCGTCGTAAAAATCCTGCGCGACAGAAAGGCAACGCAGAACCAGAACGCAAACAAGCTGAATAGCATCGGGTGATATTTGAACATATGCGATGTTTTAACTGGTAATTGGGATGGGGAAAAGTGCCTGCAGCAATGCAGGCTTTTCATTTGGAGGGTCTTTCATGATCGCTGTATATGCCCGACAGAGCATCGATAAGAAGGATAGCGATTCCATTGAGACGCAGATTGAAAAATGCGTCCGCATGATTGATGATCCCCGGGGAAATGTCAACTACAGGGTATATAAGGATCGTGGCTACAGCGGAAGCAACATCGATCGGCCGGATTTCAAGAAGATGGTCAATGACATCGAAGCGGGAATCATCAAAAAGGTCATCGTCTACAAGGTAGACCGCTTCAGCCGCTCATTGGTGGATTTCTACAATGTCTATAAGATTCTGGAAAAACATGGTGTCGCTTTCGTTTCTCTGAACGACAACTTCGACACTTCCACAGCCACCGGCCGGGCTATGCTGAGCATCACGTTGGTGTTTGCCCAGCTTGAGCGGGAAACCATTGCCTTGCGCGTTAAGGACAACTATTACGCCCGGGCCAAACAGGGGCGTACCCTGGGTGGTAAAACCCATTACGGATACCGAAAGGTCCATACTGCCGAGGATGGCCGGGCGATGAAGCTCAGCGTGCCCGACGAGATTGAGAATCCACACCTTATAGAAATGTACCGGTGGTATGACGAAGGGCTCACCCTGTCCGGCATCTGCGACAAGCTCCGGGGGATGGACGTTCCTGCGCCGCTGGGCGGCAAATGGGAATCCGCCAAGGTGTCCAAGATTTTGAGGAATCCCTTCTACGTGTGTGCGGACGTGGATGTCTACACATATTATCTGGCTAAAGGATGCCATATCACCAACGATGTCAGCTCCTTTATCGGAGAACGGGGACTTTTGTTATATGGGCAGCGGGATCGAAACACGTCCAAATACCGTCAATTGAAAGATCAATATGTGTCCGTCGGGCTGCACGGAGGCGTCATCCCTGCGGACGTGTGGCTCCGCGTGCAGTACAAGCTGGACGCCAATGAGCAGATCAAAAACTCCGGAAAGGGTAAGTACTCCTGGCTATCGGGTCTTACCAAGTGTGGCTACTGCGGTTACGCCATGACTTTTTTGGCCTACCGGGAGGGACGAAACTACCTCAACTGCCGCGGCAAGACCAACTACCATCTGTGCCAAGGGCACAGCGAGGCGGTGTTGGCGGAGGACGTGGAAGAACTGGTGGAAGCCCGTCTGCTGGACAAGATGGCCTCGTTGGCCCATTTGGTCGAGATGATACCGCAGCCCTTTGATGAACAGGCCAATAAGATCAAGATGCAGATTGTGGAGATCGGCAAGGAATATGAGGACTACATGGAACAGCTCCGCCATGCCAACGACTTTTTGCGTGAGCACATCACCAAGCGCCTGATGCTGCTGGAGGAAAAGCAGAGCCAGCTTAGCGAAGAGCTAAGCTGGCGCAAGATGAAGACAGGTGTTCAGGAGGATGAGCAGATGGACGCCGATGCCCTTTTGGCTGCCTGGCAGCATGGGGACATTGAGGAGCGCAAGAAGATCAGCAAAAAGTACATCGAGATGATCTCCATCAAGGACAACAACGAGGTTACAATCGTCTGGAAGGTGCCGGAATAGCTCTGTTTTAATTTTTACTTTCATAACCCAAGTTGATAGCCTGGACTGGAAGGGCCTGGACGTGGCCGCCATCAAGAACCGAATTTTTAGCAAGGTGCAAAGCGGCTCCATCATGCTTTATCACAACGACGCCGCCCACACCTGGGAGGCGCTGCCGGACCTGCTGGCCGAACTCAAGGAGAAGGGCTTCAAGCCCGTGACGGTCAGCGAGCTCGTGGCGGAGAACTTGGAGATCCTCAATCAACAAAAAGAATAGGTCTTTCACTGACGACCCGCCATATCTGTACGTTATCGCTCGCCGCACAAGCCGCCGAGCGATATCTATTTAATCCCGGCAGCCGGTTGCAACCTCGTCTTCCATCCTTGCTTTTTTGGCAAGCTGGAATAGTCCCCATGGGCCAACCATATACTCTCATATCTGAATCAAAAGAAGCACGGAGTGATAGGCGTTGGAAAAGGGAACCCACGAGAACAACCAAGTGATCCTCAAGGGCAAGGTCGTTGAGCCGCCCACGTACTCCCACAGCCTCTATGGAGAAAAGTTTTATGCACTGATGCTGGAGGTGCCGCGGCTCAGCGGCGTGGCTGATGTGCTGCCGGTCATGGTGAGCGACCGTCTGCTGCACCTGATGGATGTGACCACCGAGGACCAGCTGGCGGTTATCGGCCAGCTGCGCTCCTACAACCGCCTGATGGATGGGCATAACCGGCTGATCCTCACGGTGTTCGCCCGGCACATCTCCCCGCCGGAGGACATGTCAGACAACCCCAACCAGGTGCTGTTGGAGGGCTACGTGTGCCGCACACCGGTGTATCGCACCACACCCTTCGGCCGGGAGATCACCGATCTGCTCATCGCGGTCAACCGGCCCTACAACAAGAGTGACTACATTCCGGTGATTTCCTGGGGGCGCAATGCCCGCTATGCCGAGTCGCTGGAAGTCGGTCAGAAGGTGTTCATCCACGGGCGCATGCAGAGCCGGCAATACCAGAAAAAGCTCGCGGACAACACCGTGGAAAACCGCACAGCCTATGAGGTATCGGTGTCGTTCATCGAGACGCCGGAAGTAGCGCCCTACTAATTCGCAGTTGATGCTGCGGCATCAACTGCGATTCAGACAGTCTGAGCACAGTACCCGTTGCCCGCCTGCCGATAACCGTCGGCAGGCGGGTTTTCGCTGCCTGTCTCACGCGTGCTTCCCCAGAACGGGGACCGCTGCGGCGGGGTTCTTGTGTCATCTTCTTTCTAGGTGATTGTTTCCTCGGCGGAGTGAATCCGCCTTCGGTTTCTTGCCACTAGTAATTACTCATATTTGTTTATAAGATGGGTCCGAAGGTTTCCAAAGGGCGACCGGAAAGCCCTTTGGTCGCGCCCACGGGCGCGAAATACCCCTTACAAGTGCTGTGGGCGCTCTACGAGACAAACCTTGGGGAGAGGTCTCTTACGTCTTCCCCGTCGCCGGGAAGCAGAACGGCGGCATTTCCGGCAGTGGGCCGCGCACGAACAGGATTTCGTCGGGGTCGGGTTGCCAGGTGTACGGCAGGCCCAGCCAGTCTGGCGTGAAGTGCAGGCACAAGCGGCGCACACCCGGCCAAGCCACCCACGGCAGGATGTCGAAGGGCTCCGGTGAAAACACGTCGAAGATGTGCAGCGTGTCGCCCTGCTGCTGCGCCAGCAGCGCGCGGCCTTCGCCCGCGGAATAGAGGCCGTCCGGGCACACCAGCCTTATGTTGGCCCACAGCGCCAGCGGATTGCCGCGGGCATCCAGTATGGACGAGGCGGCTTGAGGCTGCGATAGGATGTATTGCGCCTCTGGGCTGTCCGGAGCCAGCCGCGGTGGCGCGGGCACGGTGGAGTTGGGAGGCAGATCGCATACCGCCGTGTATTGGGGTACCGCGCGAAAGCCGAACTTCGGGTAGAAATCCAGCACGGTTTCGTTGGGGAACAGGATCATGAGCGGTGTGTCGGCATATTCGGCCAGCACCCGCTCTATGAGCTGGCGGGCCAGGCCGCGGCCCCGGTGCTCCGGCGCCACGGCCACCGCGCCCAGCTGCACCGCCTCCGTGGGCCGGCCCAGCACCTGCAGCGTCATGCGCTGCACCGAAACGTTGGCCGCCATCTCCTCACCGGCCAACAGCGAATGGCAGCAATAGCCCATGGCCGGCCAATCCAGCGCGGCGATGAGCGAGAGGTCCAGCCCAAACACATTGCGCACCAGCGCGAAAAACTGTGCGCCCTCCGACGAGGCCGGCGAATATCCTGCGGCGTATCGATAAGCAGTCATGATGCTCCTTGGGGCCCGCGCTATTTGTCGCAGACTGAATCTGTGATAGGATTGTATCATTATTTGCTTTGAAGGGACAGACGATGCTGGACGCGTTGATACGGGCATGCGATGAGCTGCTGCGCCAAAAGCCGCTGGTGCTGGTGGGCATCGACGGCTGCGGCGGCGCGGGCAAGAGCACGCTGGCCGGACTGCTGGTGCAGTGGGCTGGGCGGGGTATGGCAGTGCACATGGACGATTTCTACAAGCTGCCCGCCCAACGCCGGGGGCTGGACATGGCTGGCGGCGAACCGGGTTGCGGTTATGACATCGGCCGCCTGCGGACGCAGGTGCTGGACCCGCTGCGCCAGGGCCTGCCCGGCCGCCTGTGGCGCAACGATTGGGAGAGCGAGGAACTGATAGACGACGGGCCGGCGCAGCCCCTGGGCCTGGTGGCCGTAGAGGGATGCTACGCGTTGTCGGATGCTCTGCGCGGCTATTATGACATCAAGGTATTTATGGACTGCCCCAGGGAATTGAGGCTGCGCCGGGGGCTGGAGCGGGACGGCGAAGCTGCGCGGGACTTCTGGTTGGAATGGATGGCCGCGGAAGACCGGTACCTGGCGCTCCAGCGGCCCCAGGACGCGGCGGACTTTGTGCTGGACGGCAGCCAGCCTTATCAGAGAGAGGGAGGATGGAACCAAAGATGACCGAACGCCTGCATCTGCGCGACAGCTCCATGCGCTATTTCACCGCCGACATCGTGGCCGTGGAACCCTCTCCCAACGGCTTCTGGGTGCGGCTGGACCGTACGGCCTTCTATGCCGAGAGCGGCGGCCAGCCCGACGACCGCGGCGACATCGCCGGCATGCCGGTGCTGCGGGTGCAACTGCGGGATGGCGAACCTTGGCATGAGCTGGCGGCGTTGCCCGAGGGCCGCAGAGGCCTTGCCTGCCGTGTGGACTGGGCCCGGCGGCTGGACCATATGCAGCAGCACCTGGGGCAGCACCTGCTCTCGGCGGTGCTCTATGCCCGTGGCGCTGCCACGGTGGGCTTCCACCTGGGCGAACAGGAGGTCACCATAGACCTGAACCGGGAGTTGCCGGCGCAGGAACTGGCCGACGCCGAGGCCGCAGTCAACGCTCTGATCTGGGAGAACCGGCCGGTGCGCGTGCTCTTCCCCGATGAGGCGGAGTTGGCGGCCATGCGCCTGCGCAGCCTGCCAGAGGTACAAGAGGACATCCGCATCATAGAAGTGGAAGGCGTGGACCAGTGCCCCTGCGGCGGCACCCACCCAGACGCCACAGGCGCCGTGGGCAGCCTGCTGCTGCTGGGCAGCGAGCGCCACAAGGGCGGCCTGCGGCTGCGCTTCGTGTGCGGTGGCCGGGCCTTCGGGCACAGCCGCGGCCAGCACGCGCTGGTGGGGCGCTTGAGCGCCGTGCTCAGCGTGGGCGCCGATGTGCTGGCGGACAGGGTGGAAGCGCTGCTGCAGGAGAACCGCGGGCTGAAAAAGGAGAACGAAGCCCAACGCGGGGAACTGTTGCGTGTGGAGGCGCTGACGCTGTTGGAACGGCAGGAGGCGGAGCACAAGCTGCTGGCGCTGAACTTGGGTTCGCGGCCCTTTGACGATGCCCGGGCGCTGGCGGTTCTGCTGGCGAAGCAGGGCGTCACGGCACTGCTGGCGGTGGAAGAGGCGCAGGGAGCCCGCGTAGCGTTGGCCTCGCCGGCGGAGCTGGGGCGGGACATGGGCGCGCTGCTCAAAGCCGCCATCGCCGCGCTGGGCGGCCGGGGCGGCGGCAGCGCCGGTATGGCCCAGGGCGTGTTCAATTGCTCTCCACAGCAGGTGATCGAACAGATGTGGATGTTATTGGCTATTTAACTTTTATGAAATGAACTGCCCTATTGACTGTACGTTGGCATTATCATTTTAAATGGATCCGAAGGTTTCCAAAGGGCGACCGGAAAGCCCTTTGGTCGCGTCCATAGACGCGAAATCTTAACCCCATACTCTCAGTGTTTGTAAATCTTTACAAATCCCGGATGCTTGTATATGCTTATCTCATAAAATGCACATAGAGGGGGAGCATCCTATGCAGGACGCCAAACAGCTGGTCTCCCAAATGACGCTGGAGGAAAAGGCTTCGCTGTGCTCCGGCGGTGACATGTGGCACACCAAGGCCGTGCAGAGGCTGGGGCTGCCCGCGGTTATGCTGACCGACGGGCCCCACGGCCTGCGCAAGCAGAGCGGTGGTACCGACCATCTGGGCATCAACGACAGCATTCCGGCCACATGCTTCCCCACGGCCTCGGCCACGGCCTGCAGCTGGGACCGGGAGCTGCTGCACAGCGTGGGGCAGGCGCTGGCGAGGGAATGCATCGCCAATGACGTGTCGGTGATTCTGGGCCCCGGCGCCAACATCAAGCGTTCTCCGCTGTGCGGCCGCAACTTCGAGTACATTTCCGAAGATCCATTCCTGACCGGTGAGATGGCCGCGGCGCTCATCGGCGGCGTGCAGAGCCTGGGCGTGGGCACGTCGCTTAAGCATTATGCTGTCAACAACCAGGAGGAGCGGCGTATGACCATCGACGCCGTCGTGGATGAGCGCACGCTGCGGGAGCTCTACCTGGCCGGCTTCGAGAAGGCCGTGAAGCAGGCGCAGCCCTACACGGTCATGTGCTCCTACAACCGGCTGGACGGCGTCTACGTGAGCGAATACAACCGAATGCTCAATGAGATTCTGCGGGACGAATGGGGCTTTGAGGGCCTGGTCGTGACCGACTGGGGCGCTTGCAACGACCGCGTGGAAGGCCTTGCCGCCGGGCAGGACCTGGAGATGCCCGCAAGCTCCGGCATCAATGACGCGCACATCGTAGAGGCTGTGCGCAGCGGCCGCCTCAGCGAGGCCGTGCTGGACCGTGCCGTCGAGCGCGTGGTGAAGCTTGTGCTGCGCTGGGCGGAACACCGTCAGAGCGAATGTGATTTGCAGGCGCACCATTCCTTGGCCCGCAGAGCGGCTGCCCAATCGGCGGTGCTGCTCAAGAACGAAGGCGGCGTGCTGCCGTTGCGGCGGGGCGCCAGGGTGGCTGTCATCGGCGGCTTCGCCAAACATCCTCGCTATCAGGGCAGCGGCAGCTCACTGATCGCGCCCACCCGGCTGGAGCGCGCGTGGGACGAGGTTTTGGCCTACAGCTCCAACGCCGTATATGCTGACGGCTATGCCATGGACAGCGATCAGCCCAACGAAGCGTTGATCGACGAGGCGTGCAAGGCCGCGGCGGCGGCCGAAGTGGCGCTGGTGTTCGCGGGCCTTCCGGACAGCTATGAATCCGAGGGCTTCGACCGGAGCCACATGCGCATGCCCGAGGCCCACAATGAGCTGATCCGGCGGGTGGCCCGCGCCAACGCCAACACCGTGGTGGTCCTGAGCAACGGCGCGCCGGTGGAAATGCCGTGGCTCAATGAAGTCGCGGCGGTACTGGAAGGATATCTGGGCGGGCAGGGAGGAGCCGGCGCGGCGGCGGATGTGCTCTTCGGCGCGGTAAACCCCTCGGGCAAGCTGGCCGAGACCTTCCCCGTGAAGCTGGACGACGTGCTGAGCAGCAAGTGGTTCCCCATGGGGCCAAAGACCGTGGAATACCGCGAGGGGCTGTTCGTGGGCTACCGCTGGTTCGACGCGGCCGGTGTAGCCCCGCTGTTCCCCTTTGGCCACGGTTTGAGCTATACGACATTCGATTACGCCGATCTTGTAATGGAAAGCAGCGAAGTCGCCGCCGGGGAACCGGTGCGCGTAAGCGTGATCGTGGGCAACAGCGGCTCCCGCGAAGGCAGCGAGATCGTGCAGCTTTATGTGCACGCCGCGGGCAGCCCGGTATTCCGGCCGGAAAAGGAACTCAAAGGATTCCAAAAGGTGTGCCTGCAGCCCGGCGAACGCAAGCGGGTGACCTTCGAGCTGGACGCCCGGGCCTTCGCGTTCTACAACACGGCCATTTCCGATTGGCACAACACCGCCGGCGAGTATGAGCTGCTGGTTGGCGCTTCCTCGGCGGACATCCGCCTGAGCGGCAGCGTGCGGGTGCAAGCCGAAGACGCCAGGCTGGCCGAGCTGCCCGCAAACAGTGTGTATCATGACATTGGCCGGGCCAAGGATGGCATCTCCGACGCCGACTTCGCAGCGCTGCTGGGGCGGCCCATCCCGTCCGGCCGGCGCGAGCAGAGCGAGGCCTATGACATCAACTCCACGCTGGGCGACGTGCGCGCGACCTTCGCGGGCAAGGTGCTCAACCGCATGGTCATGGGCGCCGTAACCAAGATGGCAGGCCCCAACCCCAACGAATCCATGCACCGCATGATTGTGCGTATGATGGAGGGCATGCCGCTGCGGGCACTGGTCATGATGAGCCAGGGAGCGATGTCTGCCGATATGGTGGGCGGCCTTCTGCTGATGATGAACGGTCACTCTTTCAAAGGCATGGCAAAGCTGCTGCGATCTTTACCCAAGAAGAAATAGCTTAAGGTCCGCGGATTGAGCCTGTCGCGCAATGCGGCAGGCTTTTTTTGTTTATTGCATAAACATCATATTGACCGGGGTGGTCAATGCTGCTACAATGGTGTTGACCAGTTTGGTCAATAAGGGGCGTTTGAATTGTTTGCAAAGTTTGAAGGTCTCGAGGATGAAAAGCGAGAGCGCATCCTGAAGGCGGCTATGAAGGAGTTCTCCGATAAGGGGTACGAAAAGGCTTCCACCAATGAGATTGTCAGGGAAGCCGGCATCGCCAAAGGGCTGCTGTTCCATTATTTCAAGAGCAAAAAGCAATTGTTCTTTTATTTGTATGATTATTGTGTTGAACAGGTAACCCGAAATATATACGCCAGCGCCACCATGGAGGAGCGGGATTTTTTCCAGCGCTTGCGCGTCGGCCAGCAGACCAAGATGGCTCTGCTGCTTCGGTATCCGGAGATGTTCAAGTTTATGCAGGCGGCCTATATGGAGGAATCCCACGCCATCCGGCCGGACATGGAGAAGAAGAATCGGGATTTTATCAGCCAGGCCTCGGGCAAATTCTTTCAGGATATCGACACGACGAAATTCAGGGAAGGCCTGGATGTCCAGGCCGCGATCAACATTGTTCTTTGGAGCATGGAAGGGTTTACCAACCAATATCTTTTACGGATGAAGCAAGCCGGAGAGGCGTTTGACTTTGAGAAAGCGCTGGGGGACGTGGACAAGTATTTCGAGCTGTTCAGGGATAGCTTCTATAAATAAGGGCGGCTGGGAGGGGTATGACCATGAACGTCATTGAGATCAGGAACCTGAAGAAATTCTATGGGAAGTCCCGGGGCATTGTGGATGTGAGCTTCGACGTAGCAGAAGGTGAAGTCTTTGGCTTCATCGGCCCCAATGGCGCGGGCAAATCCACGACGATACGCACGCTGTTGGCGCTCATCCGCCCCACATCCGGCAGCGCCGCCATCTTCGGCAAGGATTGCATACAGCACGCCAAGGAGATCGCCAGGGAGGTGGGCTATCTGCCCAGCGAGGTCTTCTATTATGACAACATGAAGGCCATCGACCTGCTTAAATACTCGGCGAGCTTTTATAAGAAGGATTGCACCAAGCGCATCAAAGAGCTGGCTGGCGAGTTGGAGCTGGACCTGAACCGCAAGATAGACGACCTGAGCTTTGGCAACCGCAAGAAGGTCGGCATCATACAGGGGCTGATCCACGAACCCAGGCTCATCATACTGGATGAGCCCAGCATCGGGCTGGACCCGCTGATGCAGCAGAAGTTCTTCGACATCCTGAAAAGGGAGAACCGTCGGGGCGCGACGATCTTGTTTTCCTCACACATCCTGAGCGAAGTGCAGAAGATCTGCGACCGTGTGGCCATCATCCGCGACGGCAGCATCGTTCGGGTGGACACTGTGGCATCCTTCCGCGAGAACAGCTACAAGAAGATCGTTGTGGATACCGTTGGGGTTGCGGACAAAGCTGCCTTTGATCTGCCCGGCGTGGCCAAGCTGGAAGTGGAAGAGCATTCCGCCAGCTTCATCTATCAGGGCAGCATCAACGCGATCATGCGCGCTTTGGCCGGCCTGGAACTGGCCAACGTCAGCATCGGCGACCCCGATCTGGAAGAAATCTTCATGCATTACTACAAGTAGGGGGTGGCAGTATGAACATTTACTTGCATGAACTGCGTTCGTACCGCAAGAGCGTCATCATATGGACTGCCGCCCTGAGCCTGGTGGCCGTGTTCTACCTGTCGCTCTATCCGGCCTTCCATGCGGACACGGCCATTGTAGGCGCCATGTTCGAAAACCTGCCGCAGTCCGTCCTGGATGCCATCGGCATCTCCCCGGAGACCTTCACGTCGGTGCTGGGCTTCTATACCTTCACGATGACCTACATCGTGCTGTGCGGAGCTGTGCAGGCCATGAACATCGGCCTGGGCGTGCTGGCCAAGGAGGCTTCTGGCAAGACGGTGGACTTCCTGCTGACAAAGCCGGTCAGCCGTTCCACAATCCTTACGGCAAAGCTGCTGGCCGCGTTTACCGCGCTGGCCATTACGTCCGTCGTGTTCTTTGCCGTTTCCGGCGTCATGGCCGCGTCGGTATCCGCGCAAGCCTTCGATTACGGTCTGTTCCTGAAGCTTTCGCTGCCGCTGTTCTTCGTGCAGGTGATCTTCGCTGCGCTGGGTTTCGTCATCGCCGCTTTGGCCCGCAAGATCAAATCGGTGCTGCCGCTGTCACTGAGCACGACCTTCGCCTTTTTCATCATCGGCCTGGTACAGGGCGCGCTGCACTATGAGGACCTGCGATATCTTACGCCGTTCAAGTACTTTGAGTACGGATACATACTGAAAAATGCATCCTACGAGGGTGCTTTCCTGGTGTTTTCCGCAGCCATCATCGCCGTGTCGGTGGCCGTCAGCTACATTGTCTTTGTGAAAAAAGACATCCACGCCGCGTGAGGGAGGGGAGCACATGAACGTTTATTTTAGGGAATTGAGGGCATACCGCAAATCCACGCTGTTCTGGTGCCTGGGCATGGTCTTCCTGATCGGGGCAACCATGGCCAAATACCAGGGGCTGGGCACGGCGGCGCAATTCAACGAGATGATGATGCAGATGCCCCCGGCGATGCTGGCCATATTCGGCATGAACATGCTGGACTTTGGCCGGGCCAGCGGGTTCTTTGGCGTTGCCTACCTGTTTCTGGCGCTGATGGCCGCCGTGCACGCGGTGCTGCTGGGGTCGGGCATCGTCAGCAAGGAGGAGCGGGACAGAACATCGGAATTCCTGTTCGTAAAGCCTGTAACCCGGTCGCAGGTCGTCACAGCCAAGGCGCTGGCCGCGCTGACCAATGTCGTTATCTTCAACCTCGTGACGATGGTGTCCTCTCTGGTCATCGTGGATAAGTACAGCAACGGAGAGGATGTATCCGGATACATCATGGTGCTGATGGGAGGCATGTTCTTCATCCAGCTGATCTTCCTGGCCGTGGGCCTGGCGGCGGCTGCCGTCACCGACCGCCCCAAGGCCGCATCCGGCATCGCGACGGGATTCATGCTTTTCACCTTTCTGCTGTCGGCAGCTGTGGACATCAACGAGAATCTGTCGCCACTGAAGTATTTGACGCCGTTTAAGTACTTCGACGCCAAGGCGCTCTATGACAGCATGGGCCTGGCGGCGGGCTACGTGGCGCTGTCCGCGGTGCTGATCGTCGCGTTTACCGCGGCGACCTATGTGTTCTTCCGGCGCAGGGACTTAAGGATCTAGCAACAAGCATTGATGTGGGAGGGAGCATGCGCCAGCTTGCTCCTTTTCCATTCTCCTTCATTGTTTTTATCCCCCTCATCTGCTATATTTGTCCTGTTTAATGCTGCGAATCAGGAGGAGACATACCATGAGCAAATATGCCATCGGCGTGGACTTTGGCACCCAGAGCGGGCGAGCGGTGCTGGTGGAGCTGGGCACGGCTCGGGAGCTGGCCACTGCGGTGAAGCCCTACACCCACGGTGTTATGGATGAGCAGCTGCCCGATGGGCAGCGCCTGCCGCCGGATTGGGCGCTGCAGCACCCGGCGGATTACATCGAGGTGCTGGAGCTGACCATCCCCCAGGTGTTGGCGGAAAGCGGCGTGGACCCTGCCGACATCATCGGCGTGGGCATCGATTTTACCGCCTGCACGATGCTGCCGGTGGACGCCCAAGGCACGCCGCTGTGCCTGCAGCCCCAGTGGGAGCACAACCCCCACAGCTACATCAAGCTGTGGAAGCACCACGCCGCCCAGGATGAAGCCAACGAGTTGAACCGCGTCGCCACCGAGAGGGGCGAGGGGTTCCTGAAACGCTACGGTGGCAAGATCTCCTCCGAATGGATGTTCCCGAAGATTTGGCAGACGCTCAACGAAGCGCCGGAAATATATGACGCCGCCGACCGCTTTTTGGAAGCCGCCGACTGGGTTGTGTGGCAGCTGACCGGTGTGGAGGCCCGCAACTCCTGCACCGCCGGCTACAAGGCCATGTATCACAAGACCGAGGGCTATCCCTCCAGCGACTTTTTCAAGGCGCTGGACCCGCGGCTGGAGAACGTCGTTCGCGACAAGATGAACGCGCCGATTTATCCGCTGGGCCACAAGGCCGGCGAGATCACCGCGGCTATGGCGGCGCGTACGGGCCTGCGGGCCGGCACGGCGGTGGCCGTGGCCAATGTGGACGCCCATGTCACGGTGCCGGCGGTGGGCATCACCGACCCCGGCAAGATGCTCATGATCATGGGCACCAGCACATGCCACATGGTCGTGGGCACCCAGGAGAAGATCGTGCCCGGCATGTGCGGCGTGGTGCAGGACGGCATCCTGCCCGGTTACCCGGGCTTTGAGGCCGGGCAGAGCTGCGTTGGCGACCACTTCGAGTGGTTCGTGGAAAACTGCGTGCCGGCGGCCTATGAGCGCGAGGCGCAGGAGCGCGGCATCGGCATCCACCAACTGCTCACCGAGAAGGCCGCGGCCTTAAAGATTGGCGAAAGCGGCCTGCTGGCGCTGGATTGGTGGAACGGCAACCGCTCGGTGCTCGTGGATGTGGACTTGACCGGTGTGCTGTTGGGCTGCACGCTGCTCACCAAGCCCGAGGAGATCTATCGGGCGCTCATCGAGGCCACGGCCTACGGCACCCGTATGATCGTGGACAACTTCAAGAAATACGGCGTGGACGTGACCGAGCTGTACGCCGCCGGCGGCATCAGCCAGAAGAACGAGCTGATGATGCAGATCTACGCCGACGTGACCAACATGGAGATCCGCATCGCCGCCTCCGGCCAGGCGCCGGCAGTGGGCAGCGCCATGTTTGGCGCCGTGGCGGCGGGGGCCGCCCGCGGCGGGTATGACACCATCGAGCAGGCCGCCCGGGACATGGGCCGCGTGCAGGAGCGCGTCTACCGGCCCATCGCGGCCAACGTGGCCGCCTATGAGCGGCTGTACCGCGAGTATGAGGTGCTGCACGACTATTTCGGCCGCGGCGCCAACGACGTTATGAAGCGCCTGAAGGCGATCAAAGAGGAGATCAGAGGGTAACATGGCACAAATCGGAGCGATCATAACGGCCGGCCCGCAACCCTGGCAGGTCTTCCAGCAGCGGGGCGGCGTGGCGGACATCGCCCTGGAAGGCGTATGGCAGATGCAGGAAGGCGCGGAGGGCACGGTGCTGGCCCGCGTTGTGCGCGAGGACAGCGGCCTTCCCCTGGGCCAATGGATCCCGGCGGAGGACCTGGGTGGCCGGCGGTGGCGCGCCGTGCTGCGCGATGTGCCGGCCGGCGGCTTGTACCGGGTGGAAACCTGCTTCGCGCCTGCGGGCCAACTGGAGTTGGAATGGTCGGTTCGGGGCGACATGGTGCACCACATTGCCGTGGGTGATCTGTGGGTCATCGCCGGGCAGAGCAACTCGGCGGGCTATGGCAAGGACATGATCCACGACCCGGCGGAGCCCGGCGTGCATGTGCTGCGCAACAGCGGCCGGTGGGACCTGGCCACGCACCCGCTCAACGAATCCACCGCTACGATCCACGAGGCCAATCGCGAGGGCGCCAACCCCGGCCACAGCCCGTGGATGAGCTTCGCCAAGGCCGTGCGCCGCGAAACCGGCATGCCCATAGGCCTGCTGCAGACATCGCTGGGCGGCTCGCCTCTGAGCCAGTGGCTGCCCGGCGGCGCGCTGTACGATTCCATGGCCGAGGTCATCGCCTCCCAGGGCGGTGCGGTGCGCGGCGTGCTGTGGTATCAGGGCTGTTCCGATACCGAAACCGAGTCGCTGAGCGACAGCTATCTGCAGCGGTTCACCCGGTTCGTGGAGGCGGTGCGCGGCATAACCAGCGACCCGGCGCTGCCCTTTGTCACCGTGCAGATCAGCCGACATATCGCCGGAACCAACGACCGCAACTGGAGCGCCGTTCGTGAGGCGCAGCGGCAGGCCGCCCGGCGCATCGCCAACGTGTTCGTCATCCCCACGCTGGATTGCTCGCTCAGCGACACCATCCACATCTCGGCGGCCAGCAACCTGGCCCTGGGGGAGCGGGCCGCCCGCGCCGCGCTGGCCAACCTCTATGGCAAGCCTTGCCTTTGGGCCGCGCCGGATCTGCACAGCGCCGTTGCCATGCAGGGCGGCATCCGCCTGCGCTACGGCAGTGTGACCCAGCGGCTGAACCTGCTGGACGCGCCGGTGCACAAGCTGCCCTTTGCCATCGAGGACGAGTCCGGCCCCGTCGGCATTACCTCTTACCGCATCAGCGGGGTGAACGAGATCCAGCTGACCACCGAGCGCGCCCTCGTGGGCCGCTGCCTGGTGCACAGCCATTACGGATGCGACCCCCAGGGCGCTCTGGTGCTGGACGGCGCCACGCGCGTGCCTGCGCTGGCCTTCTGGGGCGCCGAGGTGCAGGACAAATAAAACATCAAATCCGGCTGATGCCGTAAGGAGAGAAGATGAAGCTCAAATATTTGGGAACAGGCGCGTCCGAGGGCTTTCCCGGCGTGTTCTGCCAATGCGACGCATGCAAACGTGCCCGCGGCCTGGGCGGCAAAAACCTGCGGCGGCGCTCCAGCGCCCTGCTGGATGGCCGCATCCTCGTGGACATCCCCCCGGACCTCTACGGTTCGTCGCTGTTGCAGGGCGTAGACCTGTCTCAGGTCCCCAACATCGTTGTAACCCATGTGCATGAGGATCACTTTTACCTGCACGAACTGAGCAACTTTGCCAAGCCTTTTGCTTATCGCATAGACGGCCCAGTGGTGCGGTTCCACGGCAGTGTGACCGTGCGTGATGCTTTTGAGGCTAAGTATGGCGACGAGTTGGACGGCCTGGTGCAGATGGTCACGCTGGACGCCTTTGAACCCACGCGCGTGGGCGGCCACACGGTGACGGCGCTGCCCGCCAGCCACGGCGCCG
>JAEZSC010000164.1 GCA_023422005.1 Bacillota bacterium | reverse complement strand
GCTATGAGCACGGCCTGGAACTGACCGTGGACAACGCCCAGAAGCAGACCACCCGCCATCCCCGCTGCGGCACCAGCTTTTTGCTGGTCGTCATGGTCATAAGCGTGCTGGTGTTCTCGCTGACCGGCTGGCACGGCGCCGCCTGGCTGCGTATGCTGATACGCCTGGCGCTGCTGCCGGTGGTGGCCGCTGTGAGCTTTGAGACGCTGATGCTGCTGGCCAAGTGGAACAATTGGTTCGTACGGACCCTGCGGGCGCCGGGCATGTGGCTGCAAGCGCTGACGACCAGGGAGCCCGACGACGGCATGGTGGAAGTCGCCATTGCCGCCTTCGCCGCATGCCTGAGCGATGAGGAGCGCGCCCAGGTGATGCCCCCCAGCGCCCACGTGAGCGAAGGCGAGCCGGTGGATATCGGCGAACCGGCACAGGAGAGCATCCCCTGCCCGGTGGAGCCGGCGCAGCAGGAGAGCGCCGCCGAGCTTTGACCGCCCGTACTGCCATGGCCGCAGCGCAGGCTGCCCTGCGAGCAGCCGGCCTCACCGACCCCCGCTGCGCCCGGCTTCTGCTGGAGCACGCGCTGGGTATGCAGGGCGCGGCTTTGCTGGCCGCGCTGGACGCGACCCTCTCCCCCGCCACCCAGGCGGCTTTTGAAAGCGCCGTAGCCCGCGCCGCCGCCGGCGAGCCTCTGCAGTATGTGCTGGGCAGCTGGGATTTTTACGGCCGGCCCTTCCGTTGTGACCGCCGGGCGCTGATCCCCCGGGCCGATACGGAAACGCTGGTGGAGGCGGCGCTGGAAGACCTGCGGCCAAGAAGCATGCCTCACACGATTGACGTTGGCAGCGGCACCGGCTGCGTGGGTATCACGCTGAAGCTGGAATGCCCGGCGGCCCAGGTTACGCTGTGCGATATCAGCCCCGACGCGCTGGCGCTGGCCGCTGAAAACGCGGCGCTGCTGGGCGCCGACGTGGAGCTGGTGCAGGCGGACCTGAAGGCCGGCCTGCCCGGCGGGCCCTATGACATCATCGTGAGCAACCCGCCCTATATCAACGCCGCCGACATGGCGGCATTGCCGGCGCAGGTTGCGGCCCACGAGCCCCACCAGGCGCTGTATGGCGGCCCCGACGGGCTGGACCTGGTGCGTGCGCTGGCCGCCCATTCGCCCAATGCCCTTCGCCCCGGCGGGGCAATCTTCATCGAAATCGGATACGACCAATCCGCCGCCGCCCAAAGCATCCTGCGCGCGGCGCTGGGCAATGCCCGCGCCATACGCGATTTGTGCGGCGTGGAGCGCGTCGTGACTGCCAGGAAAGAGGACAACCATGCTGGAACAAAAGATCAATGAAAAGCGCGCCCGTTATGAGGAGCTCAACCTTTGGCTGAGCCAGCCCGAGGCCATGCGCGATCAGAACGTCTGGCGCGCCTCCCTCAAGGAGCAAGCCGAGCTGGAAGGGCTAATGGCCGCCGCCGACGCCTGGCGCAAGGCCGCCGAGGAGCTGGCCCACGCGCGGGAATGGAGCCAGGGCGACGACGAGGAACTACGCGCGCTGGCCCAGGAGGAGCTGCCCGATCTGGAACAGCGCGCCCACAGCGGTGAGGAGCATCTGCGCCTGATGCTGGCCCCCCGGGACCCCAACGACGACAAGAACGTCGTTATGGAAATACGCGCGGGTACCGGCGGCGAGGAGGCGGCGCTGTTCGCCATGGACCTGCTGCGCATGTATACAGCCTATGGCAGCAACCGAGGCTGGCGCTGCGAGCTGGCCGACCTTGCGGAAACCGAGCTGGGCGGCTGCAAGGAAGCCACGCTGATGATCACCGGCCAGGGAGCGTTCTCGAGGCTCAAATTCGAAAGCGGCGCCCACCGGGTGCAGCGCATCCCCGACACCGAAAGCGGCGGTCGCATTCACACATCGGCGGCCACGGTGGCCGTGCTGCCCGAAGCCGAGGAGGTGGAGCTGGAGATCAACCCCGCCGACTTGCGCATCGATGTGTACCGCGCCTCCGGCGCCGGCGGCCAGCACGTCAACAAGACCGAGTCCGCCGTGCGCATCGTCCACATCCCTACGGGCACGATGGTAACCTGCCAGGATGAAAAGAGCCAGATCAAGAACCGAGAAAAAGCTATGCGCATTCTGCGCAGCCGCGTGCTGGACAAAATTGAAAGCGACCGCAACGCCCAGTACAGCGCAAACCGCCGCACGCAGATCGGCTCGGGTGACCGCTCCGAGCGCATCCGCACCTACAACTTCCCACAGAACCGCGTAACCGACCACCGCATCGGCTACACGATGTATCAGCTTCAAGCCTTTTTGACCGGAGATATGGACGAGATGCTGGATGCCCTGTCCATCGCTGACCGCACGGAACGCATGAAGCAAGAGGAAGCATAATAAATTGAAAAAGTACCTTTGCCCCGCCAACGCGATCGCGTCGGCGGTTTTTTTTGCGATATAGCCGGATATCCGGCGGGATAGCTCCCGATGCACAGTCCTTCCACCACAAACATAGAGTATGGTACGTTAACAAAAAGGAGGCTCCATTTATGGTGGCCAAAAAGTATATCGTCTACAGGCCCGACGAGTCAGATTTGACCTGCCGCCTCTATGTCAGATGTGATTGCGGCCGTTATGGCTCCAATTTCAAATGCGACCCCTGCGAAGACGAGGACGAAAAAAAGAAAAACTGCGATGAAAAAAAGCAGTGGCACGACCGCTGTGAGGAAGAGCACGATTGGCATGACCGCTGCGAAGAAGAACACAAGCGGCATGACCGCTGCGAAGAGGAGCACAAGAAACCCTGGAGCGACGAAGAGGAACCAGAACACGGCGGGCGTCGCTATAAGCGCAGCAAAAAGGGTTGGTACGATACCAATAACGGCGATGAAGATGACCGTGAGCACGAAAAGAAATGCGGCGAACATCACTACCACTGGAAGCCCGAGTGCCCCAAGGTGAAGCAGACCCATGTTCATGAGTTTGAGGGCAGCACCAAGCTGGCGGAAGAGGATGAAGACCGGCACAACCATCGGTTTGCCGGCGTTTCCGGCGAAGAGATCCCGATCCCCGGTGGGCACGTCCACCGTATCATCACCCGTACGGACTTCTTCGATCACTTTCATGAAATCTGCAGGCTGACCGGGCCGGCCATCTATGTGGATTGCGACGATGGGCACGATGACAAGAAGGGCTGGAAAAACAGGAAACACGTTCATTTCGTCAAGGGCTGGACGACCTGCGTGGACGACCACAAGCACGAGTTCCAGGCTGCCACACTCATCGAGTCTCCGCTGCTTCCGCTGAATGAAAATACAGAGTGCCAAGGATAAGGTCCCTATTATTCAGATACAGGCGGGATCGGGCAACCGATACCGCCTGCGTTTGCATAGGGTTAGCAGATATAATCGACTTGCAGAGCTGCTGAGCAGCCCTAACTTACAGCAGCCAAGTTTTCTTCCTCCGAGGCCGATTTTTTGTGCTCTTTGCACCCATCACAGCCTGCCATGCCCGCGCAACTTCACGAGGCGCATCGGGTCGCAGCGACAGTGACCGGCCGTCCCAATGGAAGTAACGCTCGTTTTCGGGCTTGAGCAGCACACTCTGGCGTTTCATCCGATCAGTCTCCTTTCCGACCGCGCCGCGCCTTGACCGACGATGGGAACATTTGTTCCGCTGCCAGAATATCACAGCGGGAACAAGGAGTCCAGCGTCGTGCATTCCATTTCCGGCACATCGATCGCCTTAAGCTTTTTCACTATTCATCTATATTCCACCATTGTCAGAAATAGGATATATAGACGGTCGCAAAAAAAGCTTTGCGGGCGCAAATCGTTCTGACGGGCGGCGGTGGGATTGAACGAGATCTACGCGGTGCTCATGGCCACGCTGAGCGGCGTGGTGGGCACGGGTCTGGGCGGGTTTGCCGGGTGCTTCGGGCGCAACATCGCCGGCCGCCTGTCGGCTGTGCTGGGTTTTGCCTCGGGGCTCATGACGGCGGTGGTATGCTTTGGGTTGCTGCCCGAATCCGTGGCGCTGGCCAGCCTGCCGGTGGCTCTGGTGGGGTTCGCTGTGGGCGCGGCGGCGGTGGCGCTGTTTGCCCGGCTGGTACCCGGCGAGCCCGGCGACCTGGAACACACGGGTTATCTTGTGCTGCTGGCCATCGCGCTGCACAACCTGCCCGAGGGGTTGGCCATCGGCAGCGGCTGGGCTGTGATGCCTGCGCTGGGCGTCAAGCTGGCGCTGGTCATCGGCGCCCACGACTTTCCCGAAGGCATGGCCATCACCGCTCCGCTTTCGCAGGCCGGCAGCCAGCGCCCGTTGCGGGCCACGCTCTGGGCGCTGCTCACCGGTGTGCCCACGGGCTTTGGCGCGCTGATCGGCTACTGGCTGGGCAGCGTGTCGCCGGATTCGGTGGCGCTGTGCTTGGGCTTTGCCGCCGGCGCCATGGCCTATGTCACCTTTGCGGAGATGCTGCCCCGCATGCACGAGGCCTCCGGAGGCCACAAGGTACTCTGGCAGCTGTTGGGGCTGGCCGCCGGGATGGCTATCAGCATGATATAAGGCATCTATCAAACTTATAGCATTGCATGTTTAACGGCATAAAGAAGCCCGCCGGCGATATGCGCGGCGGGTGTTACCCCGGGCTTGCGGCAACGTCGGCTGTGCCGATGTGAGAGCAAGCCGAGAGCTGCGCTTTGCGCAGCGGAGGGGCGATAACGAACTGCTCTGACAAGTCATCTGAACCGCCGATGATGATACTGCATCACCGGCAAGCGGTTTATCTTATCGTAAAGTAGAGAGTCGTGGGCGACTTACCGTTGGATGTCAGCACGGCGGAGAAACTCCCCTTGCCCAACTCCTTACCGGCTTCGCCTACGATCTGATAGTCGCTCTTGCCCGTGGGCGTGGCCGCGAACTTCTTATCAAAGACGATCTTGTCGGTGGGGTCCTTGATGAGGATGCGCACATCAGCCTGTAGCTTGGAGCCGTTGAGCACCAGGTGGATGGGCTTGTCGGCGGCAAAGGACAACTCGGATTCACCGGAAGTCTCAGAGGAAAGCCATGCATAGTCATCCTTGGACACGACGCCATAGTTGGGGTTGACCTCGGTGGACACCGTGACGGTCATGCGTGCGCCAACCGTCGTCTTCCAGCCTTCCACAATCATCAGTTCCAGCGAATAGCTGCCCGGCTGCAGGCGGGTGTCGGCAGTGTTGAAGGGCTCGCCGCCGGTCAGGCCCACCGAGCGGGCCCGGGACAGCTTGGAACGATTATAGTCGATCACGACGTTGCCGTCGCCGTCCACCATGCGGAAGCCGAAGCTGGTGCCACCGGCCAGACCGGATACATAGGGGTAGATGACTTCGTTGCTCTTGAAGGCCTTGGTGGCCGCCACGGAACCATCCTCGGCGGGCAGGCTGGGAGCGGCGCTCAAGCTAACCTTTTCCACCAGCCGGTCGGCAATGACGACCGAAGCGTTGACCGCCATAGAGGGGTTGCCCAACAAGCCCATAAAGGACGACGTGAAGATCAGGCTCAAGCCCAGCGCAATGGCTCCTGCCACCAGCGACAGCCGGCGGTTGAAGAACTGCGCCACAATGGAAGAAAAGATGATATAGAGAAAGCCCATCATCACGAAGAACACCGACGTGGAGATGGAAGCGAAATAATTCTTGAGACCGTCTGTCTCCCGAAGCATCTCCTGAGCGCCGTTGGCCAGAATGGGGGGCACGCCGAACAGAAAGATCGTCAGATAGGGCACGATCATCGCCAGCGTGAAGAGCGCTTTGCCCACGCTGGCCCGCCGCTCCAGCACGATGACCACACCTGCCAGCAGGCTGGGGATGGCATAGAGCATGAAGATGCCCGGCGAGGGCTTCCTGGCCACGGCAAATATCGTGACCATGATGGCGACGAGGCCCAGAATCTGGCGAATCATGGAGCTGACGCGCTCGTGGTTGAGGTCTTCGCCGGTGATGTATTCAAACACGTGCACCAACCGGCGGGCGCTGGGCTTCGCGGAGCTCTGCCCATCCTCAAAGACGTGGCCGCACTCCTTGCAGATCTTGTCGCCTGGTTCATGGGCGGTGCTGCAGTTGGGGCAATTCATAGGCCAAGATTTCCTTTCGTGCGCACGGATTGTGCAGATAATGATTAGACGCATAATCCTATACATTATATCCAACCCCTGGACAAAAAAACAAAAAACAGGCCAAAGGTTGTTTGCGAGTATTATAAATTAAAACTAAAGAGATTTAAAGTGAACTTTGCATGAATTCTCAAAAATTCAAAATATTGCAAGAAGTCAAATTTGATCGTTTTGCGTGCGCAGGAACGCCTGATACACGTCGTTGCGAGGCAATCTGCGCTCGCGGGCCACGCGTTTGATGGCCTCCTGCCGGCCCAACCCCTGGGCTATCAATGCCGCGACATGCTGCTCCGGCGGCAGCACCGCGTATTGGTCTTCCGGCTGGACATCGGCAGCCGACTGGCTCCCCTGCACCACCAGCGCATATTCGCCGCGGGGTTCCTTGTCCTGCGCCTGAGACAGCAGAGCCGTGAGCGGCGCGCGGTCCACGCGCTCATAAAACTTGGTGATGTCGTTGCACAGCGCCGCCTCGCGGTCGCCCAACGCCGCCAGCAAATCCTGCAGCGTGCGGCGAAGGCGGTGGGGCGCCTCATAGAAAACCATCGTGCGGCGCTCGTTCTTGAGTGCGGCCAGCGCCTCGCGGCGGGCCTTGCCCTCCCGGGGCAAAAAGCCCTCGAACGCGAAACGGTCGCCGGCCATACCCGAGAGCGCCAACGCCGAGCTGACCGCGCAGGGGCCGGGGATTACTGTGACAGCGATGCCCAGTGCCGCTGCCTCGCGCACCAACTCCGCGCCGGGGTCGCTGACTACGGGCATGCCGGCGTCGCTGACCAGCGCCACCGAGCGGCCCTCCTGCAGCGCGGCAATCAGCTTGGGCGCGGCGGTGCGGCGGTTGTGCTCGTGATAACTCATGATGGGCTTGGATAAGCCCAGATGGCTGAGCAGATGCACGGTGCGCCGGGTGTCCTCCGCGGCCACCAAATCCACCTCGGCCAGCACGCGCTGTGCTCGCAGCGTCAGGTCCTCCAGGTTGCCGATGGGCGTGCCGACCAAATACAAGATTCCGCTCATGCGGGCTCCTCCGCGCTTTCCCGTTCCGCTAAAAAGGCCAGCGCCCGCTGCCACGCTTTGGGCGTGATGTCCGGATAGGTCAGCTCCGCCGGCAGCGCCTCAAAGCCGCGCGCCTCGGCCATCTCGCTTTCGGGCAGCGGGCCCAGTTCCTTGACATCGGCCACAAAGACCACGCCGTTGGAGCCCTCAGGCTCGTCGCCCGCCCAATAATCGCACAATGGCCAGATGTCATATTGGGTGGCTCCGCACTCCTCAAAGAGCTCCCGCCGGGCGGCATCCAGCGGCGTTTCACCGGGCTCTATGTGGCCGCCCTGGGTCTCCCATGTGGAGCGCCGGCGGTGGCGGCTCAGGAGCATCTGGCCGCGCCAGAGGCTGCACACGGCAACATATCGATAGCTGCCCAGCGTGTTGAGTTCGTGTATCCGGCATTGCATAAGCGGTATTTCTCCTGTCACGGTTTGCCGTAAATGCGTTTCAGCTGCGGTGTTTCCGCGCCGTCGGGCCCATAGACGAAGATCGGCTGGTCCCATTTAACGCCGGGCCGGCCGCCGCGGTTAGCTTGCACCAGCATCAGGTTGGGCGCGCGCTCGGCGCTGGGGTGCACCATGCAGATGCGCTTGGGCTCCATGCGCGCTTGTTTGAGGGCCAGCAGCGTGTCTACGGCGCGATCGGCGCGGATGATCAGCGCCAGCCGGCCACCCTGTCGCAGCAGGTCGAAGGCTGCCTTGGCCACGTCTCCCAGCGTGCAGGCCTGCTCGTGGCGGGCGATGGCCCGCTCGGCAATGGGGCTGGCCACGCCGCTGCCCCGGCGCTCATAGGGCGGGTTGCAGGTGACCACATCGAAACGGTTGTAGCCCAACTGCTCATGGGCAAATCGCAGGTCGCCCTGCAGCACGGTGATCTTGTCCTGCAGGCCGTTCATGTACACCGAACGCGCGGCCATGTCTGCCACATCCGGCTGGATGTCCAGCGCCGTGATGTGCCCGGCTGTGCCCCGCGCGGCCAGCAGCAGCGGGATCACGGCGGTGCCGGTGCCCAGGTCGGCCACGCAGTCACCGGGGCGCACATCGGAAAAATAGGAGAGCAGCACCGCGTCCATGCCGAAGCGGAAGCCCCTCTCGCTCTGCAAAATGCGCAGGCCGCCCTGATGCAGGTCGTCCACGCGCTCATGCTCTTTGATCACCACATCATTCTTCATCCAGCCGCCGCACGGCTTCCAGCGCCGCCATCATCTCGTCGTCGTTGGCAAAGGCGCCTACCTGCAACAGGCGCACCTTGCCCTGCTTGTCCAGTATGTAATTGGCCGGTATGCCCTGCTGCCGGTAGATGCCCCATACGCTGCCATCGCTGTCATAGGGAACTGGGAACGTATAGTTCTGCTGCCCAATGAACTTCACCACGGCATCGCGGGATTCCTGATCGCTCAAGCCCTCATTGACCGTGGAGGCAACTGCCAGCACCAGCACCTCGCCGTCGTCGCCGAAGCGCTCATGCAGCCGCTGGAAGCCGGGCATTTCCATCAGGCATGGGCCGCACCACGTGGCCCAGAAGTTCAGCAGCACAATTTTGCCCTTGAGGTCCGAGAGCTTCCACGTCTTGCCGTTCAGGTCGGTTAATGCAAAATCCACCGCCGCCTCATCCATAAGCCGGCCGGTGAACTTCTGAATACGGGTTTCGTCGTCGCTTAAGGCGTCCGTGTGCGCGGCCGCGGCGGTATCTGCAGGCAAGGCGGTCGCTGTGGCCTTCACCCAGTTCGTGGCTGTCGGGGCAGTTGTGGCCTTGGGCGCGCAGCCCGACGCCAACAGCACACCGCTTATCAGCGCGGCCAACAGCAATTTGGATATGTTCAATGGCGCAATCCTCCCGTGGGCATTTGTATCAGTATACCCAACCGCCGGACGCGCCACAGTGACCCCGCTCACCAAAGGCGGCTATGCATAATTGCTCAGCATATCCTGAAGCGCGTTACGCACCTGGGCTCGGGCATGCTCAGGGTAGACGATCTCGGCCTCGCCGCCGAAATGGGCTAGCCAAGCCGTCAGCCCGGGGCTTACGACCAAGTCCGCCTTCATCAGGAACCAGCCTTCACGCTCGTCCGGCACGATGCGCACATCGGTACCCAGCTTGTCGATGACGGAAGTGACCAAGTGGTTGGCAAAGCGGATGTGAACCTCGATGATAGGGCCGGAAAACATGCTGAATGCCCGCTTGCCATAGTCGGCGATGTTGAGTTGCTGGTCGTTGTAAAAATCGCTGTAGGGTTTGAGCGGCGTGTCCAACACGCGCACATCCTTCATGCGGTCCACGCGGAAATGGGTGAACTCGGGCTTGTCGCCCCTACGGGAAATCAGGTAATAGGCGTCGTTGCTCCAGTTGAGGCCGTAGGGGCTGACCAGATACTCCTCGCCGCCGCGGCGCTCCACACGGCGCTTCTTCAGGTTGTATTCGCAGTAGCGGAAGCCGATCATGCGACCTTGCTGCATGGCGCGGGTGATGGTGTCGATGACGATATATACCTGCTCGTTGACGCACTTGGCGCGTTCCTCCACGAACACGCTGCTTAAAAGCTCCTGGCGCTGGGCATCGCTGGCAAAGCCGGCGATCTTGCCAAGCAGGCGGCGGCTCTTGCCCGGCGTGATGAACCGCGCCGCCTGCACGGCGTCCATGAGCAGCTTCATCTCCGGCAGTTCGAATTCCCTCTGGCCCAGATAGAAGCCCTGGGTTTTCTGCTCCACGTGGATGATGTCCACACCGAACTGCTCGAGCTCCTCGATGCTGCGGTAGATGCTGCGCCGCTCCACTTCCATGCCCCTGGCGTTCAGACGCTCAGCGATCTCCACGGCGTTCATCGGGTGCTCTTCATCGGTGTGCTTGCGCAAAAGCTCATAAATTGCCAGCGTTCGCAGTCCTGCTTGCATACATGCCCTCCGGCTGTCCTCAGTGCCCTATATTGTAGCGATGGTGAAAACACCTCGCGGCTGATGCGTCGGGTCTCATGGGGAGGTGCAGGCTAAAACCTGCTAATCGGCGAAGGCGGTGGTGTTGCCGCCGTTGCTCCACAGACGCTCAAGGTTATAAAAGACCCGGTCGTCCTTGTGGAAGATGTGCACGAGCACGAGTCCTAAGTCCAGCACGATCCAGCGGGCGGCCTCGAACCCCTCGCGGCGCAGCACAGGGACGCCGGCCTCGGCCAGTTTGTCCCCCAGTTCGTCTGCCAACGCTCGCACCTGCAGGTTCGTGCGGCCGCTGCACACGATGAATGCGTCGGCGATGACCGTCATGGTGGCGATGTCCACCTGCACCACGTCCTGGGCCTTCTTCTCCAGCAATATGCCGACCACCGTGTCGCACAGCTTGCGCGCCTGTTCTGTCAACAGAATCTCTCCTTTTTGCTAATAGTACCAAAGCTCATTCAATGTCGCAAGGAACAATGTTGAATCCATCGCCCCGCCTTTTCATCCTTTCCAGCCGGAGGGTCTCCTTACTCTATTGCAGGGTCCACTCCCTTTTTCAGGCACAAATCGTTGTACACCGCTATGGTGCCGGCGTGCAGCGGCAGCCCGTGGGACAGCACATGGATGGCGCTGCGCCCCAGCTTGAGCCGCAGCGCCTCGTCCAGATCGCCCCTGGCTGCGCGGCGGATGTCCTCCACGCCGTCATAATCGCGGTTCTCCTCGATCAGGTCGGCCACGGAAACGATCTTCTCCAGCATCGTCATGCCGAATCTGGGTACCGTGTGCCAGCAGATGGCCCCCAAGACCTCCTCATCGGCAATGCCCAGCACCTGGCGCGCCAACGCAGCGCCGGCGGGCGCGTGCAGTATCTGCGGGCTGTTGAGGCTGACTTCGTCCAGCGGAAAGTCCACTTCGCCAGCGTAAGCCACCATCTGTTCCAGCCGCATACCCTTGGCGCAATCGTGGGCCAGGCCGGCCAGCGCCGCCTTGGCCTCGTCGCAGCCGAAGCGCCGCGCCAGCGCCCGCGCGGCCTGCTCCGTGCCCAAGCTGTGGGCCACCCGCTTGGGGCGCAGGTTCTCCTTTAGAAACACCACTATGTCTTCCCTATTCATACCATCCTCTTATGCTTGATACAGTCGGTGCTCACGGATGTAGTCCGCCACGGCGTCGGGCACCCAGGGCGAAAGGTCCGCACCCCGCCCGGCGAGCTCCCGCAGCGCCGTGGAGGAAATGTCCATTCCCGGCGAGGGCACCAATAAAATCTCCGCTCCGAAGCGCGCCTGCAGCGCCTGGCGCTGGCGTTCCAGCTCCACAATGCTGTTGCCTGGGCGGTATACGGCCACAAAGGCCGCCAACCGCATCAACTCGTCGGGCCTGTACCACTGGTCCAGCATCATCAGCGAATCGCCACCGATGATGAAGTAAAGCCGGTCATCGGGATACAAGCCTTTGAGCGTGCGCAGCGTGTCCACGGTGTAATCCACACCGGGCGTAGCGATTTCCAAATCGCTGACCTCATAGCCCGCGCCCGCCGCCGCCAGGCGCGCCATGGCCAGCCGGTGGCTTGCGTCGGTCAATGCCCGGTGCTCCTTGTGGGGTGGCTGCCCTGCCGGCATCAGCATCACGCGGTCCAGCGCGGCGGCTTCGCGCGCCACCGCGGCGATCATCAGGTGCGCCCGGTGCACCGGGTCGAATGTGCCGCCCAGTATGCCGATGCGTTCCATCTTCTTATGCTCATCCATCGTATCAATAACGCTTTCGCCTGTTTACGGATTTTGCGGTGGCGGCACATCCGATCGCCGCAATCTTGCGGCGATGCTCAGTGCTTTGCACAGGCCGGCAATTCTCCAATGTCGGCAGAGCCGACATAGGAGCATTGCCGGCCTGTGTATCGAATATCCATACAAGGGTAAAACTACCAATGGAAAAAGTCAAATACACATTACCATACACCTGAGCACCAGGGGAGGATTTCCGTATGAACGTGTCCGCAGTTCAGCCCAGGGCCGGCCATAGCAGCGGCTTTTCGCTGGCCCGGCTGCTGGATGGAGCCGCCTTCGGCACGCTGTGCGCGGTGGTCAGCTTTGTCGTCTTCGCCTCGCGCATCGAAAGCCCGTTGGTTGCGGCGCTGCCCAGCGCTTTGTTCACCGGCTGCGCGGTGACCGCCTTTTTGTTGTGGCGCCGTCGGCGCATCCGGCGCACCAATCTGGCGCTGCAGCGGCTAGCCTATGACCTTTGGCTGTGCGATGTCATGATCACCCACGATGAACGGCGCTTCCGCAAGTTTGTCAGCGACATTTTGCTGGGGCAATGCCGCTGCAGCCCCGTGCCCGAATGCGATGGACGCCGCGTGAGCCGCGACGGCACAATCAGCCGCGTGGCTGTGCTGCGCCGGCACCCCAGCGCGCCGGTGGGCGCACAGGATGTGCTGGAGGAGGCCGACCGCACCCGAGACCAAGGGCTGGACGCGCTGATTTTGGCCACCACCGCCGGCATCACCGACGACGCCCGCTCTCTGGCCCGCAGCATACAGGGCGTGGCCATCACGCTCTATGACGGCTCCACGCTGTATGCCATGGCCTGGGACGCAGCGCTGGACGCCCCCGACGGCGCGCTGGAACCCTATCTGGAGCGCGCCGCGGAAGACCTTCGCACCCAGCGCCGTCACCGGCGCATCCGTTTCTCAGGCTGGGCAGCCAGTTTGCGCTTTGCCGCGGCCGGCGCAGCCCTGGCGGCGCTTTCGTGGCTTACGCCCTATCGCACATGGTATTTGCTGTGCGCAGCGGGCTGCCTGGTCATCGCCGCCGCTGCGCTCATTTTCCCCAATTTCCGGCTGTTCAAAAGGGAACCGCCGAAGGAAAAGGAATAGAGTTCTTCATCTTCCAAAAAAGTATAGCAGTCATTGAATCTCCCTATTAGGAACGCCAGCCGTTGCTTAACAGGGAGATTCCTCGTGGGACTCGGAATGACAGCATTGGGTTTACGACGACACCCAGTCTCTGTCATTCAGAGGCCGCACACGGCCGAAGAATCTCCTAATTGAGAACGCCAGTCGTTGCTTAACAGGGAGATTCCTCGTGGGACTCGGAATGACAGCCCACTGTCTTTACTTTTCCTCCGCTCTTTGTTAGAATCATTCCAGCATTTTTCTTCCAATGTGACATTGGTCCCATTTCCTTCCCCGCATCTGTGGTATAATAAATGTAGAACTGCATGGTTCGACAAAACCCGCTATACAGACTATATGTAGTGGTTTTGGCTGTTGACACCACCAAAATGTAGTGATAAAATGACTACCACTCCCAAAAATTGACGCTGCAAGGAGGCGAAAGCCGGCCATGCCCGGCCGGTGAAAAGCGCAATGATTACGACGATCGTAAAGCGTGACGGACGCTCCGTTCCTTTCAATCTGGAGAAGATACACGGCGCCATCGTGAAGGCCATGCGGGCCAGCGGCAACACCGACGAGGCATTGGCCATGGAGTTGGCCGCCCGCGCGGCCAACCAGGCGGACGCCATAAGCGCCAGCCGAGGCGTTGCCCCCACCGTGGAGCAGATACAGGACATCGTGGAGCGCGTGCTCATAGAGGCCGACCTGCCGGAACCCGCCAAAGCCTACATCCTCTATCGCGCCGAGCGCACCCGTGCCCGCGAGATGAACACGCGCCTGATGAAGACCTATGAGGAGATCACCCACAGCGCCTCCATCGACAGCGACATCAAGCGCGACAACGCCAACATCGACGGCGACACGGCCATGGGTGTCATGCTCA
>JAEZSC010000156.1 GCA_023422005.1 Bacillota bacterium | reverse complement strand
GTAGCACAGCTCATGGGAGTTGATGGAGGAATAGATGAGGTAGTACCTGCCTCCGATCTTACGCAGAGAGCTGGCCTCGAAGAAGGCGTGGCTGTCGAACCCAACGCCTTGAGCCAGTTCCGGCCCCAGAACCACAAGCTTGGGGCCGGCCTTCACCGTCAGCATGTCCGGCTCCAGCTCCATGCAGTAGGCGCCTTCCGTCCTCCTGCCGCCGAAGGTCTGCGGGTCTATCCAACCCGCCCGGGGCGCAAAGCCGGAATACAGATACACCCTGCCGTCGTCGTCCATGAAGATGCCGGGGTCGAACTGGAAGATGTCACCGGGGTTGGCGCCCACGGGCTGCCCGTCGGCATGGCGCACGCAGCCATAATAGGCGAAGTCTCCGGCCGGCGAATCGCAGACCGCGACAGACATGATGCCCAGCTTGTCCAACGCGTAATACAGGTAGTACCGCCCGTCGGGCCCTTGCTGCACGTCCGGCGCGTACAGGCAGCTGCTGCCGTCGGCATTCATCGGGTCCCAGGTCTTGCGGTAGATCACGCCTTCGCAGCGCCAATCGGCCAGGTTGTCCACCGGTGCGGACCAGCACACATAATCGTTCTCGCAGAAGCGCTGGCCGCCGAATTTGTCGTGGGAGCCGTACACGTACAGACGTCCGTCGAACACATAGGGTTCGCCGTCGGGGATGTATTCATAGCTGGGCAGATAGGGGTTGTAAGCCTGCATGCCATTCTCCTTGCGCGCGTTGTAGGCTGCGCCTATAGATTAACATAAGCGTATGGCTTTGTCTCGCTTTTGTGAGACTGCCCGGACAGATTCGCTTAAAGCGAAAAGTAACTTGAGAACTGGCCATCCCGCTCCTAGGATAGAAGAATCCCACATGCTCTCAGGAGGTCATAATGGCTTTGAACTGGATCAACGTGGAGGAGTTTCCCTTCAACAGCTTTCTGCTCATGGAGCGTTTCCAGATCCGGCTGCTGTGCTCCCGCCGCGACTGGCAGCAGTGGCGCGACAACATGGGGGTCGCCCTGCGCCACAACCCGGCGGTCAAGTGGTACTTCACGCACCGTTGCCCGGAATGCGTAGATTTTGTGGAAGAAATCACGGCGGCGGCCCCGGAAGCCCTGAGCGCCGAGCAGGTGCGCCGGGCGGAGGTCTTCGCCCTGGCGGCTGCCGAGGATTTCGTGACCTATACGCGGCCGCGGATCATGGACACCAGCTGCGATTTCATTTACGCGTGGAACGAGGAGCGCCTTTATGAGCTGGTGGACTTTGCCGGCAAGGTCGTGCTGGACGTGGGCAGCGGCTCCGGCCGGCTGGCCTTCGCCGCGGCCCGGCGAGCCCGGCACGTGTACGCCAGCGAGCCCGTGGATACGCTGCGGGAATACCTGCGCGACAAGATCGCCCGCGAGGGCATCAAAAATATACGGGTTGTGGACGGCATGGCTCACAGCCTGGCTTATCCCGACGATACCTTCGACATCGTGATGTCCGGCCATGTCGTGGGCGACGACTACGACGCCGAGATCGCCGAGCTGACCCGGGTGGCAAAGCCCGGCGGCTGGCTGCTGGATTGCCCCGGTGAGGACAGCCGCAAGCGCGAACCCGACGCTGAAATGATCAAGCTGGGCTGGGAACAGTTCCACTATACCAGCACCCTGGGCGGGGATGTTTATCGGTACAGGAAGCAGGTTGTTAAGTAAATCTTGATAGAAGCAAGGAGACAAGATAAAGGATTTCGCGCCTGCTGGCGCGCATCGGTCTGTGGACCGACCAGCAATCAGCAAGCTGATTGCCTTGCAAGACCAAAGGGCTTTCCGGTCGCCCTTTGGAAACCTTCGGTCCCCTTTCGTTGGATGAGAGAGGGTTTGCAAGGGCATACACCCTTTGCCGACGGCGGATTCATTCCGCCGGAGGAAACGAGAACAGAGAAAGAGGCCTGCAACAAAACCCGCCCACAGGCGATCCTCCGCACTTAGGTACTCAATATGAGCCAAAAAGCAAAGAGGCCTCCCGGCGACGGTTATCGCCGGGAGGCCAACCAATACCAGTTACAAGGCTCCAAATCGCGGCAGACGCAACAGTGTCTGCCGCGAAATAAGACATACCCGACCATCGGGTCCCTGCGATGGCCGGGTCTGTCCGTAGAAAAGGGGGAGAATCGCCGGCGGATTGGCAACTGCCGGCGAAATTTTGTCAAGCCAAAGACTTCCCTAATGCCCGGCATGCGGCGCTGGCAGCGGTGTCGGGGGCTTCGTTGGCGATGACGCTCTCGTGGGCGATCAACGCGCCGTCGTCGCGGCAGGTCTTTTCCCAGTCACGCATCCATTCGCCGTCGCCCCACCCGTAGGAGCCGAACAGCGCTATGCGCTTGCCGGCCAGCCTTGGCCGGCAGGCGGTGAACATGGGCTCAAACTCGCTTTCCTCCAGCACCTCGGAGCCCATGGAGGGGCAGCCGAAGGCGATGGCGTCAAACGCATCCATATGATCGGCGGAGAAATCCGTGGCGGTGAACACCGTGACCTCGGCGCCTGCCCCGCGGGCGCCTTCGGCCACAAGACCCGCCATCTCCTCGGTGTTTCCCGTTCCGCTCCAGAACACGACAGCAACCTTACTCATTGGTACACTTCCTTTCCCCGATGGGGTTTTGTCCTTTGTTCAAATGGCTACGATCAACTGTGCCACCGTTGTGCCGCTCGAAAAACGCTTGGCGTACACGCGCCGGCATTTGCGAAACTTTTCGAACAGCCGCTGCGCCTGGTCTTCGTCGCCGTACACCTTCCAGCAGCCCATGCATTTGCAGTTGCGCCCGCCGTTGGCCATGAAGCCCGCCACATCCGCCGGCGGATACCCCAGGAACAGCCCGATCTCATGGGGGAAGCCGCAGCCCTGATCCAGGCGTTGCCGAAGCAGCCGCAGGCAGGCGTCGGCGTCTCCGCAGGGGTATCCCAGGCTGCCCAGCAGCAGCTGCGCCTCGCCGCGCAGTAAGTCCGCCTGCAGATGCGTCCGGCGGTATACATAGATCAGCGCCCGCTGTTCGCACACCCGCAGCGCTTCCACGCGCACGCCCTTGGGGCCAAGCTCCCTGTTGCAGCGTCGCAGGCGGCGTTCCAGGTCTATCTGCGATGCAAAGGCATAGCTGAAGAGGCTGCCGGTCTTGATGCTGGCCAGCGTGGGCGAGCAGTGGGCGATGAGTTGTGATTCCATGTATCTCCGCTGTTGCAAAAGTTAGTATAACCTAACAATAAAAGGCTACCAGAATCATCGGAATTTGTCAACATGCGTTCTCGTTATTCTTTGCCGCGATTCATTCGCTATATGGCGTGCAAATGAGGGCGTATTGTGTATAATAAAGCGTGATTAGGCGCTATATGAGCGCGTCGGAGTGAAATGAAGCCAAAGATCGGAGACCTGTTCATATTGCTGGCCATCGTGGCATTGGGCGCGGGAGGCCTGTATTTAGGCATAGGCTCCAAGACCGCCGCAGGCCCGCTGCAGGCGCAGGTGTATCAGGATGGCCACATGGTTCAGAGCATCCTCTTGGACCGGGTGAGCGGCGACCAGCACATTGTTCTGGATGGACCGGCGAAAAACACGCTGCTGGCGCAGCGTGGGCGCATCCGTTATGAACACAGCGATTGTCTGGACAAAACCTGCGTGCTTACCGGGTGGCTTTCCCGCCCGGGGCAGCTGTCGGCCTGCTTGCCCAACCACACCTATGTGAAAATTGTCGGCGCGGAAAGCGACGACGGCGAGGATGTCATCGTACATTGAACCGCAAGAACTTAAGCCGAAAACTGGCGCTGGCCGCCATGCTGACCGCCGTGGCCGCCGTGCTCAACGCGCTGGAGCGTTTCTTTCCGCTGCAGGCGGTGGTGCCGCTGCCCGGCGTCAAGCTGGGGCTGGCCAACATCGTCACGCTGTTTGCGTTGTTTTTTCTGGACCTGCGCACCACGGCTGCCGTGGTGGCCGCCCGGTGCGTGCTGGGCGCGCTCATGGGCGGCGGGCCTACGGGTTTTTTCTTCTCCATCACCGGTTCGCTGCTGGCGCTGGGCACAATGGCATTGTTTCGCAATGGCTATGGCCGGGTATTTAGCGTGTATGGCATCAGTATGGCCGGCGCGGCTGCCCACAACATCGGGCAGATTCTGTGCGCCGTGGTTGTGCTGGGCGACCCGGCGGTGGCAGCCTACCTGCCCATCCTGCTGTTCTCCGGGCTGGCCACCGGCACGCTGACAGCCGCCGCCGCCGTTCCGTTGCTGCGAAGAATCGCAGCCGCCGGCATCCTTGGAGGCAACGCGTACTATGAGCAGGGTGCAAAGGACAAAGCAAAGTCGCCTTAAGGCCAACCGGCGCAGCACTGCGCTGGTGCTGGTCACGCTGGCCCTGGTTATCGTGGCTGCCGCTGCGCTGGACACCCTGAACCTGGCCCAGGCAGCGGTCCCCGCGGCGCGGATGGCGCCCGTACAGAGCGCCGCGCCCGCGGCGAAGGCGGCTTCGCTGTTGCCCGCCTCGCCCACGCCCATCGTCGCGGCGCAAACTGCCACGCCGGCGCTGCCCACCGCCGTTGAGCAGGCCATTGCCACGCCCGCGCCGGTGCCCGCCGTTACAGAGCAGGAGCCCGTGATGCCCCGGGTAACACCAAAACCCAGCATTTCCAAAACGCGTACCGCCGCGCCGGAGCCTGCCGCGCTGACGCCCACGCAGGAAGGTGCCTTAGCGCTGCGGAACAGGGAGCCTCAACTGCAAGCCCAAGCGGCCCAGCGGGAGCGCAACGCCCAGGTGAAGCCCAAGGCTCAACCGCAGACCGTCTACAGCCTGATGCCCGCGGATTTCCTCCATGACGACCTGACCGGCTCTGAAGCCCCGGCGCTGCAGCGTTTGCTCAAGCGTTGGGGTTTTTCTGATGAGAAGGCCCACAGCGGCTGGCAGCCGGCCGACAGCTACCACCTCAGCCTGTATCAGCGCTGGGCGGGCCTGAAGCCCACCGGCAGCGTGGACGCCGCCACCCGCAAAAGCCTGCTGGCCACCTGGCAGAAGTACGCCGACAGCGCCATCCCCCGGCAGCGGCTGCCGCTGGAGGGCCGCTACATCGGCCTGAACCCCGGCCATCAGAACCGCAATTTTGACCGGGCCATCACGCCGGACAACGATGAGCGCTTCTGGGATGTCACCGTTGGCACTCGCGGCCGTGTGACCGGCCTGTATGAGTATGAGCTGAACCTGACCGTGGCGCTTAAAGTTCGGGACGCACTGCAGGCGCAGGGCGCCCGGGTGCTGCTCAGCCGCACCAGCAATGATGTGCGTGTCAGCAATTCCAGCCGCACCAGCAAGCTCAACAAAGAGCAGGTGGATGCGGTACTGCTGATACACGCCGATGGCAACTCCAACCCCAATTTGCACGGCCTGCACATGATCGTGTCCACCCGGGTGTCGCGGCAGCGCGGCGATGTCTATGAGCGCAGCCATGATTTGGCCCGCGCGCTGCAGGGCGCCTGCATAACCGCCACCGGCGCTGCGGACAAAGGCGTGGGCGAGCGGGACGATCTGCGAATCCTTTTAAGCGGCTGCGCCATGCCCGCGGCGCTCATCGAGATGGGGTACATGACCAACCCCGCCGAGGACCGACTGCTGGCCACCGACGCCTATCAGAACAAGATTGTGTCTGGATTGGTACAGGGCTTCCTGACCTATTTCGGCAAATAAAAGCCTATCATAATGAGACATCGAGTGGCCTGCTAGCCATATATTGGCATATTCATTCATCAGATGGGCTCGAAGGTTTCCAAAGGGCGACCGGAAAGCCCTTTGGTCGCGCCTGCAGGCGCGAAACTCTTTCTTCTCTGTATGGAAAATGCACTTTATGCGCTTAGCGCGACAGCCTTCAAAGCATTGTTTACTACTCCCATACAAAAATCCTGTACAAACATGTTATAATGTTCTATCTGTATCTATGTCATCGCCGCAGCAGGGAGTTGCCCGCGGCGTACCGGGGAGTTATATGTTATATATTCTGTGCAATCCCACCGCCGGCGGCGGCCGCGCCCGCGAAGTGCTCAAGCGGTTGCAGGCCCATCTGGATGCCCGGGGGCTCCAGGCGGAGGTGGGCTTCAGCGAATACCACGGCCACACACCCAAGCTGATCGCTGAGGCCGTGGCCAGAGGGCATCGGCGCATCTTTACGCTGGGCGGCGACGGCACCATTTCCGAGGCCGTCAACGGCCTGGCTGCAGTGGGCCGGCTGGGAGATGTGGCGCTGGGCTTTCTGCCCGGCGGCACCGGCAACGACTTCACCCGCAACCTGGGCCTGCCTCAGGATGTGCTGGAGGCCTTTGACGCGCTGCACGACGGCCAGGAGCAACGCCTGGACCTGTGGCAGGCCAACGAGCAGTATTTCGTCAACGTGTTCGGCCTGGGGCTGGACACAGCGCTGGACGGCTGGGCGCGCAGGACCAAAAAGGTGCTGCGGGGCATGCCCGCCTACATCGCGGCGCTGTTTCTCACGCTGATCGGCTTTCGGTTCCCCCGCATCCGCCTGACAGTGGATGGCCGGGTGCTGGAAAGGCAGATCACCGTGCTCACGGCCAGCAACGGCCGCTACTACGGCGGCGGCATCGACGTGGCTCCGCCGGCCCGCCTGCAGGATGGCAGGTTGCATTTGGTTTTGATTCAAAAAGTCTGGAAACCAAAGGTACCCCTGCTGCTGTCCAAGTATATTGTCGGGAAGCATTTGACCGAAGTGCGCGAGTGCGAATACATGACGGCACAGACCGTGACCCTGGAGGCCGACGCGGACCAGTTCTGCGAGAGCGACGGCGAGCTGATTCTGCGCCCGCCGGTGACGATCCGGCCCGCCGTAGAGCGGCTTCTGGCCATGGTACCTAAAAGCTGGAATACCCAACCGGAGGTCGGATAGCGTGTACCGCGTTCCCAGAAAAAAACGCTATATCGGCCCGCTGGCATTGCTGCTGGCGTTGGCGGCGCTGGCCTTGGGCGTCTACGGCCTGGTGTCGCTGCTCTCGGGCACGCCGGATTATGCCAAGACGGCCTTGAACCTGCCGGGCAGCGACCCCAGCGTGTTCCCCTACGCGGACGGCGTGCTCAGCATCAACGACCGTCAACTGGTGTGCTGTGACCTGAAGGGCAAATCACTGTGGACCGCGGCGCTGCCCACCGACGGCATGAAGGCCACCCGCCTGGGCAACCTGACCGCCGTGTGGGGGGGGAACATCGTCGAGATTCTCGACGATAAGGGCATCAGCATCATCGTGCAGAACACCGAGGGCACGGTACTCACCGTGGCGCTGGGACAGACCCAGTACGCCGTGGTGGTGTCCGAGGATGGCCAGTCCCGCATGCGCTTATATAACCTGAGCAGCAAGGACCCCATCGACGAGGTTTTCTTCCCCGACGAGCGGGTGCTGGGCGTGGGCTTCTATGGCGACAAGCTGGCCCAGCTGTGGGCGCTGTTCATCGATTCCCACGGTACAACGCCGGTGACCAAGCTCAACACATATTTCCCCGGGCGCTCGTCCACCGGCTCCGTCGTGCTGGGCGAGGAGGTTGGCTATTGGGCCACGCTTTATAACAAGACCATCTATCTGCTGGGCACCCAAACGCTCTCCACGTGGGACCATGCCGGCGGCAGAAAAAGCTCCAAGCTGGTTTACGGGTGGTATCTGCAGGATATGCTGGTGGAGAGCAATGGCCGTGTGACCTTCCTGCTGGCCCCCAGCGGCGGCGGGGAGGAGCAGCCGCAGATTTCCGCGCTGTGGTCCATCAGCTCCGATGGCACCGAATACAAGATTCCGCTGCCTGCCGGCTGCATCCGCGCCATGCTCCAGGAGGACCGTTCGCTGGCTGTGGCAACGCACAACGGCGTGTATGACCTGGCGGCTGACGGTTCGTCCAGCCGCTTCTATCCGGTGAGTTTTACGATCGACGAAGTATCCGCTGTGGTGCCAGGCAGGGCTTTTGTGGCCCGCACCAAGCACGGCAGCTATCTGTTGCCCATGCCATGAAGGGAGGCACCCCATGAACATACTCGACATCCTGGCAGTGGCCATATTGGCCTTGAGCACGGCGGCTGGTTATTACCAGGGGCTGCTGGCCACCACGGCCAACGCGGCTGGCGTCTTCGTGTCGCTGTTCAGCGCCAATTGGCTGAGCGTTGCGGCGGCCCAGAGCGTCAAGCAGGCCGACAAGGTCATACCGGCGCTGCTGTATTACTCCGAATCCGCTGACATGCTGGGCTCCGTGGACAATTACCGCGCATCGGTGACGACGATGACGCAGCCGGCGCTGGAGAGCATACTGCGCACGGTGCAGCTGCCCTATCCGGTGGACCGGTGGCTTTCGGAGAACGTGCTGAACCTGCATTACGCAGGCCTGGGGCTGACCAACCTGGGCGATTATCTTTCGCGCACCATCGCTGAGACCGCTGTGAACATCGGGTGCTTCCTGATGCTGTTCTTCGGCATTTATCTGGCCGTCACGCTGATCGTCAACCTGGTGCACTATGTCGTCAAGCTGCCCACGCTCAAGATACTGGATGGCTTCACCGGCGCGGTGCTGGGGTTTGGCCGCGGTGTGATCCTGGTGCTGGTCGTGTTCATGGTGCTGCCGGTCGTCCTTTCCATGCTGCCGGTGGCGCAGGTCAGCGAGATCGTGGAAGGGTCTCAAGTGGCGGGGCTGTTCTATCAAAAGAATTTTGTGCTGGATATGGTTCGCAGCTATATTCCGTAAGGCGGGGCTGCTTGAATTGATTGGATGGGGGGCGGCCGGAGGGTCGCCTCTTTTTTGGGGTAAGGGGCTTTCGCGCCCTTCGTTGCGCCTTGCGCAATTATCGGCTTGCTCTCACATCGGCAAAGCCGACATTGCCGCAAGCCGGGGCAACGCCTGCGGGCGCGACCAAAGGGCTTTCCGATCGCCCTTTGGAAACCTTCGGTACCATTTCTTAAATGATTCTTATGCATGATATAATAGAAGAACCAATCCCGGAGGCAGCAGCATTGCAGAAGCGGCCTTTCAACTTCTATCCCGTGCCCAAAACCACGCTCAGCGACGGCATCGGCGAATACCTTTCGTCCTTCGCCTTCACGCTGAACGCCTTCGGCCATCAGAGCGACGACCCCGCCGCCATATGCACCAACCGTATCACCGGCGATTTCGAGCTGATCTTTTATCGCGGCGGCACAGGGCGTGTCACCGTGAGCGACGCCGAATATGCCTGCGGGGCCGGGGACGCCGTGCTGATCCCGCCCTTTACGCTGCACAGCATACACACGACCGAGCAAGACCCTCACGACAACTACTGGATCCATTTCGACGTGCAGCCCTTCCACCGCCAGGGCGCGTTCGCCGACGCGCTGCTGCAGGGCCCTGGCCACAAGCTGCGTTTTGAACGGCCTCAGGAGGCGCTGGCGCTGTACCAAAGGATGGAGGAGGAACTGCGCGAAGGGCAGCCAGGTTGCCAGGCCTATGTGCATGCGCTGTTCCAACAGGTCGTGATCCTGCTGCTGCGCCAGAGCGGGGCGGCCGCCGGAGGCCCGGCGCACGCCCCTCGGGAGATCGGACTGGTGAACGCCAGCCTTGCCTTCATCCAGAGCCACTTGCATGAGGACATCGGCGTGGAAGACCTGTGCCGCAGCCTGCATGTAAGCCCATCCAGCCTGTTCAAGGCCTTTGCCAGCGTGCTGCGCGGCACGCCCAACCACCTGATCCAGCTGTGCAAGATGCGCAGGGCCGAGCAGCTGATGAAGAGCACGGACCTTTCCTTTAAGCAGATTTCCCAGGAGCTGGCCTTTTCCTCGCCCTTTTATTTCAGCGCTGTCTTCAAGAAGTTCTATCATATGCCGCCGAGGGAGTATTTGAAAAGCATTCGCTGACTCTCCGTGCAGAGGATTTTATATGTTTTGTCCACGGGACGGCATTTTCTTTTGAGTTCCGAATGTTTAGGATATTCAATGCAAACAGGAATAGCCTAAGGAGAAGCGGACATGCCTATCGATTTCAGCCCCGCCCGGTGGGACCGGGTCAAGCAGACCTATGACGCATGGTGGGCGGGGACGCTGGAGCGCCCCGCGGTTTCCATACAACTCTACGGTCGCGACCCCGGCCGCCCCATGCCCTCTGCTGCGCTATTGTCCCAGAGCACGTGCATGGATTTGAGCGTGCCAGCGGAGCAGGTCATCGACCGTATCGATTATGAGCTCTCGCGGATCACCTATCTGGGCGACGCCTTTCCGTATTTTAACCTGGACTGCTTTGGGCCGGGCGTGCTGGCAGCTTTCTGCGGTGCGCGCATGGACAATTCCAGCGGGCGCGTGTGGTTCTTCCCGGAAAAGGTCGTGCCGCTGTCGGAGCTGCACCTGGAATATGACGCGAACAACGTCTGGCTCAACCGTATCAAGGAGATATGCCGGGCGGGCATGCGGCGCTGGCAGGGGCAGGTGCTCATCGGCATGGCCGACCTGGGCGGTATACTGGACATCCTGTCTTCCTTTCGCACCACAGAGAACCTGCTCATGGATCTTTACGACGAGCCGCAGGAAGTGGAGCGGCTGATCTGGGAGGTTCACACCCTGTGGCATCGCTGCTTCGACGAGATCAATGAAGCGCTGCGCCCGGAAACCCCCGGCTACTCCGACTGGCTGGGCATCTACAGCGCCCAGCCGTGCTATGTGCTGCAGAGCGACTTTGCTTACATGATCGGCCCGGACATGTTCGACCGTTTCGTAAAGCCGGAGCTCACGGCATCCTGCCGGCGGCTGCCCCATTCGATGTATCACCTGGACGGCGTGGGGCAGCTGGCCCATCTGGACAGCCTGCTGCAGATTCAAGAGCTGAACGGTGTACAGTGGGTGCCCGGCGACGGCAAGCCCGGCGTGACCGAGTGGCCGGACGTGCAGCGCAAAATCAGCCGGGCGGGCAAGCGCCTGCACAGCTGGTGGGGCGATCTGTCGGCGCTGGACGTCCTCAAGGAGCAGATCGGCTCCGGTGGCCGGGGCCTGTTCTTCCGCGCCGCGATGCACGGGCCTGAAGGAGAGGCGGAGATCCGGGAGCGGCTGAAGAGACACGGAGTGGAATAGCGAGTAATAGACAAGCACGCCGGTCTCCTCCGAGGCCGGCGTGCTTTCCTTGTGCAGCTATTTCTTCTTGCCCTTTTCCTCGCGCAGCTCGTCGATGTTCTTCACATGCAGCCGCACCGAGCCCTTGTAGCCTTCTTTGGTGGGCAGCAGGTTGCCCTGGGCCCAGCGTTCCTTGGCAGCGGCGATGGCGCTCTTGTACTGTGGCAGCCACTGCTCCTGGGCGATTAGCATCTCGTCGGCCATCTGCCACACCTCCGGCGGGTTGCACACGGCGCCCACCAGCGGGTCCAGCAGCAGCGCCTGTCGCAGCAAGGTGTCGTCGCCGCGCACGGCGGCCTCCACCGACAGCCGCTGCACCCAGATGGAAGCGGAGATGACCGCCGCGCACCCCATGGGCAGTTCGCCGACCCGGGGGATCGCGATGCCGTTGCGGTCCACATAGCCGGGCACTTCCACGACGCACTGGTCGGGCAGGTTGGCGATGGCGCCGTTGTTCATCACGTTGAAGTGACCGCGGTACATACGGCCGGTCTCCAGACCCTCGACGATCCAGCTGCCGTGCTCGTGGCTGCGCATCTCCTGGCCGTAGACCAGCGGCGGCTCGGCCATCCACTGGGGGAACTCGGTCTCGAACCAGTTGCGCTGCTCGGTGCACACGCGCAAGTAGCCGCCGGTCTCTCCGTTGATCCATGTGTCGGTGCTGATCCATTGAGGAATCTCGTCGGGGCGCTTGCGGTACCACGGCACATATTCGCTCAAATGCCCGTTGCTCTCGGTGGAATAATAGCCAAAGCGGCGCATGATGTCGATGCGCACTTTCTCGGTCTGGCTATAGGTCGCGTGGCTTTCGAAGGCCTGCAGGATGCGCTCCATGGGCACTGTCTCGCCGCGCAGCTTCACCTGAATGTACCAGGTTTGATGGTTGATGCCGGCGCAGATGATGTCCACGTCCTCCAGCTTCTCTCCCAGGGCGTCTGCGATCTGCCAGTGGCCGCCCTGCACACCGTGGCACAGGCCCACGCAGCGCACACCGCCATACTGCAGCGCCGCCCATGTCATCATCGCGTTGGGGTTGGCGTAGTTGAGCAGCAGGCAGTCGGGTTCGGCCATCTCGCGGATGTCGCGGCACAGGTCCAGCATGAAGGCGATACCCCTCTGCCCGTAAAGAATGCCGCCGGCGCACAGCGTGTCGCCCACGCATTGGTCCACGCCGTATTTCAAGGGGATATCCACATCCATGGCGAAGGCATCCAGGCCGCCGATGCGCACGACGTTGAACACATAGCGCGCGCCGCGCAGCGCCTCGCGGCGGTCGTCGGTGGCGTGGATGCGCACGCCCAGGCCGTTGGCGTCGATGTCCCGCTGCACCAGACGGGTAACCATGTCCAGATTCTGAGGGTTGATGTCCATGAAGACCAGTTCGATGTCGCGGAATTCCGGCACGCTTAGCAGGTCGCGCACCAGGCCTCTGGTGAAGCCGATGCTGCCCGCGCCGATGAACGTCGCCTTGAACGCCATGT
>JAEZSC010000149.1 GCA_023422005.1 Bacillota bacterium | reverse complement strand
TCATGGCTAATCACCGCAAGCTGGGCCGGCCCACCGATCAGCGCGTCGCGATGCTCCGCTCGCTGACCACGGATTTGATCTGGCACGGCAAGATAACGACGACCGAGGCCCGCGCCAAGGAAGTCCGCAAGATGGCTGAAAAGCTGATCACGCTGGCCATTCATGAGTTTGATAAGACCGAGACGGTGGAGAAGAGCGTCTTCAACGAGAAGAACCAGACCAAGGAAGTCACCGTAACCAATGACTCGGCCAGCAAGCTGCACGCCCGCAGGCTGATCATGCAGACGCTGTACAACTATGCCGAGCCCAAGAAGGATAAGGAGACCAAGAGCGCATACAAGGAGCGCACCGCCGGTGTCAGCAACCCGGTCGTGGAGAAGCTGTTCCGCGAGATCGCGCCCAAGTACAAGAAGCGCGGCGAAGAGAAGGGCACCCAGGGCGGCTACACCCGCATCCTGAAGCTGGGCCCCCGTGTGGGAGACGCGGCTGAGCTCGTGATTCTCGAGCTGGTCTGATTCGCCTTCGGCGCTGTTGCGCCTCGGCGATTTGAAGCCTCTCAAATAGTATTGTTGCCTCCCGGCGAAAATGGTCGCCGGGAGGCCTCTTTGTTCTTCGGCACATACATTTTTCCAAAGGATTGGCTCGCTGCGGCGGGCTTTTTTGAGCGATTCTATCCGTGAATATGCTTCCTAGGCCGGATGAACCGGCCGTCGGCAAATGGCTTTTGTGCTTCTCCCATTTCTGCATGGCGTATGGGTTTTGGAGTATGTGAGCAAACTTTTGATACGGAGAGTTAACAAGAACTTCACAATGTAGTATTGAAAACTACAAGGCGCGGTGTTATACTTCTTCTAAGATCAAAGGCTGGTGATATACATGAAACCATCCATCGCCATATGGGGCGATTCGCTGTTGCAGGGCGTGGTGCTTAACGAGGCCAACGGGCGCTACTCCATCCTGCCAGACAATGCAGCCGCTACCTTTTCCCGCCGCCTGGGCATCGCCGTGGCCAACAACTCCCGCTTCGGCTCCACGGCGCCCAAGGGCTCCAAGTCCCTCTCGCGCACGCTGGAGAGCGGCGCGGCCTTCGAGGCGGCGGTGCTGGAATATGGCGGCAATGACTGCGATTTCAACTGGGACGAGGTGGCCCGGGAACCCGAGGCCGAGCACCAGCCCAACACGCCTTTGCAGGATTTCATTGCGTGCTATTCCGGCATGATACAGAGCATTAAGGATCGCGGCATCACGCCGGTGCTGGTCACGCTGCCACCGCTGGACGCCGAACGTTATTTTCGCTGGATCACCCGCAACGGCGCCGATGCCCGCAACATCCTGCGCTGGCTGGGGGATGTGCACCACATTTACCGCTGGCATGAGCGCTACAGCAACGCCGTGAGCACCCTGGCCCGGCAGTTCGCATGTCCGCTGGTGGATGTACGGGACGCCTTCCTCTCTCAGCGCAACTATTCCGACCTTATGTGCGCCGACGGCATCCACCCCAACGAGAAGGGGCACGCGTTGATGGAAAGCGTATTCGAGGAGTATGCCAGGGAACTGATTCCGGTCTAAAAACTGATTTCTTCCATCAAAACGGGTTGTGCCTTGGGCTACAACCCGTTTTGTCATTCTGAGCGCAGCGAAGAATCTCCCTGTCTATCATTTGATGTTAATGAGAGCGGCCTGTGAACCGCAGTAACGATGCCGACCAGCCGTTGCGACCAGTGGGGCACAAGAAACATACCGTTCAGCAAGGGGATACTGACAAGAGACCGGTAGCGGCGTAATGGTTCTTTTTGTTATTCTTAAAGAAGGAAATTTTCGGAGGGCGCTGGTATGGACAAGAATGTTGTTTATCAAGAAAGCGAAGATGCTTCCCTTGACCTTTGTATTCAAGGCAAGGAAACGATAGGGATACCACAAGACAACGATTTGGTAAAGGGGCAGAATATGAAACAACTTATCGAATTTCTCGATAAACTGGAGAACCGTAAAATTTATTATCGACTAAGCAAAGTCAGAGACAGTATTATGGTCGAAATCGCTGTACCTGGTCAACGATGGGAAGTAGAATTTTGTATAGATGGAAGCATCGAAATTGAAAAGTTTATAAGCAACGGCGTACTATCTGATAGATCTGAGTTGGATCATCTTTTTGAAAAATTCTCTGACTAGAGTACTTAATAAGCTGGCAGTGCTGCTTCCTTTGCCCTTTGTAATCAAGGCAAAACGATTAGAGCCTCCGCTCACCCTTTCCCATTTTCCCCATCTGATGTAAAATAGATCAGATAACAACCCCGATGGAGTACCGATGACCGATCAAATCCAGGAAACCATGATACAGGCCCGGGCGGTGCGCTTTGCCTACCCGCCGGGTGAGAACGAGGCCCCCCCGCCGCCGGCTCTGGACGGCGTGGATTTCGCCGCGCAGCGCGGCGAGTTCGTGGCCGTTCTGGGCCACAACGGCTCCGGCAAGAGCACGCTGGCCCGGCATTTTAATGCGTTGCTGCTGCCCACCACCGGCGATGTGCAGGTGAAGGGCATGGACACCGCCGACGAGGCCAACCTGTGGGAGATCCGCCGCACCTGCGGCATGGTGTTTCAGAACCCCGACAACCAGCTGGTGGCCAACGTCGTGGAAGACGACGTGGCCTTTGGCCCGGAGAACCTGGGCGTGCCCCGGGAGGACATCCGCCGCCGCGTGGACGACGCGCTGGAGACCGTGCATATGACGGCCTACGCGCTCAAGGCGCCGCACATGCTCAGCGGCGGCCAGAAGCAGCGGGTGGCCATCGCCGGCGTGCTGGCGCTGTACCCGGAGATCGTCGTGATGGACGAGCCCACGGCCATGCTGGACCCCAAGGGCCGCCGGCAGGTGCTGCGCACGATACAGGCGCTGCGCTCCGAGGGCATCACGGTGATTCTGATCACCCATTTCATGGAGGAAGCGGCCCTGGCCGACCGCGTGGTCGTGATGGACAACGGGCGCGTGGCGCTGCAGGGCGCCCCGCGAGAGGTGTTCGCCCACCGGGCAAAGCTTAAGGCCATGGGCCTGGATGTGCCGCCCATGGCGGAGCTGCGGGGCATGCTGGCCGAGGCCGGCGTGGCCATGGATGAGGGCATCCTGACGGTGGAGGAGATGGCGGAGGCGTTATGGCGATTATTTTCGATGGCGTGACCCACGTCTTTCTGCCGGGCAGCCCCTTTACGACGACTGCCATAGAGGGCATCAGCCTGACGATTGACGACGGCAGCTTCGTGGGCCTGATCGGCCATACGGGCTCCGGCAAGAGTACTTTGATACAACACATCAACGGGCTGCTGAAGCCCACCGGCGGCACGGTGACCGTGGACGGCATCGACACCCGCAACAAGGCCGACCTGCAAAAGCTGCGCCGGCTGGTGGGGCTGGTGTTCCAATACCCCGAGCATCAGCTCTTCGAGGAGACCGTGGCCAGGGATGTGGCCTTCGGGCCTCGCAACATGGGCCTGGGCGATGCCGAGGTGGGCCTGCGGGTGCGCGAGGCTCTCGCCCAGGTGGGCCTGCCGGGAGAGGACATCCTGGGCCGTTCGCCCTTCGAGCTCTCCGGCGGGCAGCGCCGGCGCGTGGCCATCGCCGGCGTGCTGGCCATGCAGCCCAAGGTGCTGATACTGGATGAGCCCACGGCGGGGTTGGACCCGCTGGGACGGGAAGAGGTACTTGCGCTGGTTAGCCGCATCCACCGGGAGCGCGGCTGTACGGTGATCATGGTCAGCCATAGCATGGACGAGGTGGCCCGTGTGGCTGGCCGCGTGCTGGTGATGAACCACGGCCAGGTGGCCATCGACGGCACACCTCGCCAGGTGTTCGAGCGCAGCGCGCAGCTTAGGGACATGGGCCTGGATGTGCCCGCCGTGGCGGCGCTGGGCGAGGCGCTGCGCAGCCGGGGCATGGAGGTGCCCGGCGGCATCGTGACGCTGGAGGAGCTGCGGGACTTCGTGCTTACGCGGCTGGGGAAGGGGGGCAACGCCGATGTTCGGTAACATCACGCTGGGGCAGTATTTCCCCGGCAATTCGCCGTTGCACCGCATGGACCCTCGGGCCAAGATCCTGATCTCCGGCGTATACATCGTGCTGATCTTCCTGATCAAGAGCCTGGCCGGTTACCTGGCGGCATTCCTGTTCGTCGCGGCGGCGGCGCTCTTAAGCGGCATCCGTATCCGCTATCTGATCAAGGGCCTAAAGCCTCTGATGTTCATCATACTGTTCACGATGACCATCAACCTGCTGTTGACCAAGGGCACCCATGTCTACTGGCAATGGCGGTTCCTGACGATATCCGACACCGGCATACAGCTGGCGCTTTTCATGGCGTTGAGGCTGATCTTCCTGATACTGGGTACGCAGGTGATGCTGCTGACGACTTCGCCGCTGGCGCTCACCGACGGTATCGAGCAGCTGCTGGGGCCGCTGAAGAAGCTCAAGCTGCCCGTGCACGAGTTGGCCATGATGATGACGATCGCGCTGCGCTTCATCCCCACGCTGCTGGAGGAGACCGACAAGATCATGAAGGCCCAGGCCAGCCGCGGTGCAGATTTTGAGACCGGCAACATTCTGCGCCGGGCCCGCAACATGGTGCCGCTGCTGGTGCCGCTGTTCGTGTCCGCCTTCCGCCGGGCCGACGAGCTGGCCATGGCCATGGAGGCCCGCTGCTACAAGGGCGGTCATGGGCGCACCCGCATGAAGGTGCTGCGCTATACGATCACGGACCTGTGGGCAGGGCTGGCCACGCTGGCGCTGGTGGGCGCCGTGGTCGTGGACATGGTGTTTTCCAGAGGGCTGTTCTTTTAGGCATAGCCGGGCATTGGGGGGTGACGATGTGCTGGAGAAGCTCCAACCTCTCCTAACCATAGAGACACCGCGATTGCGTCTGCGCGCTGTTGCCGGCGACGACGCCCAGGCACTGTTTCGGGTTGCCAGCGATGAGCCTGTGTCGGAATTTCTGGCGTGGCAGCCGCATCGCTCGCTGGAAGAGACGACGGCATTCATTGCGGCCATCCTAGCCGGCTATGAGCGCGGCGGCTGCTTCCGCTTTGGCATCGCGCTCAAGGAAAGCGATCAATTGATTGGGTTGCTCAATCTGAAACCCGTCTTCAGCCAGGATCGGATCAATCTTGGTTATTGGCTGGGCAGCCATCACTGGAACATGGGGTATGCCACGGAGGCCGTGAAGGCCGCCATCACGTTTTCCTTCGATGTTCTACAGGCCAACCGCGTGGAAGCGGAGCACTTTATAGAAAACCCAGCGTCCGGCCGCGTCATGGAAAAGTCGGGGCTGCGGTATGAAGGTCTGCTCAAGCAGTACATTCTGGGAAAAGACCGCAAGTACCATGACTGCAAGCTGTATGCGGTCACAAAAGACGCATGGCAGGTAGGATAGGATGCAGATACAGCTAAAAAGAGCCACGCTGGACGATGCCGACGCCATGGGGCGCATCGGCGCGCTGGGCTGGCAGGCCGCCTATCGGGGCATCGTGCCCGATGATGTGCTGGACAATATCACGCCGGACGCCCGCGCGCAGCGGTTCCGCCAGGCATATCAGGCGTTTCCGGAGGCGATGTACTGGCTGGTGCTGTCCGACGGTGTGGAGGCGGGCTTGATCAACGCCCATCCATGCATGGACGACGATGCCCGGGACTGCGGCGAGATCGGCGCGATCTACTTTCTGCCGGAATATTGGCGGCAGGGTTTGGGTTCCGCGGCCATGGCCCACGCGCTGCAGGCGCTGCGGGAGATGGGCTTCAGCCAGGCCGTGCTGTGGGTGCTCGAGCAGAACAGCCGAGCGCGCCGCTTCTACGAGAAGCAGGGCTTCGCGGCGGATGGCGCGGCCAGGACGCTGCACATCGGCCGCGACCTCGCGGAGGTCCGCTACAGGAGGAGCATATGAACCGCATCCTGCAGGATATCACCGACTTCATCTTCATAGAGGACCAGCCGCAGCCGGCGGACATCATACTGGTGCCCGGCAGCGGTCGTCCGCAGATGTGCGAATGCGCTGCGCGGCTCTACCGGGAAGGCTACGCGCCGCTGGTGCTGCCCAGCGGTGCACACAGCTACAAGAAGGATCACTTTGACGGCCCTCAGGAGGGCCGCGAGGAATACCCCGGCCCCTATGACAGCGAATGGGCCTACCAGCGTGACGTATTGTTGCGCCATGGCGTGCCAGAGGCGGCCATACTGCGGGAGGACCGCTCCACCCACACGGTGGACAACGCGCGGTTTTCCCGGGAGGTCACCGACGCGCTGGGACTCAACATCCGCACGGCCATCCTGTGCTGCAAGGCCTACCACGCCCGCCGGGCGCTGATGACCTACGGCTGGTTCTTCCCCGAGGCCGCGTTCTGCGTGGTGCCCACGGAGACCCAGAACACCGGCCGGGGCAATTGGCACCTGAGCGCTGAGGGCCGCGAGCGCGTGCTGGGTGAGGTGGGCAAATGCGGCGCGTATTTCCGTGAGGCGGCGGCGCTGTGGAGCGCGCAGGGGGAGGGGCAGCAGTGATGAAGGAAGGATTGCTGGAGCGCATCGGCCGGCAGCTGGAAGCCGGCGCGTTGGACGCGCTGACCCGGGGCTTGCAACCCACGGACCTGCAAAGCCTGCTGCTGGAGGTGTACCGCCGGCGCGTCGGGGCGCTCACCCCTGCCGACGTGCTGCGCCAGTACCGGGAACACCGCTTTGTGCGCCCCGCCGGCGTGCCGCCGCTGGCGCTGCGCCGGGTGGAGCTGGCGGCCTTTGAGCTGCTGCAGGGGCGCTTCGAGGCCATAGAGCCTTCGCCGCTTTCGCCGCTGGGCTGCGCCTCGGTGCTGGGGCCGGTGGATCAGAACAATGTCGTATCCACCGTGCGCAACACCGATGTGGCCAGCGACCCGACCAACCTGATGGCGCTGGAATGCGCGCTGCGCCGGCGTGTGCTGCTGCAGCAGGGGCAGCCAGCCGAGCCCGTGCGCCTGTGCGCCAGCCAGCGTCTGGTGCGCGCCCAGCCCACCAACGATCCCAACTCCTTTCCCCACTTTCAGATCTTCGCGCTGTGCTCGGCGGGGCGGGGCGCGGCCTTCGAACGAGAGGCCTTCGCGGAACACGCCGGCTTCTACGCGGCGCTGGCGGCGGCGCTTTCGCGCCAGGGGTATCGCTTCGGCCCGCTGGAGCTGGAGATCGTGCAGTATGACGCCGCGGCTGAGCGCCTGGCCCGCGAGCTGGGCGAGCAGGCCGCCGGTTTGGGCATGCAGATCACCCATCTGCAGCGCTTTGATCAGACCTATTACCGCGGCGTGGGTTTCCACATATACGCCCTCGATGGGGATGGGAACAGGATTTTCCTGGCCGACGGCGGCCCCACCGATTGGACGCAGCGGTTGCTGGGTGACCGCCGGGAGCGGCTCATGATCAGCGCCATCGGCACCGAGCGGCTGATTCACTGCTTTGATAGACGGTCTGAAAACTCTGGCATGAGAAGAGATGGATGATTCCGACGGCGGTTCATCCGCCGGAGGGAAACATAGTACAGTTACATGGTAGGCAAAGGAACCCGCCAACAGGTGGAATAACGTTCTAAGAAACGAAATATGAGAACTAGTCGTCAAGATATCGCCCCTTCGCAGTGCAAGCACTGCTCAGCTTTACTCCTGTGTCGTCTAAAGCCGACACTGCGTAAAGCTGGGGGTAACACCCGGCGACATGTCCGCAAGGCAATTCGCTTGCGGATTGGCGGTCGGCCCACAGGCCGATGCAGCGGCGGGCGATAAATGAAAGGCAAGGACAAGTCGTCTGAATCGCGTACGATGCCACAGCATCGGACGCGAAAAGGCTGGCCAAAAGGCGCAGCCTTTTCGGACAGCCGAGGGGAAATGACCAACATCAAGCTCATCATAGAATACGAGGGCACCGCCTACGGCGGCTGGCAGAGCCAGATCAACGCGCCCACGGTGCAGGACGCGCTTCAGCGGGCCATACAGGATGTGTCCGGCGAGCGCGTGACGCTGTATGGCGCCGGGCGTACCGACAGCGGCGTGCACGCGCTGGGCCAGGTGGCCAACTTCCGCACCCAGGCGCCTGTGCCGCCGCAGCGTTGGGCCGTGGCCATCAACTCCCATCTGCCCGACGACATCCGCGTGCGGGAATCCTGCGAGGTGCCGGACCGCTTTCACGCCCAGTTCTCCGCCGTGGGCAAGCATTACCGTTACACGATCTGCAACCGCCGCAGCGGCACCGCGCTGCACCGGCGCACCAGTTGGTACATCCCTCAGCGCTTGGACGACGGGGCCATGGATCGCGCCGCGCAGGCGCTGCTGGGCAGCCACGATTTCACGGCGTTCCAGAGCACCGGCGGCCCCAAGCGGGACCCGAACAAGACCGTTACGATGGCCCGTGTGACCCGGGACGGCGACTTCATCAGCTTCGACGTGGCCGCCGACGGTTTTCTCTACAACATGGTACGCATCTTCGTGGGCACGCTGGTTCTGGTGGGCCGCGGGCAGCTGCAGCCCGAGGCGTTCTCCTGCATACTGGCCGGCGGCAGCCGCGCCCAGGCGGGGCCCCGGGCGCCGGCATGGGGGCTGTGCCTGATGGAGGTGTTTTACGATGGTGACACGGGAGATATCGCCATAGGAAACAAGCCTTCCCCCTGCCCGGGGACATGATATAATACAGTCATGCATATACAGTTTTATACGGCAACGGAAAGACTGGAGGAACTGCTGGGTTTCGTGCGGCTGGCCATGGAGCTCAGCTATGGCGCGGCCTATAGCGCTGCTGCCATGGAGATGTTCCGTGAGTACCACAGCGATGAGACCGTGATGGCCGACGTAGCGGCGGGCGGTGTGCTGACGGCCCGTGAAGGTGGCCGGATCATCGGCACGGTGACCTTGGCCGGTGGTGAGATCGGCCGCATATTCGTGTCACCGGAGCACCAGGGCATGGGCATCGGCCGCGCGCTCATGGAGCGGGCGCTGGAGCATTGCCGGGCCCAGGGCTGGCCGGTGATCACGGCGTGGGCAGTGCCTTGGGCCAGGGGGTTCTACGAGCGCTTCGGCTTTGGCTGCGTCAACGCCGACACGCTGGACTTTCACAACACCCGGCAGATTGCCGTACCTTATTATGAGATGCAGCTGCGCCCCCAAGCGTCGCCGGTGCAGGTTCTGCCCATCGGGCCGGCCGATGCGGAGGAGCTGCTGCGCAGCCAGCGGCTGGCCTTCCGCGAGCAGGGCCAGCTCTATGGTGACTGGAGCATTCCGCCGCTGACAGAGACCGTGCAGGATGTGCTGGCGGCCCTGGAGGGCGGCGCCATCGCCCTGAAGGCCGTGGCGGATGGGCGTATCATAGGCGGCGTGCGGGGGAAACTGGTGGGGAGCACGGCCCATATCGGCCGCCTGTTCGTGCTGCCCCAGGCCCAGCGTGGCGGCGTGGCCCGCAGGCTTATGGCCGCCATAGAGGAAGCTCTCAGCTCGTGCGGGAACTATGCGCTCTTCACCGGCGAGCGCAGCCACGGCAACCTGGCGCTCTATGGGCGCCAGGGTTATGCGCTTACCGGCCGTTCGGAAACCGCTCAGCCCGCGGGCGGCACACCCTATCGGTTGGTGTGGCTGGAGAAGCCCAGCCCCTGGCCCCACATCCATGAATGCATTGGGAGGTATACCGCGCGATGATGGCTTCCAAGCATACGATCTTTGGACCGTTGTACCGGTTCTGCCGTTGGTATTGGCGCGTGACGCACCGGCGGCACCCGATCTACGGAATGGAGCACATCGCGGAGCAGCCGGCGGTATTCGTCGGCCGCCATCAGAACATGTATGGACCGGTGGAGATGATGGCGTGGATCCCCATGGAGTTCCGCGTGTGGACGCTGTCCACGCTGATGGACGCCAAGGAGTGCTATCATCACTTCTCCACCTACACGTTCCCGTCGCGTTACCACATGCCCGGCCCCATCGCCAAGCTGTGCGCGGGCATTGTCGCACCGCTGACGCAGGCGTTTTTCCGCTCCATGCGGTCCATCGCCGTGTACCGTGGCCGCAAGGAGATTTTGACGACCTTCCGGGAAAGCCTCAAGGCGCTGCGTGAAGGGCACAACCTGCTCATCATGCCCGAGCGCGATTACACCGACCAGAGCGGTGACGCCGGGGAGATGTACAACGGCTTTTTGCACCTGGCGCAGATGTATTGGCGGGCCGAGGGCAAGGCGCTGCACTTCTACCCGATTTATCCATCCAAGCAGGACAGCGCCATCTACATCGGGCGCCCCGTGGTGTTCGATGCGACCATCCCCTTCCAGGCAGAGCGGGAGCGCCTGATCGCCGCGCTGCAGGCGGAGCTCTCCCGTCACAGCATCGAGCGGGACTTCCGCGCCCTGCGCGAAGCTGAGGAGACAAGCGAGGCCAAGCCCACTTGATGGTCAGGGCCCAAGGAGGCAAGCAGTGAGATACATGCGAGGTAACCGCTCAATATGGTTGAGAAACTGTTGACAAACCATATTGAGCTTGGCTGACCCGGTCAACAGACTCAACCGTACCCTTCGTTTCATCCCAAATGTGAGAGGAGTACGGTTATGAAACACCTGCAAAAGATCGCCCTTGATCACAAGGGCTTGTTTGTCATTTATTTTCTCATTGGGCTGACCCAGACCTTTTTGCAAAGCTTTGGCTCGCGTTACTTCCAAACCGTCATTGACCGCTTCACCGCCGGCACGCTGACCCTGGGCAGCATCACCATCTATGGTTCGGCGATGATCGCGCTCTATGTCATCAACTACGTCTATAATTACCCGGCGCGCAAGCTGGAGCACAGCGTGTATCTGGACTTGAAGACCGCCGCGCTGCGCAAGGTGTCGGTCATCGACTATCTTCAGTACCAAAAGCTGGGTACTGGCACATTGATCCAGCGCATCGAGAACGGCGCCGCAGCGGGCCGGGGTATGCTGTACTACTACTGGCTGCGCCTGGCCAGCGAGCTGCTGCCTGCCATGGCCTTCAGCATCCTGTTCATACTGGCCATCAGCAAGGCGGTCATGCTGGCCATTTTGGTGGGCTATGTCGCCGTGTTTGCCATTTCCCGCCTGCTGCTGCAGGCGCTGTACCGCGTCAAGGAACGCATCCTGAGCAATGAGGAGGCCTTCAACCATGTGCTGGTGCGGGGCTTCATGGAGATGGTCGTCTTCCGCGTGTACCGCCGGTTTGGAGCCGAGCTGGAGAAGGCCCGGCGGGCCAAGGGGGAGATTGTATCCGCCAAGGTGCGAATGACGTTGATCCATGAGGCCTTCTTTACGGCCTTTGCGGTGCTCATCGGTTTTGTGAAGATCGGCATCCTGATCTATGGCTGGTCCACCCGGCAGCTCTCCATCGGTGAGATCGTGGCGCTCATCGCCCTGGTGGACAACGCATACACGCCCATCGCGATCTTCAACGTCCTCTATGTGGAGTACAAGCTGGACCGCACGGCCTACGCGCGGTACGCGCAGTTCCTGGACGCCGCAGAGGACCCGCAGCTTGCTGCCGGGGAGCCCGTCGAAGCGCTGCGCGGCGAGCTGGGCTTCTGCGGCGTAGACTATGGCTATGGGGAGGGCCGGCTGCTCCGCGGTCTGGACCTGACCATCGCCGGCGGCAGCACGGCGGCTTTTGTCGGCGAGAGCGGCTCGGGCAAGTCCACGGCGGTCAAGCTGCTGGTTGGGCTGCTCAAGCCCCAGGTGGGCAGCGTGCGGGTGGATGGCAAAGACCTGGGCACGCTGAACCTGAACAGCTACTACGCTCACATCGCCTATCTGCCCCAGGACCCACCGGTTTTCGACGGCACGCTTCGGGAGAATCTGGTGTTCGACCATGCCGTGGAGGAGGAAGAACTGATGGAAGCCCTGAGGCAGGTGGGCCTGGAAGCGCTTTGCCGCAGCCTGGAAAAGGGCCTGGACACACCGCTGGGCGAGAGGGGCGTCAGCCTGTCCGGCGGCCAGCGCCAGCAATTGGCACTGGCGCGGCTTTGGTTTACCGACGCCAGCGTGGTCATACTGGACGAGGCGACTTCGGCCATCGACAACCTGACCGAACAGCGCGTGATGGCCGCCGTGATGCGGCGCCTGCGGGGCAAAACGGTGCTGGCCATCGCCCATCGGCTGGATTCCATCCGTGATTTTGAAGACATCGTCGTGTGGCGGGATGGCTGCGTCGTGGAGCGGGGCGGCTTCGGGCAGTTGCTGGAACGGCGGCAATATTTCCATGAGTTGTATCATCGTGCTGCCATGTAACCGAACTGCCATTGGCACCGTGCTTGCATCACGCGCAGCTTTATGGTGTAATGAATCAATAAAAACATTTCCGGGGTGAACCTGTGAAGCGCAAATATACATTTATGGGCTCCGGCCTGCTGGTGCTTGCCTTCGTGCTTTGGATGACCATCGCCAGCGCGCCGGCGGCGGTTGGCATGATGGCCGATGTGCTGCTGGAACAGGCCGGCGCCAGCTTCCGCCTGGGGCCCTATGGCAACTATGCGCTGTTGGGCTTTTCGGAGCTGCTGCTGCTTGTACCGCTGGTGGGCTATATGCTCATCTGCAAGGTGCCCGTGCGGGCGCTGATGGGCAACCGCACCACCGCCGCACAGAACGCGCTGGCGGCGGCGCTGGGCGCGGCGCTGGCTGTGGCTGTGGCCGGCCCCACGGTGGCCTGGAGCAGCATCTTCACCGAGCTGCTGGGCGCCAGGCTGCAGGATACGAGCTTCATCGAGCCCAAATCCTGGGGCGCGCTGGCGGCGGCGGCGCTGGCGGTAGGCGTGAGCGCCGGCGTGGCCGAGGAGCCGCTGTTCCGCGGCGTGGTGCAGCGCTCGCTGGGCGGCGTCACCGGCAAGTGGCCAGCCATACTGTGGAGCAGCCTGATCTTCTCCCTGGTGCACATGGACATCGTGGGTGCGCCCACGCGCTTTGCCGTGGGCGTGGTGATGGGCTTGCTGGCCTGGCGCAGCGGCGCCATCCTGCCCGGCATCTTCGCCCATGCCGCCTACAACACCATGGCGCTGGCCACCAATCTGATCGTGACCCATACGCCGATCGCCGGCTGGCAAGGCTTCACCTTCACCCAGAGCATGTCTCCGGCTGTGGCCGAAATCGTCACGTGGTGCATCCTGTCGGCGCCCTTTGCGTTATTGTATTGGGGCTTGTGGGCGCTGTTCAAACGGGTGACGCCCGCAAACGCGGCTTGGAGCAATGTGCCGGGTGTGCCGGAACCCATCAAGGGCGCCCACTGGCTCGGTTGGGCAGGGGTTGCTCTGGTTGTGCTGGTGATGACGGCCTTGACCTTCGTAACCATGTTCCTGCCGAGCATCAACGAGATGCTGCCGCAGATTGCCGGCTGAAAGGAGTACCGCCATGGAACAATCGATCGCAGAGCTGGCCAGAAGGGCCTATGAAGCGTCCATCGCGTTGGCGCAGTCGCCCTCGGGCGTGCGCGACGGCGCGCTGCGCGCCATGGCCGATGCCCTGCAGGCCGACCGCGAGGCCATCTTCGCCGCCAACCGCGAGGACCTGGCCAGAATCGAGGCCGAAGGCTTGGCCGCGCCGCTGCTCAAGCGGCTCAAGTTCGACGAGAAAAAACTGGCCACCGTGTGCGACGGGCTGCGCCAGCTGGCCGCCATGGCCGACCCGCTGGGCCATGTTCAGGTGGCCCGGGAGCTGGACAGCGGCCTTGCGCTGCGGCGGGTGACCTGCCCCATCGGCGTCATCGGCGTCGTGTTCGAAAGCCGGCCCGACGCGCTGGTGCAGATCGGCGGCCTGTGCCTTAAATCCGGCAACGCAGCGCTGCTCAAGGGTGGCGCCGAGGCGCTGCTTACCAACCGGGCGCTGTTCACGGCCATGCACCGCGCGGCGGTGGCCTCCGGGCTGCCCGAGGGCTACGCCGCGCTGCTGGAGACCCGGCAGGATGTCACCGATATGCTGGCCCAGGACGATACGATCAGCCTGATCATCCCCCGGGGCTCCAACGCCTTTGTGCGCTACATCATGGATCATACGCGCATACCGGTCATGGGCCATGCCGACGGCATCTGCCATGTGTATGTGGACGAAGCCGCCGATGTCGCCATGGCCGTTGCCGTTGCAGTGGATTCCAAGACCCAGTATGTGGCCGTGTGCAACGCCGCCGAGACGCTGCTTGTGCACGCCGCGGCTGCCCCGGCCTTCCTGCCGGTGCTCAAGGCCGCCATGGACGCCGCCCATGTGACGCTCAAGGGCTGCCCGCGCACCCAGGCGCTCATCGCGTGCCAGGCGGCGAACGATGAGGATTGGGACACCGAGTATCTGGATTACATCTTGAGCGTGCGAATCGTGGATTCGCTGGACGAGGCCGTGGACCACATCAATCGCCACGGCAGCCACCACACCGACGCCATCGTGACCGCCGACGCCGCGGCGGCGGCGCGCTTCCAGGGCCGGGTGGATTCCGCCGGCGTCTATTGGAACTGCTCCACGCGTTTCGCCGACGGCTATGTTTACGGCCTGGGCGCCGAGGTCGGCATCAGCACCGGCAAGCTGCACGCCCGCGGCCCCGTGGGGCTGGATGGGCTGGTTACATACAAATACCTGCTGGACGGCCATGGCCACATCATGGCCGACTATGCGGCCGGCCGCAGCGCCTTCCACCACCGGGAGCTCTGACAATCCTGACAATTCGAGCGCTTTTTTCCGGCTTTGAGCGCGCCCGGCGCGGTTTTTGCGCGTCAGGCGTTGGTTTTGGCTGTCCGGTTTGCTACTCTATATCTATCGACACAGGAGGGATTGGAATTTGAAAGGACATCGCATCCGCAACATCGCGCTGCTGGCCGTGCTGGCAGCTGCCATCGTCGTAGCGCTGACGGGCATCTATCAGGTGCGCACCGGCGACCAGGCCGTGGTGCTGACCTTCGGGCGCATCGAATACACCAGGGAATCCGGGCTATACTGGCACATGCCCTTCATCCAGCAGGTGCGCACCCAGAGCCGCACCCAGCTCTACACGATGGAGTACGGCTTCCGCACGACCCGCACCGGTTCCGACCAGAACCAGGCTGAGTACAACGATGTGCCCGACGAGGCCATCATGCTGACCGGGGACCAGAACATCGTGCAAATCGAGGCTGTGTACCAGGTCATTGTGGAGGACGTTTCCTCGTTCCTCTACCGCGCCAACAAACCCTTCGACACGCTGCAGTGCGCCTTTGAGACCGTGCTGCGCCGCAACCTGCAAAGCCGCTCGCTGGACGACGCTCTGCTCAACAAGCAGGACATCGCCGCCCAGGTAAAGAACGACTTCCGCGCGATGCTGGCCCCCTACGGCATGGGTGTGGACGTGCGCGACGTCATGATACAGAACATCTCCGTGCCCTCCGAGGTCAGCGACGCCTATGCCGACGTCAACAACGCCATGAACGAGAAGACCCGCAAGCTGGACGAATCGGAGAAGTACAAGAACCAGGTTGTGCCTGCCGCCCGCGCCCAGGCCTACCAGATGCTGCAGCAGGCCGAGGCCTACAAGGCCAAAACCGTGGCCCAGGCCCAGGGCGAGGTCGCCGAGTTCAACGAGGTGTACCAGAAGTACGTGAACTCCAAGGACATCACCCGCAAGCGCCTGCTCATCGAGACGCTGGAGAGCATACTGGCCTCCGCCGGCAAGCTCTACATCGTGGACGACAACGGCGGCATGCTCAAGCTGCTCAACATCGGCGAGGAGGCTTCTGCTACAGCTCCGGCCGCCACGCCCAAGCCCTATGCGCAGCCCACACCCGCCCCGCAGCAGACCCAGCAAGGAGGTGACCAGTAATGTCCACGATCAATGTTAACCAGCGCGGAGAAGTCAAGGAAGGCTTAAAGGCCGTGCGCGGCGTGATCATCGCCGTGGCCGTGGTGCTGGCCGCCGTGGTGCTGTTCAACCTGTCCACCTTCACCGTGGGTGAAAGCGAGCAGGCTGCCGTCTATCGCTTCGGCACGGCCACCATGGTCGTGCTGGATCCGGAAATCACCTACACCGAGCAATACCCCGACCTCATGAGTACCGTGGGCAAGGCCCCGTCGGTCAAAGTCGTGTACGGCAAGGGCCTGTACTTCAAGATGCCCTTCGTGGATACCGTCAAGAAATACAACAGCTGGCTGTACACGTATATCTCCGCCAAGGAGAAGGTCAACACAAGCGACAAGAATCAGTACGAGGTCATGATGTACGCCCAGTGGCGCATCGCCAACCCCGTGGTGTTCAATGCGACCCAGCAGACCGAGAGCCGCGCCAACCAACTGCTGGACAACACGATCTACCCCATCCTGGTGCAGACCATCAACACGACCCAAGCCAGCGATTTCATCTCCAACAAGGATCTGTTCAACGAGCGCCTCAAAGGCGCGTTGAAGGAGATGAACAACGCTTTGCGCAACAACGGCATGGAGGTGTTGGATGTGCAGGTCAACCGCACGCTGCTGCCCTCCACAAACCTGCAGAGCACCTATGACCGCATGATCGCCAACCGCCAGAAGGTGGCCCAGCAGCTGCGCAGCGAAGGCCAGGAGACCTATCAAAAGGCCGTTTCCGAGGCGGACCTGGAGGCCAGCAAGCTGGAAAGCGAGGCCATTGCCCAGGCCAAGACCATCGAAGGCCAGGCCGACGCCCAGGCGCTGGAGATCTACGCTCAGGGCTACAGCAAGGACACCGAGTTTTACGGCTACTGGCGCAGCCTGCAGGCGCTCAAAAACGCGCTGACCCAAGACGCGACCATCGTGCTGGACCGCAACCACCCGTTGTGGAAGGATCTGCTGGGGATGGTAGATGCTGGTTCTGTAGACGCCAATTAACACATAGAAGCCTTCCCCTTCAGGGGAAGCCTGAAGACCTTTAACACTTTGCTCAAACGTGCATGAAGCCGCCTGCCGAGCCTTCGGCGGGCGGCTGTGTGTTCCTCTGGAACCGATGAGCCTTTTTTGGTGTCTAAGAAATACATGGTATTTTGCGCCTTTTTGTCGCAGGACGCGAACTATGGAAAATTTTCATCCGTGCAAAGAATGCGCGCAAATGGTAAAATAAATAAACCGAGGTGAGTATATGTCCAGCATGATCCTGATTGTAGAGGACGACATAGCGATATCGGAGCTGCTCAGTATGAACCTGGAGGTAGCGGGCTACCGTTATGAGGTGGCCAACAACGGCCGCCAGGCGCTGGAGATGCTCAAAGAGCAAAAATACGATCTGGCACTGCTGGACATCATGCTGCCGGGGCTGTCGGGTTACGACCTGCTGCCCCATATGGAGGCCCACAACATCCCGGTCATCTATTTGACAGCCCGCAACAGCGTGGCCGACAAGGTAAAGGGCCTCAAGATGGGCGCCGAGGATTATATCGTGAAGCCCTTCGAAATGATGGAGCTGCTGGCCCGCATCGAGAAGGTGCTGGCCCGCTACGGAAACAAGCACAGCCTGCTGAGCGCCTATGACCTGGAGCTGGACACCGTGGAGCGCGTGGTGCGCCAGAACGGCGAGGTCGTGCAGCTGACGCCCATGGAGTTTACGCTGCTGGAAATGCTGATGCGCAACGTCAACATCGCCCTGAGCCGCGACCGCCTGCTGGAGACGGTGTGGGGGTATGACTTCTCCGGCGACACCCGCACCGTGGACATCCACATACAGAAGCTGCGCAAGAAGCTGGGCTGGGAGGATCACATCAAGACCGTCTATAAGCTGGGGTACCGGCTGGAAGTGTAAGGAATCGCTGAATAAATGGGGCGTCCGTATTGCGCAGCGTATTTTTTCGTCCTGCCAGGCGGAGGAGGTCGCTTATGCCGCAGAGCATAGGCGGCCGACGACAACGAAGCAGGGCGGAAAAGACCAAGCAAGGCGGATGCCATGCTTTATTTTGCGCTTCCTAAGTGCGGTGATAGCTTAAATGAAACTATGGATGCGCTTCTACATCATTGCCTTCTCGTTGATCGTGCTGGCACTGGGGCTGTGCACCTATCTGGTGCTCACCCAGAGCATACAGCGGGAGATCGACCGCGAGGTGCAGCGCGGGCTGGACAGCCACGATATGGTCGTGTCCGCCTTGGGCGCCAGCACGGCGATTTCCGGCGCCGCCGGCCTGCAGGAGAGCGGCCGCCGGCAGGCCATCACCAACGCCGCCCGCAATTATGTGCGCTATTTCTTCTACTCCAAGGCAGCCTACCTGGCCGTATACCGCCAGGGCGGCCAGGGTGACCCGCTCTTCAACAACGCCGAGGAGGCCCTCAACCTCAAGCCGCTGGACCTGCTGCCGCCCCCCGGCGACAACGCCCGGCGCTGGATTATCCGGCGGGTGGACCACAGAGACATATTGCTGGTGGCCGGCGACACGACGCTGCTGGACGACGACTATCTGATCTATTACATACAGGATATTTCCAAGGTGTTCTCCGACGGGGCCCAACAGGCCCGCACCGTGGCTATCATAGACTTGGCCGTGCTGGCGATGCTGGGCCTGGCGCTGTTTGTCAGCGTCCGCCTGGCGGTGCGCCCGCTCAAATCGCTGCAGAAGGCCACCCGCGCGATATCCGGCGGCACCTATGACCAGCGCCTGCCCGTAAAGGGGGACGACGAGATCTCCGAGCTGGCCCGGGACTTCAACCATATGTCCCAGGCGGTGGAGGAGCATGTGTCCCAGCTCAAGGCCACCGCCGACGACCGGCGTATGCTGATCGCCAACATGACCCACGAGCTCAAGACGCCCATGACCAGCATCATCGGCTATTCGGAGATCCTGCTGCGCGCCCGGCTGGACGCCAAGCAGCAGGAGATGGCGCTCAATCACATCCACAACGAGAGCCTGCGCATCGAGGCGCTCTCGCAAAAGCTTATGCGGCTGGTGGCGCTGGAGGGCGAACGCCTGGAATCGCGGGAGGAACCCGTGGCCGAGCTGCTGGAAGGCGTGAAGGCCGCGGTGGAAATGCTGTTGGCCCAGAGCAACATGACGCTGACGACCAACAACGAGTTGGACACGCTGCCCATGGACCGGGACCTGATGACCGGCCTCTTAACCAACCTGATCGACAACGCCCGCAAGGCTTCGCCCGAGGGCAGCGTTATAGAACTGAGCAGTTTCCTTTCGCCGGAGGGGTGGCCTGTGCTGCAGGTTAAGGACAGCGGCCACGGCATACCCGCCGATGAGCTGCCCAAGATCATGGAACCTTTCTACATGGTAGATAAGCAGCGCTCCCGGCGCAACAACAGCGCCGGCCTGGGCTTGTCGCTGTGCGCCATCATCGCTCATGTGCACCATGCCCACATCCGCATACAGAGCACTGTGGGTGTGGGTACCACCGTGCAGGTGATCTTCGGCGGGGCGGAGGAGATGCCCGCCCGGCCCAGGAAGAAGGTGCGCACGCCGCGCCGGGGCCGCGCCGCCGTGCAGCAGCGGGCTCGACAGATCGGCCGCGGGCGGCCGTTGGGGATGTGACGATGGAGAGAATTCGAAACATAGGAAGACAAATATGGGCGTGGCTCCGGCGGCAGTGGCGGCTGGCGTGGCTGGGCGCTCTGTTCGCCTGCGCTTTTGTGCTGCTGATGTGGGGCTTGCCAGCCATGGTCAACTATACGCTGGCCGGCAGCTTCGATCACGAGAAATCCGATCTGCTGAACATCGACCCGCTGCAGTTTTTGCCCAAGCCGGCCACGCCGACGCCCACGGTTACGGTGACCCCCACGCCGGCGCCCACGCCCAAGCTGCCGTGCATCTATCCGGCGGACATGACGTATCAGGAGCGTCAGGCCAGGGACAAGGCCATTAACGATTTCGCGACCTATCTGGGTGTCAACGTGGATCTGCCGGGCTACGAGTGCACAATCGTGTCGGCACAGCGGCTACCGCTGCCCACGGCAACGCCTACGACTACGGCCGCGCCCAGCCCCACGGCCACCGAGAGCGCCGCGCCCACCAAGAGTGCCAAGGCGACCAAGAAGACGCCCAAACATTCTTCCACGCCTAGCTCAAGTGACGAAGGCAGCGCCACGCCCTCGGCTACGCCCTCGCCCACGCCCTTGCCGTCTGAACGGGAGTTGTATTGGCGTCTGGAATGGCGTCCGGTGGACTATTCCGCCCGTGCCGGAGACTTGCTGGGCGAGCAGTTTCAGGTCTACAGTGCCGAGATCCGTCAGAGCGATTTCAAATCGCTGGCGCTCAACACCGAGATCAATGGCAACCAAATTCAACAGGTAACGCTGACGCTGCAGCAGCGGCTCAACGAATCCTACAATTTGGTGCAGCGTATGGGCTTCAAGCAGATCGACGCGTGGTTGGTCAACCAGACCACCAAGGATAAGACGCTCGTATCCTCCCGGGTGCGCGTGCAGGTGAGCAGCCAGAACGACGACGGTACCGAGCGCATCAGTGACATCAACGTCATTATCAACGAGATGTCGGGCAAGGCGGTCGGGTTTTATATGGATGAATCGTGGTACTAACGTATTTCGCCGATGGCGCGGTTGCGCCATCGGCGATTCAGAGACCTCGCTCATTGTCGCGTTTCCTGCCTGCCGATAACCGTCGGCAGGCAGGCTTTTTGTACATGGCTCCAATCTCGGGAAATAAGGAACGGAGACGCCTGCGGGCGGGTTTTGTAACGATTTCTATCGGGCTATCTGTTTCCTCGGCGAAATCAATCCGCCATCGGCAACAATGTTTTGCTGCGCAACCTTCACTACAAGGGATGGCTATTATTGTAAATATACATAAGCACATAAGGGTGGGGCCGAAGGTTTCCAAAGGGCGACCGGAAAGCCCTTTGGTCGCGCCCAAAGGCGCGAAATCCTTTCCCCGAGTTCAAGGGAGAGAGCCTATTTCTTCAAAGCCAACGCCTTCTTGATCCGCCCCGCATGCAGCAGATCTCCGGGCCGGAAGAACTCCCGGACAAACTTGAACATCGCCCGCAAGTTGGTCATCTCGCTGAGCGCCTCCGCGTCGTCCAGCGTAGAGGTCGAGAACATCAGATTCAGATAGTCCACAACCTGATCGCGCCTTTGCTTGCCCTTTGGGTTCCACAGAGAAGGCTCGGTGCAGACCACGCCGTCACGCCGCAGCCGGGGCAGGTGGGCGTGCAGGCGGCGCTCGAAGTTCTTGTAATCCCGGGCGCGGCTCCAGGCGGCTTCCGCCGTGGCCAAGACCCGCGGGAAAATTGCTTGTTCCAGCTGCTGTGCGGTCTCGATGCGCTCGGTCCACAGGCAGGCCTCCAGACCCAGCGCGCCGGGCAGACGGGATGCGTCCAGACCGTCCACGCTGGGCAGATAGGCGTATGCCTTCCTGAGTGGCGTGGCGCCATGGGGATAGTCGAAATAGCAATGGAACATGTCAGAGAACACGGCGCGCCCGCCGCCCTTGAGATATGGGATCATGGGGCGGCGCTTGGTCATTTCCACCCAGTATTGTATCGTGACGTCGGCATCCACGGCGCCGGCGCTTAGGGTGTCGTTCCAGCACACCGGCTGCTTGCCCAGCCGGCGCAGGTGCTGCTGCACGCGGCCCATGAAATACCGCTGCAGCTGCGCAGGCTCGCTTATCCCCAGCTCGCCCATGCGCCGGCGGCAGTCGTCGCACGCCCGCCATTCCCCGGGCGGCACCTCGTCGCCGCCCATGTGGAACCGAGGCGTATCAAAAAGCGGAGCGACCTCGTCCAGCAGCGCGGAAACGAAATTGAAAACTTCCTCCTTGCCGGGGCACAGCACCACAGGAAAGATGCCGCCGGCACGGCCCAGCGCCACCGGCGTCTGGCGGCAACTGAGGGCAGGGTATGCCGCCAGCATGGCCGTGGTGTGGCCGGGCATGTCGATCTCCGGCACGACCTGCACACCGCGGTCTGCTGCGAAGCGCACCACGTCGCGGATCTGCTGTTGGGAGTAATAGGGTTGATTTTCCGTCTGATGCAGCAGGGGGAACGCCCGGCTCTCGATGCGCCAACCCTGGTCGTCGCTCAGGTGCCAGTGCAAAACGTTCATCTTCGCCAGGGAGATGTGTTCTACGATACGCCGCACCTCTTCCACCGGGAAGAAATGCCGTGCGCAGTCCAGCATCAGGCCCCGGTGGGCGTAGCGCGGGCCGTCGCCCTCTATGGCGCAGCATGGTGCTGTGCCGTCCCGCATCAGCAGGTACAGGCTGGTAAGCGCCCAGATCACGCCGCGCTCGCCGCCGGCGGCAATCTCCACTCCCTGGCCGGTCACGCGCAGCGAGTGCTGCTCCGGCGCGTATGCGGTGTCCCGGCGCAGGCGCAGCAAAGGCTGCCCGCCCGCCGGCAGCAGGCACAGGCCGGTTCGTTCCCGAAAGGCGTTCAAGCAGCGCTCATGAAAGCCGCCCAGATCCACGGCGAATTCGCCAGGCAGAGTCAGAGTGCCGTTGCCCATGGATGTTGTGCCGTTGGGTTGCGGTATAATGGGAAGCATGGGGTGCCTCCATCCTCATATGACTTGTCTACTCAGGTTCCTAAGAGTTTCGCGCCTGCAGGCGCGACCAAAGGTCTCCGGTCGCCCTTTGGAAACCTTCGGTACCATATGAATGATAAAGCAGATAGTTGTTTAGCGTGACTTGGGGGAGAGGGTTCCAGAGCCGGGGAGAGGTTCAGTAGCCCTTCTCTTTGCCGTTCTCTTTATCCTTTTCATCCCATGCTGCCTGCTCCGCAATCGTGGGCAGGAACATGGGCTTTACGATGTCCGTACGCACGTTGCCCTCGTCGGCCGGCACTTCCACCGTCACGCAAACCAGGCGGTCGTCGCCGTCACGGCCCTCGGTCGTAAAGCCGATGATCCATGCGATTTCCCTGGTTTTGTCTGTGCCGATCTGGGCGGTGCCGGTCTTGGCGCAAATGCCGTATTTTCTCAGTTCAGCCGTGTTCAGCACTTTGGCTGTGCCGATCTTGGCCACGTTTTTAAGCGACGGCATCAGCGTGTCCAGCGTGGTCTTCTGTATGACGTCGGATTTCCACACTTCTTTTGGGTTGGTTATATCGGCCACATAACGGGTACCCTCGGTGTGGCATACGCTTTGCACCAACCGCGGCTGCATGATGTCGCCGCCGTTGGCCAGCGAGCCAAAGAGCGTGGCCATCTGCAGCGGTGTCACCAGCAGTTCCCCCTGACCGTAGCCCGAGTCCGCCAGCGTCTTCATGGAGTTGATGGCGCCTTCGTTGCTGATCTTGCTGCGCATCACCGGCAGGTCAAATTTCATCGATTCGTTCAGGCCGAAATCCGTGCAGTGCCGCACGAAGGGTTCGTTGCCTACTTGCATCGCCACATAGGCGAAGTAAATGTTGTCCGAGTAGGTGATGGCGTTGCCCAGGTTCAATGCGCCCGGGGTTGCGGTCATGCGCTTGATGGGCGGATAAACCCATCCGTTCACATCCGGTGTCCAGTAGTTGTTCTCGATGGGCTGGTTGAACACGAAGTTCTTGGTAATCTTATCGTCCTGCAGACCCATGACCGCCGTGAAGGGCTTGAACGTGGAGCCCGGCGGATAAAGGCCCTTGGTGGCGCGGTTGTAAAGCGGCGTTTTGAACGGATCGCTGAAGTAATCGGCAAGCTCCGACCCTGCCGCTATCGGGAAGGAGAAGGCGTTGGGATCGTAGGAAGGATAGCTGGCCATGGCCTGTACATATCCGGTCTTGGGGTCCATCACGACGACGGAACCGGCCATGTCCTCCTTTAGATACTGTCTTAACAGCAGCTCCGCGCGCTGCTGCAGCTCCAGGTCGATGGTCAGGCGAAGGTCCTGGCCATCCACATTGTCCTTGCGGGCCAGCACCGTGCCTTTGGCGCCGTTGGCCTTCACGATGGCCAACTCATAACCGGGCAGCGCCCGCAAGCTGGATTCATAGGCCTGCTCCAGGCCATCCTTGCCGATGCGGGCATCCTTGGGCAGCGCGGCGTTCTTTGGGTCGGCCTGCTCCTTCTCGTCCATAAGGCCGGTGTATCCCAACACATGGCAGAGCAGGTCGTAGTAAGGATACTCCCGCAGTTGGGTCATGAAGCTGTCGTCCACGAGCACACCGGGGATCTTCTGCAAGTCCTCGCGCTGAGCTTGGGTCAGCCCGTCGCGGGGGAAGGTCTTGATGATGATGGACCGATCCTTGGGCGGCAGCACTTCTTCGCCTGCCTCGCCGCTGGGCGCGGGGGATGCAATGGCCGTGGGCGTGGCGGTTCCGGCCGGGGCTGCGCCGTTGTCGGCCAGCCACCGGTTGTATTTCTGCTGCTGTTCGATGGCCTTGTTCAGCTTGTTGCGCACGGCGCTCTCGGTCATGCTCAATTTGGGCGCCAGTGAGCGGATCAGCATTTCATAATCCTGCACCTGGCCGGTCTGCACGTACACACTCAGCGCGAAGGTGTTGCGGGCCAGCAGATTGCCGCTGCGGTCGAAGATCTCGCCGCGGCGGGCAGGAATGATGTTGAGCGCCGCCTTGTCGCCCTCCTCCATGCCGGGCAGCACGCAGGCGGGTGTCCATTCCACCTTCCAAACGCCGTTCTGCAGCACCAGCGGCACCTCCAGCGTCAGCTCAAACTGCCCCAGTTTGTCGGAGGTGATGTCCAGCTGCATCATGGCCAGCTTGCTTGTGGCAGTCTGGTCGCGCAGTTCGCCCACGGTGCACTTGAGTTCGGTTAGCCCAAAGGAGCCGTATATCGACTCATAACGGTCGTTGAAATCGGCCAGTGTAATGCGGCTTTTGGCGCGATCGGTCAGCAACTGATACAGCCGTGGGTATTCGCGCGAGCTTAGGCCCTGGGCCATGCGGCTGGCCACGGCGGTAGCGTCCGGCGCGCGGCAGGCGGCCAACACCGGCCCCAGCAGACCCAGCAGCAGCAATGTGGATAAAAAACGAGTGATTTTGTGTTTGTTCGGCATGGCCGCATTATATCATATCCGCGTATGGATGGATCAGAATGGAAAGTTTTTTACAGGTTATTGTTAAATCTTGCGGCCATGACGGCGTTTTTGGCTGGGCGGCTGTTTTCTGTTGTATAATAAGGAAACGATAAAACGTTCCTTTTGAGGGTGATCACATGGC
>JAEZSC010000141.1 GCA_023422005.1 Bacillota bacterium | reverse complement strand
GCACGAAGATCGCCAACGAGACGGCGCAGGCGCTGGGCAAGATCGTGGAGGGCGTGGAGAAGGCCAATGAGCTGGTGGGCGCCATCGCCCGCGCCAGCAACGAGCAAGCCACGGCGGTGGCCCAGGTGAACCGCGGCATCGAGCAGGTGAGCCAGGTCGTGCAGACCAACAGCGCCACCGCCGAACAGAGCGCCGCAACCTCCGAAGAGCTCTCCGGGCAGGCCGAGTTGCTCAAGGAGATGGTGAGCCGCTTCCGGCTCAAGGGCCAGGTGCAGGCCAAGCCCGCCCGCGCGCTAACCCAGGGCCGCGGCGACGCCAAGCCCGCAAGGCCGAGGATCTCGCTCAACGACCGGGAGTTCGGGAAGTACTAAGCAAAGATAGGGACTAAACACAGAGGGCGCGCCATGCGGGGCGCCCTCTGTGCTCTTGTATTTTGCATTATAATAGGGTCCGAAGGTTTCCAAAGGGCGACCGGAGACCTTTGGTCGCGCCCAAAGGCGCGAAGTCTACGAAATCTATGAACCATCATTTTCTACTTGAACGGTACTTTACAAAATGTACGCCCCTCTGGTATGCTAATGCCATTCCATCGAGGAGGATTTCAAGGAGTGAAGATTCGCGCATAAGTTGGCAAAGGACTCTTCCGGCGGCTGCAACAAAGCGGGGCCGGATACGATGTTTTGCCGGCTGCGCGCGCTGTTTTCGTCCTTCCACCGATGGGCTCAAACGGTCTTTTTGCGCGCTTCCGGCATTTGAGGAGGCGTTTTTTTGTTAGTACTCAAAGCCCATGATCTTTATATGGAATATGGCGAGCGGCTGCTGTTCCGGATAGACGACCTGGAGCTGCACAGCGGCGACCGCGTGGGGCTGGTGGGCCGCAACGGCTGCGGCAAGACCACGCTCATGAACGTGCTGTGCGGCTTTGCACAGCCGGTGAGCGGAACGGTGACAACCAACGCGCCGCTGGCAATGATCCCACAGTTCAGCGACGACACCGACGGCACGCAGATACTCAAGCAGCAGCGGGAGCTTTGGGGCATTCCGGAAGCTGCCATGAGCGGGGGAGAGCGCACCAAGCTGCTCATCGCCCGCGCCATGGGCCGCGAGAGCGGCGCGCTGTTTTGCGACGAGCCCACCAGCAACCTGGACGCCGAAGGCATCGCCCGGCTGGAGGCGGAGCTGGCGGCCTACGAAGGCGCGCTGGTCATCGTGAGCCACGACCGCGCGCTGCTGGACCGCTTCTGCCGGCGCATCTGGGAGCTGGAGGACGGGCGGCTGCGCGTCTACCGCGGCAACTGGACCGACTACCGTACCCAGAAGGAGCATGAGCGCCAGCGCTCCTGGGACGAATACGAGAACTATACCGCCGAGCGCGACCACCTGCTGGAGGCGGCGCGGGGCGCCATGAGCCGCAGCAAGTCCGTGCGCAAGGCCCCCAGCCGCATGGGCAATTCCGAGGCGCGGCTGCACCGGCGGGAGGCCACCGAGGTAAGCGAAACGCTGGCCCGCGCCGGCAAGGTGATCGAGCGCCGCTTGGAGCGCCTGGAGGCAAAGGAGAAGCCCCGGGAGGCCGCGCGGGTGCGCCTGAGCGGCCGCGACGTGGACCAGAGCGGTGCGCGGGTGCTGCTGCGGGTGCGCGACCTTCGCTATGCGTGGCCCGGCGGCCCCGAAGTTCTGCGCGGTGTGAGCTTCGTCGTGGAGCGGGGCATGCGCCTGGCCATCACCGGCGCCAACGGCGCAGGCAAGACCACGCTGCTGCATTGTCTGGCCCAGGGCGGGCCGCAGGTATGGGAGACACCCGGCGTCGCAAAGGGGTATTTCCGCCAGGATTTAAGCCTGCTGCGCGGCGATTGGACATTGCTGCAAAACGTGCTGGAAGGCGCTGCGGTGAGCACGCAAACGGCGCGCAACATGCTGGCCCGGGTGCTGCTGAGCGCCGACAGCTTGCAGCGCCCCGCCGGTGTGCTGTCCGGCGGCGAGCGCGCCAAGGCCGCGCTGGTGAAGCTGTTGGCCAGCCCCGCCAACCTGCTGCTGCTGGATGAGCCCACGAATTTTCTGGACGTCTACGCGCTTGAGGGCTTGGAAGACATGATGGCCCAGTTCCCCGGCACCATCGTGTTTGTGAGCCACGACCGCTATTTCACCGATAAGCTGGCCACCCACGAGCTGGCACTGCGTCAGGGCCGCCTGCAGGAGGCTGCCTTCCAGACCGTAGTAAGCGACGACACAGCCGCGCAGACCATGGCGTTGCGCCTGCGGCGTGACGCTGTGCTGGCCCGCCTGTCACAGGCCAAAGCAGGGCCCCTGCGTGCCGCGCTGGAAGAGGAGTTCAACGCGCTGGATGAACAATTGAAACTGAGATAGGTTGTGAACAAAGGCCCGCCGCTGCCTGTGGCGGGCCTTTGTGTATCGATTTACTCTCTGTTCACCATTTGTTTCGACATTTTAATCCTTGCTTCGCTACGTATAGACAAAATATGATGAGCCCCATATAATCTATGTATTCTACTTCTAAACCGAAGAAAGCCAATGAGGGCATTGTAAATTCGTATGGGCAATTTCCGCGGGCAGTTGGGCCGGATGTTCCGGTTCGTTCTTGGCGGCAGGACCGCCAAGCTCCAAAAACAGTTGAATCGCCTGCAGGAAAGGGAGCAGAGTCTTCGCATCATGCTGTTGAGTATGGGCGACGGCGTAATCGCCACAGACAACCGCGCCACCATTACGATGTTCAACCCCTCCGCTGAGGAGCTTACCGGCTGGCCGCTGGATCGCGCCGTGGGCCGGCCCTTTTCTGAAGTTTTTCACGTTTATAACAGCGTCACCGGGCAGCCGATTGAAGACATCGTGCAGACTGTGCTGATCACCGGGAACAAGGTCGATCTGACCAATCACACCGTGCTCATCAGCGCCGCCGGCATCCACCGGCACATCAGTCACAGCGCCGCTCCCATCCGCGACGGCCAAGGCCAGCTGGCCGGCGTCGTGCTCATCTTCAGCGACATCACCGAGCGTTACCATCTTCAACAGCAGCTGCGCCTGTCAGAAGCGCGCAGCACCGCGGCCGTCAAGCTGGCGCGGCTGGGCACCTGGGAATATGACGCTGTGGCCAACACGGTGGTTTGGTCGCCGGTATACAAACAGATTATGGGCGTACCGGCGGATTTCCAGCCCGAACCGGAATCCTGGGACACCCTGGTGCACCCCGATGACCTGGGCCGTGCTGTCGCCGTGCGTCTGGAGGCCATGGAGTGCGGAACCTCTTATACGCAGCAATACCGCATCCACCGCCACAACGACGACGCTCTGCGCTATCTGCAGACCCACGTCTCCATAGAGCGTGACGATGGCGGCAATCTCGTCAAAATGATGGGCGCTTTGCAGGACGTCACCGATCAGGTGGAGGCGCAGCAGCGCATCCTCGAGAGCGAAGCGCTGTTCCGCATGACTTTTGAGCGGACGGCAGTGGGGATGGCTCATGTGGCACTGGATGGCCGCCTGATGCGCGCCAACCCGGCGCTTTGCAACATACTGGGTTATCAAGAGCCGGAATTGCTGGAGCGAACGCTGTTCGACATTGCCCAATCCGACAGTTGGGAATCGATGAGACGCAATATGGATTGTCTCATCGCGCGGTGCGTGCCCTCGCTCAGCGCGGAGCGGCGTTTTCTGCATAAGAACGGCGAGGTTGTGTGGCTGGCGCTCACGACCACCGTCATAGCACATCGGGATGGGAGCCCGGCCTATCTCATCATGTCGGCCGCGGACATCACCGAGAGGCGCCAGGCGGAGGCTGCCCTGCGTGAAAGCGAGCAGCGGCTGCGCCGTGCCCAGGAGATCTCTCACTCCGGCAACTGGGAAATCAGTCTGGCAAACTCCATGATGTGGGCCTCCGACGAGGCGTTCCGCATCTATGGCTATGAGATCGGGGAAGGCAACTTCATACCGCTGGCGGTGCCGCAGGGCGCTGTCGTAGAGGAGGACCGGTCCAGGATGGACCGGGCGCTGCACCAGCTGCTCACCAATGACACGCCATATGACGTTGAATTCACGATCCGCCGTTTCTGCGACGGGGAACGGCGGAACCTCCGTTCGGCGGCAATCGCCGAGAGGGATGATCAGGGCAGGCCGCTGCGCGTCGTCGGTGTGCTGCAGGATATCACCGAGCGCAAGCGCACCGAACAGGAGTACAAGAAGGTGCTGGAGACCACGATGGATGGCTTCTGGATGGTTGACGGCCAGATGAGAATTCTGATGGTCAACACGGCCGTTTGCGATTTGCTGGGTTACGCCCGCGGCGAACTCCTGGGCATGCAAGTACCCGATCTGGAGATGCAATACATGCCGGAGGAAGTGAGCCAGCTCCAGGAGAGAATCCGGCAGACCGGATCGGAGCGGTTTGAAACCAGGCTGCGGCGCAAGGACGGCGTCACCATCGACGTGGAGGTTTCCCTGAGTTATACCGCCGACTCCCGGTACACGTGCGCATTTATTCGCGACATCACCGATCGCCGGCGCAAGGAAAACCGCATCCAGTTCCTGAGTTACCATGACGCGATGACGGGGCTGCATAACCGCGTCTTCTTCGAGGAGGAGTGCCGCCGCCTGGACACCGCCTCTCAGCTGCCTGTCTCCATCATCATGGGCGATATCAACGGCCTGAAACTGACCAATGACGTGTTAGGCCATGCCCACGGCGACGAGCTGCTGCGCACCATCGCCGCCATCCTGCGCCGCTGTGCCCGCGACGGGGACATCATTGCCCGCGTCGGCGGCGATGAGTTCTGCCTGTTGCTGCCCAATGCGGAGCCGGAAGTGGCGCGGGCCATATGCAAACGCATCCGGCAAGCCTGCGAGGAAACGGTGCTCCGCCTGGGAGACAGCGTTTTCCGCCCCAGCCTGGCGCTGGGCTATGCGACCCGCCAGTTTCCGGAGCAGAGCTTCGCCGCGGTGTTCAAGGACACCGAGGACGCCATGTACCGGCGCAAGCTGCTGGAGCGCAAGAGCATGCACAGCTCGCTGATCGCCTCCATCCGCACAACGATGTATGAGAAGAGCCACGAGACCCGCGAGCACGCTGACCGCATGGTTTTCTGGCGCGCCGGCTGGGCGAGGCCATGGGCCTAAATGACGACCAGCTTTCAGAATTGGAGCTGCTGAGCTCCCTGCATGACCTGGGCAAGATCGGCATTGCCGAGCACATATTGGACAAGCCCGGCCCGTTGTCCCGTGAGGAATGGTTGGAGATGCGCAAGCACCCGGAGATCGGCTATCGCATCGCCCAGGCGTCGCCGGAGCTGGCTGCTGTGGCCGAGGGCATACTGTGCCACCACGAGCGCTGGGATGGCACAGGCTACCCCCAGGGGCTGCGGGGAGACGCCATCCCGTTGCTGGCGCGCATCCTGACCATCGTGGACAGCTACGACGCCATGACCAACGACCGCGCCTATCATAAAGCTGTAAGCGAATCCGAGGCGCTCGGGGAGATCGTTGCCTGCGCCGGTCGGCAGTTTGATCCTGCCATTTGTGAGAAGTTCCTGCACATTATGCAAGGGGGCAGCCCGGCTTCCCAGCCTTGACCGGCATGGCACACAAGGGTACAATGAGCATGTGCTGGCATTGCCAGCATGGTTTGGTGCTGTCGCCTTAACGTATAATGCATATACCAACAAGGGGAAAGGATTTCGCGCCTTTGGGCGCGACCAAAGGGCTTTCCGATCGCCCTTTGGAAACCTTCGGCCCCATCTCTGGTAAATTATGCTTATCTGTGATTGCGACGGCTTTGATATTAATGTAGAGGTTTTTATGCGGGCAGTTGTGCAAAGGGTGAAGAGCGCCCATGTGGAAGTGGAAGGCCAGACGGTCGGCGGCATAGGCCGGGGCTTGCTGGTGCTGCTGGGCGTGGAGCAGGGCGACGGTGCGCAGGACCTGGACTACATCTGCACCAAGATCGCCGGGCTGCGCGTCTTCGAGGATACCCAGGGCAAGATGAACCTGCCTGTGACCGAGGCCGGAGGCCAGGTGTGCGTGGTGTCGCAGTTCACGCTGTGCGGCGACGCCCGGCATGGCCGGCGGCCCAGCTTCTCCTCGGCGGCAGCGCCCCAGGAAGGGGAACGCTGGTATGAGGCGGCGCTGGACGCCCTGCGGCGGTTGGGGCTCACCGTGGCCAGCGGGCGCTTTGGCGCCGACATGCAGGTGCACCTGATCAACGACGGCCCGGTGACGATCCTGCTGGACAGCCGGAAGTTGTTTTAACGCATAGGAGCTTATAAATGACGATAATGCCCATTGCCACCGGCCGCATCGACGGCCGCAGCTATCTGATATACGACGGCGGCGAGGCCGCGGTCATCGACCCCGACATCAACGTGCCGGCCATACAGGCCGCGCTGGAGGCCAGCGGCGAGCAGCTCAAGTGGATACTGCTGACCCACTGCCACTTCGACCACACCGCCGGCGTGGCGGCGCTGCGGGAGCATACCGGGGCAGCCGTTGCCATCCACGAGCTGGACGCGCCGGGGCTCAACGACCAGTCCGTCAACATGACATCGTTCTTCCGCCAGCCGCCCACCACCGGCATACTTGTGGATCGGCAGCTGCGCGAGGGCGACACGATACCGCTGGGAAGCGCGACGCTGACGGCTCTGCACACGCCGGGGCACACCGTGGGCGGCTGCTGCTACCTGAGCAGCGACGGCAACCTGTTCACCGGCGACACATTGTTCCGCGGCTCTTACGGCACCACGCTGGCCACCGGCGGCGATATGAACGCGCTGCGCACGAGCGTGGAACGCCTGTACGCGCTGGACGAGAACCTCGTGATCTGGCCCGGCCACGGCCATAAGAGCACCATCGGGCGGGAACGCCGCCTGGACCTGATTCACAAATGATACAGTTCACGACCAACCAGAACGCTTATTCCAACGACATGGCCGACGTGGTGCGGCTGTTCTTCGGCATGGAAAAGCTGATGACCAAGCCGGAAGACGGGGAGCCGGACACGGTGATCACCCATGCCTTCGCCCAGGAGGGCGGGGAGTGGGTGCAGCGCTGCGAGATTTCCTCCGGCGGCCGTACCCTGAGCCGGGAGGACCGCGCGCCTGCCGTGGTGACCGGCGACGCGCTGCTGCGGGAGCGCCTGGCCAAACGCCGGGCCAAGCTGTGCCTGTACGCCTTGCTCAAGGCCTTCACCGGTGTGCGCCCACCGTGGGGGTCGCTAACCGGCATACGGCCCACCAAGGTGGCCCGGCAGCTCGTGGACGAGGGCTGCGCAGCCGACGCCGTGGCCTCCGAGCTGACCCGCGTGTTCGACGTGACGCCACCCAAGGCCGCGCTTGTCGCGGACATCCTGCGGGCCCAGCGGGGCATCTGGCGCTGGGGGGATCGGCAGCACTTCGACGCCTACATCGCGATACCGTTCTGCCGCACCCGGTGCCTGTATTGCTCGTTTTATTCCTCCGCCGCCAAGCCCGCGCTGGTGGAACAATACCTGGAAGCGCTGCGCCGGGAGATCGAAATTCGGGGCCGGGAGATGGCCGAGGCGGGCCGCGCGTGCCGGGCGCTGTACGTGGGCGGCGGCACGCCCATCGCGCTGACCACCGAGCAGCTGCAGCGGGTGCTGGGCTGGGCGCGGGAAGCATTCCCCGGGGAGTATGAGCTGACCGTGGAGGCTGGCCGGCCGGACTGCGTGCAGCCGGATACGATGACCATGCTCCATTCCATGGGCGTGGGGCGCATCAGCATCAATCCGCAGACGATGAACGACGACACCCTGGCGGTCATAGGCCGGGGGCACACCGCCACCGATGTTTTGCGCGCCTACGAGCTGGCCCGGCAGGCGGGTATCGGGCAGATCAATATGGATTTGATCGTGGGGTTGCCCGGCGAGACGCCGGGGCATGTGGAGCGTACGTTGGCTGCCCTGGCGCCGCTGGACATGGACAATCTGACCGTGCACACCTTGGCCATCAAGCATTCCTCCCGGCTCAACGAGAAGCTGGGGGAGTATCCCTTGCCCTCCGATGCCGAGGCCACGGCCATGCTGGACCTTTGCCATAATTTCGCGCAGGGCAGGGGGATGCAGCCGTACTATATGTACCGGCAGAAGTACATGCGGGGGAACCTGGAGAATGTGGGGTATGCGCTGCCGGGGACGGAGTGCATATACAATATCGACATGATGGAGGAGACCCACGACATCGTGGCCATGGGGGCCGGGGCGGTCAGCAAGAGGATGTATTACGAGGAGAATCGGCACGAGAGGGTGCCGAATAAGAAAGATTTGGGTGGGTATATACAGGGTTTGACCTGACAATTGTACTTCACCTCTTTTGAGCCTCCATTCGGTAGACATTGAGCACTGCCTAATTTCGTCTGCCTCAGAAAGAAAATGCGCCAGCATTTGCTGGCGCAGAGTTGTATATTCTCAGAGCAACCTTATGCTAATCTTCATTTGCATCTTCATTTTCATTATCGCCGGACTCTAAGCCATTAGTATACTTGGTATTATATTTGATTAGCATTTCTCGAAATTCATCTTGTGCCTGAACATGCTCTTGCTTTAGCTCAAACAAGAAGGCCTTTAGCACTGCGAATCTTGTCATACGATTTGTGTGCTTATTAAGCCCCTCAGACGATGCAAGTTTGTACCTTTTTAGTAAATCAAAAAGGAACTTTGCCTCGGTTGAAACATCACTGGGGAGTTCAAATTCATTGCTGAACTTCTCATATAAGGATATGAAAATAGAAAACTGCTGTTTGGCGTTTTCACTTATACAAATACCTTCGCGTAATGTATAGAAGACCACAGAGAAAAGAGTGTAAAGCTGCGCTTTTTTTTGCAAGAATCTCTTAGTATCATCATTGATGAAAACTTTGACGATTTCCATTGCTTGCAAAATAGTGTTTTTATCGTCCTCTGCTGTCGTATATTCTTCCTGCAAATCTTCATATGCTTGATTCAAGGCTCTTTGATCAGTTTGATCTATGATCCCATTTCTGTACAATAAAATAATTGTGGCACAAAACTCAATATCTTTCATTCTTTTTACATCGGTAGTTTTAAATAGCTTATTTTCATCCCAGAACTTGTTGTCTGATAATTGTCTGGCAAGTATTGCAAAATCGCCATGCATGCTATTGCGTTTCTCTTGATCATTTAGATTGTAGTCAGTTAGATTAAGACGTCTAAACATTTTCACGATATCATCACGTGCAGCCTTGGGATCTATTTCAATGACCATCAATTTATAATTCCAGATTGCTGTTTTGTCTTCTGGGGCTAATTGTGCAAAGAATTTATTACCCCAATTCTCTTTCGATTCAGGTTCGAGTAAATATGAATCCTTTAACTTGAACTTACCATCGATAAAGTCAATGATCGCATTAATTCGCTGTTGACCATCAACTATATGCGTAATAGACTCACCACTTTCTGGATCAGTCGAAGCTTTCCAGAAAAAAAGCTCAGGTATTACGAGGTTAAGCAGGAGAGTTTCAATAAGTCTTACCTTATCCTTTTCTCCCCACACAGAACGTCTTTGATATGTCTCATCAACAATCAGTTTTGCTTCCCTGAACATTGAATGGATACTTTTTATATCTCTAGTATTACTTGCGAAACTAAACACTTAATTGTCCTCCAAATACTTTTTAATATTTTCGATGCTTCCTATTTGATATTGCTCAAGATCCTCCCAAGAACGGTAGACCCTATAAGTAATTGGATGGATTATATTCAGTTCATCTTGTAGGGCTTTGGTTAATGGGACAAACAGTTCTTGCCATTGCCTTCTTATCTCGGGAATATCTATAATATCGAATTCATTAATATATCCTTGAAATATCGTTGATGTTATTCTATGGTAATTACTTATATACTGTGTTTTGTATGACTTTCTTAATTCGACCCAAAGATAATTATATAATTTGTTGGATATAATCGCAATGTCAATATCGGATGACTTTTGCCCTTCTTCTTCCTCATGAAACGGTTTCAAGGGTTTTTTGGGTGAAAGACTATAACCAATTTTTGCGCTTCCGACAATTTGAGCACTATGGAAACTAACTGATAGCTTATCTGATACCAATTCTTTGAATCTATCAAGAGCTTCCAGCATACCCTTTTCATCATTATCCATATAAACAAGAAAATACCAATTAAGTGTCTTTACTATGTACTTAATATAAAATTGATGCGCATCTAGGGCTATAATTTCACGTTTTAAGTCCTCCGCTGAAAAAGACAACACTATACCCCCTTAAGTACAATTATTATTTAACCAGACAAATAAATTTCTGGCGATTGTATACGCCATTAAGTAGGGCACTCCATTGCTAACCATTTTGAATTTCGTACTAAGTGGAATGTTATCTGGAAGAATGAAATTATCAGGAAGAGACTGTATCGAGAGTGCTTCTGCGATGCTAATCCTTCTTGCTTCGTATGGGTGAAGATGGACCTCATTATTTCCATATGCGGCAGTTGGAGAAAATCTCCATCTATGAAGACGTTTAAAGGACTTGCCATGAGTATTTCCCTCTTGTACAGTATGGAATTTATTGGTAGTTTCTTTGGGCCTAAAGAAATCGCCTGAGTTAGCATGTTCTAGCACCTTGTTTTTTCTAAACCAGTATTCAACTGTAAGATCACGCCTAATACCTTGTGGACACTCTCTTGCCATATTAAGCATAAGGTTATCTGTATCTGGCCATGGCAAATTGAGTATATCTTGTAAATGCCCTCTGTTGATATTATCAAACGCAAAATCGTTTGAGTTTGGTTTAATTCTTTCTTCATTCACACCAATCAAAAAAAGTCTATCTCTATATTGTGGAACATTGTAATTAAGGGCATTTTCTAACGATTCAAACAAACGATATCCATGTTCGCGTAATGACTGCTTCAGTCCATCAAAAAAAACCCTATGCTTATTTGTTTGCACTAATCCACGAACATTTTCAAAGACAAAAAAGTCAGGCATTTTCGAGTTAATTAATTCAACATAAATTTGTGATAGTACCCCATTACTACCAGAACCTCCTTCATTTTTCCCTGCGAAAGAGAAGTCGGGGCATGGAGGTCCCCCTATAAAGCCAACCAGATTATTAGCTTTTTGCTTACTAATGGCTTCATCTATCTTCTTCTGAGTAAGGAAATCCCTGACGTCGGAATTTATGTAACCATATTCTGGATGACTTGCATTCAAATGCTCTCTTGAGTATTGATGTGCATATAGAAATGCATTGTTGATATCACTAACCAAAGCAATATCAAAACCTGCATTACTAAATCCGAGATCAAGAAATCCTAATCCTGAAAAAAAGGAAAAAACTTTAATGCTTGACACACTAGCCCTCCGTATACGTGACAACATATTGTAATATAACTTTCTTCTACAAGCGTGTCAAACTATATGTAGTGTATAGTTATAGTATAGTTAATATTAAGTTGGACTTAACCAATCCTTGCTCCCATACTAAATCTATGATAGAATCCCGGTGGGACGAAAAAGCAACGATGGACAGGAATTGTCCCACATCCCACTTCCGTTCGTCCCACCGAGGTTTGTTGTATGAACACCCTCCTCTCCCAATTCCGCCGCCTTGTCCCCGAAATGGTGGACGCTGCGCGGACGCGCTTTGAAATACTGGAAGCCGTGGCGCTGATGGCCCCTGTGGGCCGCAGAGCCCTTTCGGCGCATCTGGACCTTCCGGAGCGCGCCGTGAGGGGAGAGGCCGACCGCCTGCGGGACCTGAACCTGATCACCTTCGCCCCCGACGGTATGCACCTGAGCGAAGAGGGCGAGAACGTGCTGCGCGAACTGCGCGCCGGCTTGGACCAGCTCTTCGCCGAGCCTCTGGCGGAGCGCATCCGCACGGAGCTGGGCATCCCCAGCGTCATGGTCGTCAGCGGCGACACCGCCGCCGACGAGGTCAGCTCCCGTGCGCTGTACCGTAAAACAATGCAATACCTGAGCCTGATCCTGCGCGACGGCATGACACTGGCCGTCATGGGCGGCTCCACGATGGCCGGCGTGGCCGCGCAGGCCCATTCCGGCGGCAAAGGGCTGCCCAGCCTGATGGTCGTGCCCGCCCGGGGCGGCCTGGGCGAAGAGGTGGAAGTGCAGGCCAACACCGTGGCCGCCCGTATGGCCCGGGGCCTGGGCGCGCGGCACCGTCTGCTGCACTGGCCCGACGACATGCCCACGGAATCGCGCCCCGTCATCAATGACGGCCGCCTGGGCGAATGGCTGGAGACGGTGCGCCGCGGCGACGTGCTGATGTACGGAATCGGCCGCTTTGACGAGATGGCCCGCCGGCGCAACCTGCCGCCGGACGTCGTGGCCCGCATCCGGGCACGGGGTGCCGTGGCCGAGGCGCTGGGCTGCTATTTTGACCGCAAGGGCGCGGTGACCTATGCCGCCAGCGGCCTGGGGCTGGAGCTGGAAAGCCTGATGGGCATCCCCCGGCGGGTGGCCGTGGCCGGCGGGGCCGCCAAGGCCGAGGCCGTGCTGGCCGTGGCCCGGGGCAGCAAGCCCACGGCGCTTATTTTGGACGAGGCCGTGGCCGCGGGCATCTGCGTGCTGCTGGATTCCCAGCAATAATCTGGATTCCAGTCAATAAATAGGGTATCATTAACAACAGGTTCGCCTGTTAGAATGCATAAGGAGAGTATGATCATGGCGCTCAACAAGAAGACCATCCAGGACATCGACGTCAAGGGCAAGAAGGTTCTGGCCCGTGTGGACTTCAACGTTCCGCAGAACGACAAAGGCGAGATCACCGACGACAACCGCATCCGCGCGGCGATTCCCACCATTCAGTATCTGCTGGATAACGGCGCTAAGCTAATCCTGTGCACACATCTGGGCCGCCCCAAGGCCAAGGTGGAACCCGAGTTCACTTTGAAGCCCTGCGCCCAGCGCCTTTCCGAACTGCTGGGCAAGGAAGTTAAGCTGGCTGCCGACGTTGTGGGCCCCTCCGCCAAGGCTTTGGCTGAGAGCCTCAAGGAAGGCGAAGTGGGCATGCTGGAGAACGTGCGCTTTGAGGCCGGTGAGGAGAAGAACGACCCCGAGCTTTCCAAGCAGTTCGCCGCTCTGGCCGAGATTTACGTCAACGACGCTTTTGGCACCGCCCACCGCGCCCATGCCTCCACGGCCGGCGTGGCCGCCTATCTGCCGGCGGTGGCGGGCTTCCTGATGAAGAAGGAAATCGAGATCATGGGCGGCGCGCTGGAAGAGCCCGAGCGCCCCTTCGTGGCCATTCTTGGCGGCGCCAAGGTCAAGGATAAGATCGGTGTCATCTCCCACCTGCTGGACAAGGTGGACACCCTGATCATCGGCGGCGGCATGGCCTACACGTTCCAGAAGGCTCTGGGCGGCACCATCGGCAAGTCTCTGCTGGATGAGAGCCGCATCGAATACACCAAGGAAGTCATGGCCATGGCCGAGAAGAAGGGCGTAAAGCTGATGCTGCCCATCGACAACGAGGCCACCCAGGAGTTCAGCAACGACGGCCTGCGCGCCACGTTCCACAGCCGCGAGATTCCCGACGGCTGGGAGGGCATGGACATCGGCCCCGAGACCCAGAAGCTGTTCGTCGAGGAGATCAAGAAGGCCCGCACCGTGATCTGGAACGGCCCCATGGGCGTGTTCGAATTCTCGCACTTCGCCCAGGGCTCCCGCGAGGTGGCCCAGGCCATGGCCAACAGCTCCGGTGTCACCATCGTGGGCGGCGGCGACACCGCGGCGGCTGTGGAAGTTTTCGGCCTGGCCGACCGCATGACCCACGTGTCCACCGGCGGCGGCGCTTCTCTGGAATTCCTGGAGGGCCGCGAGCTGCCCGGCGTGGCAGCGCTCAAAAACAAGTAAGAGAAACCAACCAGAGGGGGCAACGCCCCCTCTGGTTTAATAATCACCGAGGCGCTAAACGCCGATGGCGAAACGACGAAGGAGCAACCCCCATGCGCAAGCCGATTATCGCAGGCAACTGGAAAATGAACAAGACCCCCATCGAGGCCGCCGCTTTGGTCAGCGAGCTCACGCCGCTGGTGTGCGACGCCACGTGCACCGTGGTCGTGTGCCCGCCCTTCACGGCCCTGAGCGAGGTCGCCCATGCCATCTCGTGCACCAACATCCACCTGGGCGCGCAGAACATGCACTTCAAGGCCAGCGGGGCCTACACCGGCGAAATCAGCGCCGACATGCTCAAGGCCGTCGGCGTGGAATATGTGATCCTGGGCCACTCGGAGCGCCGGCAATACTTTGCCGAGACCGATGAGACCGTGAACCTGAAGACCCGTGCCGCGCTGGAAGCGGGCCTCGTGCCCATCGTGTGCGTTGGCGAATCGCTGGCCCAACGCGAGCTGGGCGTCACCGCCGACGTGGTGCGCACTCAGACCCGGGCGGCGCTGCAGGGCCTGTCCGGCGCTCAGGCGGCCACCGTCGTCATCGCTTATGAGCCTATCTGGGCCATCGGCACCGGCAAAACCGCCACCTCCGCCGACGCCAACGAGGTGTGCGGCATCATCCGCAACACCGTGGAGCAGATGTTCGGCCGCGTGGTGGCCGAGGAGATCCGCATACAGTACGGCGGCAGCATGAACCCCGGCAACGCCGCCGAGCTCATGGCCCAGGAACACATCGATGGTGGCCTGATCGGCGGCGCCAGCCTCAAGGCGCAGGATTTCTCCGCTGTCGTGCATTATGACGGCTCCCGCGAAGCGGAAACCCTGACCAGAGAATAGGTGTGAATATGAAAAAGACCAATGCCTTGATCATCATGGATGGCTTCGGCCGCCGTGAGGAGCGTGCCGGCAACGCCATCGTGCCGGAGAACATCCCCCATGTGCACAAGCTCATGAGCAGCTACCCCTGCGTGACCATCGGCGCCAGCGGCCTGGATGTGGGCCTGCCCCACGGCCAGATGGGCAACAGCGAGGTTGGCCACACCAACATCGGCGCAGGCCGCATCGTGTATCAGGAGCTCACCCGCATCAGCAAGGAGATCGCCGACGGCACGTTCTATGAGAACCCCGCGCTGCTCGGGGCCGTGCGGAGCGCCCTGGAGAAGGGGACCAAGCTGCACCTGATCGGCCTGGTCAGCGACGGCGGCGTGCACAGCCACATCGACCACGTGGAGGGTCTGCTGCGCCTGGCCAAGAAGACCGGCCTGGAAAATGTGTTTGTGCACTGCCTGATGGATGGCCGCGACACGCCGCCCACCAGCGGCAAAGGATACATTCTGGACCTGGAAGCCCGCATGGAGAAAGTCGGCGTCGGGCGCATCGCATCGGTCATGGGCCGCTACTGGTCCATGGACCGCGACAACCGCTGGGACCGCGTCAAGCGCGGCTATGACGCCATCGCCGACGGCGTGGGCCTGGAGGCCTGCTGCGCCGAGTGCGCTATGGAGGAATCCTACCAGCGCGGCGAGAACGACGAGTTCGTGCAGCCCACTGTCATCACCGACGACGGCGAACCCGTGGCCAAGGTGGAGGCGGGGGACAGCATCATCTTCTTCAACTTCCGCCCGGACCGCGCCCGCGAGATCACCCGCGCCTTCATCGAGCCGGACTTCGCCGAGTTCGCCCGCGACGGCGGCTACAAACCCGTGCATTACGTCTCCATGACGCAATATGATGTGAACTTCAAGAACCTGGAAGTCGCCTTCCGCCCCCAGAGTCTGGATAACACGCTGGGGCAGATCCTGAGCGACCGGGGCCTGACGCAGCTGCGCATCGCCGAAACCGAGAAATACGCCCACGTGACGTTCTTCTTCAACGCCGGCCTGGAGCAGCCCTATCCCGGCGAGGACCGCGCGCTGATCCCATCGCCCAAGGTCGCGACCTACGACCTGAAGCCCGAGATGAGCGCCTACGAGGTGGCCGCCGAGGCGGTGGCCCGGGTTAAGAGCGGCAAGTATGACGTGATGATCCTGAACTTCGCCAACTGCGACATGGTGGGGCACACCGGCATCTTCGACGCGGCTTATAAGGCCGTGCACGCCGTGGACGAATGCGTGCACCAGGTTGTGGAAGCGATACTGGCCCAGGGCGGCGCTGTGCTGCTGACCGCCGACCACGGCAACGCCGAGATGATGACCGACCCCGAGACCGGCGAACCCTTCACAGCCCACACGACCGGCCCGGTGCCCCTGGTGCTCATAGACGACAGCCGGCGCGACGCGGAGCTGCGCCGCGACGGCCGCCTGGCCGACCTGGCCCCCACGCTGCTGGACATCATGGGTATCCCCCAGCCGCCGGAGATGACCGGCACGACTTTGATCAAGAAGTAGTTTTCATAAAAGAGGCGGGCGAGTGCCCGCCTCTTTTCGCTGCCATGTGCAATACTCAAAGCGTAGAAGCCCATTCGGTAGTATAATGGAGTAACCCGGAGGGGAACTGAGCGAGAATCGGGGTCAAATATGAGCCGCGAGCTGATTATGGCCATCACAAAACAGACGGAAGTCCTTTTTGACAATGCCGCCATCATGCTCCATACCTGCAATCTGGATTTTGTGCTTTGCGATATGCCAGTATGGAAACACGTCTATCACACGCTGCACTCCTGTGACCAATGGTATATAAACCCCAATCGGTATACCGAGCCGGATTTTCATGAGCCTAACCTCAACTCTCTGGATATCGAAAGCGGGAAGGTCCTTTCAAGACAGGATTTGTTTCAGTACCTTGAAGCAATACGCATCAAAATACTGGCGTATTTGGATTCTCTTACAGACGGCATGCTCTACGAGATACCGCCCGATTGCAATGGGAACAGATTGTCGCTGATCCTTTCGCAAATACGCCATTTCTATGCCCACCTGGGCAACATCAACGCCACGACAATCATACAGACCAATCAATGGCCGCGGGTCATCGGGCACACCGGGCGAAGCGGCACTTCCACCGAAGGTTTTTTTGAGTAAAGCCGTTTATACTTTTCACCAAACCTACACATTACCAACGCATTTCCGCATTCATTTCTGTTATAATAATCATTATGCATTTGCATGGATCAAACCAAGGAGCGTGACCAATGAAGAAAATTAGATTGCTGGCCATCGTGCTGTGCGCCGTTGTGCTGGTCGGCAGCGTGCTCAGCGGCTGCCAGAGCAAGCCCATCGTCGTCGGCCAGGTCGGCAAAGTGAACGTCACCAGCAAGGATGTCGATCTGTTCGCCAGCTTCATCCTGATGAACAACTATATGACCAGGGCCGACATCACCGACCCGGAAATCATGAATCAGCTGATGACACAGTCGCTGGAACAGGCAGCGACCTATGAGGCGCTGATGCAGAAGGGCAAGCAGCTGGGCGCGGCGCCTTTAAGCGCCGACGAGCAAAAGGAGATCACCGACCAGGTCAATGGCTACATCGATTCTCTCAAGGAATCCTTTCAGGCCGAGGCCGACGAAAAAGCATCCAAGGACAAATCGGTGGACCCGGACAAGGAAGTCCAGAAGATGGTGGACGCCAAGCTGAAGGAAGACGGCCTGACCTCTGGCGACCTGATCAAACTGCTGACCTTCTTCAAGGTGGAGGAAAAGCTCAGAATCGAGGCCGATAAAAACATCTCCATGACCGACGAAGAAGTTCAGAAAGCCTATGACGATCTGGTTGCCAGCCAGAAGGAGAGCTTTGACGCCGACAGCGCGGCCTATGAGGACGCCCAGGGCGCCGGCGAGACCATCGTTTATGTGCCCGCCGGGTTCCGCTATGTCAAGCACATCCTGGTTGCGCTGTCCGAGGACGATCAAAACGCCATCTACTCCGCCCAGAGCTCCGGCGACGCCGAGGAAGCCAAGAAGCTGCGCGACGAAGCACTGCCCAAGATCAAAGCCAAGGCCGATGAGGCGCTGGCCAAGGCTCGCGGCGGTCAGGATTTCGACGCGCTGATCACTGAGTATGGCGAAGACCCCGGCATGACGCAGGAGCCGGCCAAGACCAGCGGCTATCAACTGGGCAGCTCCACAGCCTTTGTGGAGGAGTTCAAGGAAGCGGCGCTCAAGCTGGCCAAGGTTGGCGACATTACCGACCTCGTGGCCTCCGACTTCGGCTACCACATCATCAAGTGGGTGGGCGACGTGACGCCCGGACCGGTGGCGCTGGACCAGGTGAAGGACGTGCTCAAGGAATCGGCGCTGGCCGATAAGCAGAACGAAAGCTGGGCCAAGACCGTGGAGCAGTGGAAGACCGAGATCGGCGTGACGACCTATCCGGACAAGCTGGCCATGCTGCCGCCCCAGGCCGCCACACCCACGCCGGCCGAGGCAGTACCGCAGGACGAAGCCACTCCCGCCGCGTCTTAACCAAAAACTGATTAACTGAAGTGCCCGCCGATGAAGATCGGCGGGCACTTCAGTTTGTCTACAAACCTGGCAAGAGAAATGAAAGACTTTACCGACTGCCGATTCATTCGGCAGGAGGAAACTAGAAGATAAGAAAAGGCCGTTGTAGATCCCGCCCACAGGCGAAACTCGTCTCTTGTGAACACAGTATGAGTTCAAAAGTGTAGATGTCGCCTGGCGACGGTTATCGCCAGCGATTAAGGGGCTAAAGTCACAAGTCGTTTGAATCGCCAAGGCGCAATAGCGCCGATGGCGACAGCGTGGCGACTTTTTCGACACGCTGAAGTGCCCGCCGATGAACATCGGCGGGCTCTTTTTAGATTGCTGTTGCTCCACAGCGCCGCGGATGACGGGCGTAGCCCTTAGCGCTGTGTCTGTGCATACAGTGCCTCCATCACGCCATCGCCGTCGGCGGTAACAACCGTTGAGATGTCCGGCTGCAGCGCGTCCTCGGCGGTGCGCGCCGCGTCCGGACGGGTGAACTGCTTGTAGGTAACCGTGAGCGCCAGAGCGCTGTGAGGCAGCTGGTAGTGCAGCGTGTCTCCGTACATGGATGGGCTGTTGCCCGATGCTTGGCCGATCACGCGGCACAGGCCGTTGTCGCGCAGCACCACGGCAAACTGCGTGGCCGAGCTGAATGTGCGCCCGCCGGTCAGCACATACACGTCGCCATCGAACACCAACTCCTCGGCGGGCTTAACGTTGGTCTGCTGAGGCGCGAAGCGCAGCACCAGAGGCCCCAGGCGTATAGCCGCGCCGTAGTCCACGTAGGTTCGCGCGTTCAGATAGCGCAGGAACTCGCCGATGACCGTGGAATTGCCCCCGCCGTTGCTCCGCAGGTCCAGCGCGATGGCGCTCAACCCTGCCTTTTTTACGTCGGCAAAGAAGTTCTTGAGCGTCTCGCGGTAGGTGTCGTTGTTGTCGCAGGCGTCCAGCGTCAGCACGCCAAGGCCGTGTTCCTCATCGATGTCATAACGCACAAAGGGCTGCTGTGCGCTTCGGCCGGACACGGGAGCATAGGGCAGCTCGGCGCTCTCGGGTATCAAGGTGCGCCAGGAGACCTGCAACGCGTCGCCGGGCTCGGCGCCCAGCCAGCGCAGGCCCTGTGGCGTGCGCACATAGTTCGGGAAGGCATAGCGGGCACGGGACAGGTTCTCGTAGCCGTATTGCGCCAGGAAGCGCTCGTAGAGATCGTCCACAGGCATACCGGCCAACCCAGCTACAGGTTTGCCGTTGTGCTGCCCGCCGCTGGCCAGCAGACCGCCTTCGGTCATCACGAAGGCTTGTTCCACCCGCGTGGCATCCCCGCCGCCCATGTAGTTCAGCCCCGAATGGCCGTCGCCCAAAGGCTTGAGGATGCGGCTGCCGGCCCGCCACACGTCCAGCACCGTGGGCGTTTGGCTTAAGCCGTCCAACTCCTCTCGATACTGCGCCTCCACCGCCGCCGGCAGGTCCTTCTCCGCTGATACATGGTGCTCCTTCACACGTTCCACCACAAAGGCCAGGTCTTCTCTGGCTTGCTGCGGCGTCAGCACCCGGTCCAGCGGCGCTGAAGGCCCCAAGTCCTGCCATGCCGTGGCTCCGCGATGGGGGTTCCACCATAACAACAGCCCGCCGGCCACAGCCAGCAGCGCCGCCAGCGCTGCGCCTGTGTACAGCAGAATCCTTGTCTTGCGGCGGGGTTTTCCCTTGGTCATAAGTCCTCCTGTATGGAAACCTGTTGGAAATCGTCCGTTTTGCTGCGCATGGCTGCCGGGGCACCGACCTGTGCCGGTTGTCCACATAGAACTTGGCGGTAAAGGCCTGAACCTTCCCCTAACATAAAATGCTTAGGACAAAATAAGTGTAGAAGAATCATTCGCTTTCGTCAATGGAATCGGGATCATTTCACGTCGTTTTTATTTGCTTGCTTCGCGCCGACGGTGGCGAGGTGGTATAATGATTCCATTCTGATGCCGGAGGTTTCAACCATGCCCGCCCTGACGCTGCAAGCCCATGCCAAGCTCAACCTGTCGCTGGACATCACCGGCATTGCGCCCAACGGTTACCACCTGCTGGATATGGTCATGCACACGATATCGCTGTGCGACACCGTGACGCTGGACGCGGCCGCCGGGCTGACGCTGGATGCACCTGCCTGGATGCCCCAGGGTGAGGACAACCTGATGATGCGCGCGGCGCTGTCGCTGCAGCGGGCCGCCGGCCTTCAGGCCGGCGCGCGCATGGCGCTCACGAAGCGCATCCCGGCGCAGGCGGGCATGGGCGGGGGCTCCGCCGACGCTGCCGCGGTGCTGCGGGGCTTAAACGAGCTATGGGGCCTGCGTTGGCCCATGGACAGGCTGTGCGAGATCGGGTTGCGCCTGGGCAGCGATGTGCCTTTCGCGCTTCGCGGCGGCACGGCCCGGGTACGCGGCGTGGGAGAGATCATAGAGCCTGTAAACGATGCGGCTGCTCTGTGGTTCGCGTTGGCCATGCCCAGTGGGGGAGGCGTGGACACCGCCGTGTGCTACCGCCGCTATGACGAGAAGGGGGCCGCCAACCGCCGGCCCAATACCGACGCGTTGATCGCCGCGCTGTGCCGGGGCGATCTGCCGGCCATGGCTGCCGCCGGCGGCAACGCGCTGGAGCGTGCCGCCGTCAGCCTGCAGGGCGGCATCGGTGATCTTCTGGAGCAATTCCGGCAGGGGGGGGCAGCCTTCTATGCCATGACCGGCAGCGGCGCGGCTGTGTTCGCGGCCTTTGGCGATGAAGAATCCGCCCGGCGAGCCGTGGCATCCTTGCGCGGCGCGGCGTGGTCGGCGGTGGCCCGTTCGGCTGCACCGCGGGAGGAATGATATGATAACATACGATTGGCAGCAGCTCGCAGCACAGGAAATGGCAGATCTGATGAGCCGGGATGAGGCCGTACAGGCATTGGTGCTCAAGGGTTCGCTGGCTGAGGGCACCGCGGACTGTTGGAGCGATGTGGACCTCACCGTCATCGTGGCAGATGAGGGGCTGGATCGATACGCCGGGTCAACCCAATGGCTGGCCCCATTGGGGAAGCCCTTCGCGCTGCAGCGATTTGTCGACGGGCGGGGACTAACCTTGCGCCTGTGCCTTGAGGATTTCCGGCGTTTTGATCTGGTATTCGTTCGCCGTTCTACGCTGGGAGCGCTGGAGCAGGCCGCTCTGCTGAGCAAACCTCACCGGGTTTTGCTGGATCGCCTGCGCCCCTTGAAACACTGCGAACCCTGGCAGCCTCCATTGGCCAGCCAAGAAGAGAACATCGACCATATGTGCGGGGCTTCGTGGTTCAAGGCCGTGACAGCCCGCTGCAAGCTGGGCCGCGGCGACCACCTGATCGCCGCGCATCTGGCGCTGGAGGTGGCCGGCGATTCCATCGTGCTGCAGATGATACAGAGAGACCGCCGTCTTGGTGTCAACATTCACCGCTTTGGAGGCCGTGAGGTTGTGCCCGTACTGGGCAGGCTCAGGGAATGCCCCGGCGACGGTGAACGGGGCATCCTATGGCTGATTCTGGAGGCCGGCGCACAACTGGATGCCCAGGCGGCAGCGCTGATCGCCGGTTATGAACCCAGACTGCCATTGTTCCGGCAATGGGCGTTGGAGATGAACTGATAACCCAGAGCGCTCAGTGGAATTTCTGCAAAATCGGCGGTCGTCGCGTTGATCAGCCGAATGGTGGCGATGTCTTCGGCAGCCAGCTTCGGCACTGGCGTTTCGCAGCCGGCCAACACAATGCACAGCAGCAGCGCCAGCGCGAGAAAGACTGCTCTCTTCATCCTGTCGAACACCCTTTTATGTGGTTTTCCTTATTCTATCACAGAGCCGGCCAATGCAATACCGCAATAGTGAAGAGATGACTGCGCGATGTGGTGTTACGCGTGGATACACGGTGGGTATTTAGTAAATATCACCAAAGGATGTTGCGCAGGCTTTATGGCCCGCGGGCGTCCGCAGGAGCATGGGTGCGCGCATGAAGGATAGAGAACACGCAAGCATGATGCTGGAAGCCCTTCCCAATGCGGTTGCGCTGTTGCGCGCCTCCGCCGGGGAATGGGAGCTTCTGGATGCCAATCGTGCCTTTGAGAAGCTTTTGGGACGGCCTCTGGAAGAGTTGCGCACCCTTGCGCCTTCTCAGTGGCCATTGGGTCTGCAGGAGGGCCAGACGTTGACCGCGCTGGCTGAGAGCGTGGCGCGCACCGGCCAGCCGCAGACAGCGCTTTGGCTCTGCCTTGGCTTGCGGCGCATGCTGCGCGCGCAGGCCGCCGCGCCGCAGCCGGGGCTGTGCGTGCTCACGTTGTGCGACATCACCGACGAATGGGTGGATAGCCAGCGTGCCCGGCGTCTGTTGCTGGCCTCCAACGATTACGTGGTGGAGCTGGATGCCGAACTGGTGTGCGTGAGCGCGGCTGTTCGTGACCGGGCAAAGGAGACGCAGCAGCAGCAGCTGTGCGATCAGATCACCGCGTTCCTGCGGCAGCCCGATAGCAAACATCTGCGAGAGACCATATGGAACGCCCGGCCCGGCGTCAGGACCACGCTGCAAATGACATACCCGCAGCAGGAGGGGTTGCGCCATTTCAGCTGCGATATCGTTGCGTGTACCGGTCTGGATGGCGTCATGCGCTATGGCGCGGTGGCCAATGACATCACGGAGCAGGTGGAGCGTAAGCAGCGCCTGGAGCAAGAAAATTTCCGCCTGTCGCTGCTCAACTGTCTGATCGCCAATGTCAACACCCAACAAAATATTTCCCAGATTGCCGAAATCATCGTAGAGGCGCTGTTCGCACGCTTTCCAGACCATCACATCGGGTTTGCGTCTCTGGATGACAGCAAACGGCTACACGTGGATTATGCGCGCTCTCCAAAAGCCACAAGGGATCGCAAGCCCTTCGATTTCGACTTGAGCGAAGCGCCGGCGCTGGTGGAACGCATTGCCGGCATGCGCTCCTTCTATTCCTGTGATCTGGAGATCGACCAGTTGCTCAAGGGGGTGCGCATCACCGATGGCGGTTCTTTTCACTTGCGAACCATGCTGGTCATGCCCATCCGGCATCCCAGCAGTTCCGCCGGCGTGCTGATGATGGGCTCCAGTGAACCGCACTCATGGAGTGGTTCGCTGATCAGCCTGTTCGAGGAGGTTGCGGCGCTGATGGAGCTGGCCATGGCCCGCGCTACCGAGAGCCGTCTGCGCCTGGAGATGGAGAAGGAGCTGGCCGCCAGCCGCGAGAGGTTGGCCCTGCTGTTTGAGCACAGCTCCGATTCCGTGTGGGAATACGATCTGAAGACCGACAGCATCTATATCACGCAGTACAGCGGCCAGACCAACCACACCAAGATGATCTGCGCGGAAAACCATTTCTGCATGACGCACCCTGAGGACCGCGCCGAAGCGCGGGCCGCGCTCAGCAATTATCTGAGTGGCCGCACCGGCAGCTATTCCTCCGAACACCGGGAGATGCAGGTCGATGGATCCTATCGCTGGGTTATGGACCGTGGCCGCGCAGTGGAGTGGGACGAAGATGGCCGCCCCACGCGCCTGGTGGGCACCACGCTGGACATAGACGAGCGCATGCGCATGAGCCAGGAGATCGACGAGGTGCGCGCCCGTCTGTCGCTGGTGTTCGAAAACAACGGAGACGGTGTGTGGGATGTTAACGTCCCGCAGAACTGCATCGAATACAGCCTCTATGACCATGTATCCGGCGTAACTGTGACCGAGACTTTCACGCTGGATGTATGGCTGGAGCAAATTCACCCTGATGATCGCGAAGCGGTGACGGTCAGCCTGATGGCCCATGTGGATGGCCGCAGCCCCGCCTGGGACCAGGAGTACCGCATGATGAGAAAGGACGGCGATTATGAGTGGCTGCAATCCCGCGGGCGCGTCATCAGCCGCGACGCCGCGGGCAATCCTCTGCGTGTTGTTGGAGCCACCATGGTCGTAGAAGCCCGCAAGCAGGCCGAGGAGGCCAAACGTGCTTATGAGCGCGAGCGCGACCGCATCGTCGCCGTGATGGATTCCTCGTCGGACATCATCGGCATCGTGGACCTGGGTGGCAATACGATCTATACCAATCCGGCCTGCAGCCGCTTGCTGGGTTATGAAGCCGGCGCTGGCATATCCGCTGCGGATGTGCTGACCGCCGGCGGGCGTGAGCTGCTGTGGAATGAAGCGCGCCGCGCCGCTCACCGCTATGGTTTCTGGCAAGGGGAAAACGAGGTCGTGCGCCGGGACGGCACGATCATACCGGTCATGCAGTCGGTATTCCCTGTGCGCAGCGGCGGCGAACTGCTGGGTTATGGCACCATCATCAAGGACATCACCGCTCAAAAGCAGCTGGAGACACAGCTGCGGGAAAGCCGCGACCGGCTCAACAACATCGTTCGCTGCAGCAACACCGTCATCAGTCACATCGACCGCAACGGAATCTATCAATACAACGAGGGTATACCGCTGCACATCCACAGCTTATTGCCACAGCAGCGCCAGGGCAAGCACTACCGCGAAGTGTTCTCCGATAACCCGCTGTTCGCCGGCTACATCGAGCAGGCGCTGCGCTGCGAGATCACCAGCCGCGAGCTTTCCATTGGCGACCGCGTCTATCTGACCACGTATGCACCGTATGTGGAGGCCGACGGCTCGCGCAACGGCATCATCGCGATCTCCACCGACATTACGGAGCTCAAAACCGTGCAGCAGCAGCTCCAACAGAGCAGCGAGCGCCTCAATGCCGTTATCGGTGGCGCTGACATCATACTGACCCAGTATGACGAACAGGGGGTCTGCATGCTGGCCGCCGGCAACGGATTGGGCAAACTCGGGCTGTCCCCGGATTCTCTGCTGGGCAAGACGATCTACGAGATGTTCATGGACCGGCCGGATATGCAGGATGTTGTCCCGCATATTTTGGCAGGCCGTGTCAACAAGTGGGAGACCAAGATCTACGGCATCGATTATGAAACGGTTTACTCCCCCTATGTGCGGCCCGATGGCGTTCGCCAAGGTTTCATCGGCGTGGCATATGACGTTTCGGATCGCAACCTCAAGGAAGAGGAAATCCGCTTTTTGAGCTACCACGACACGCTCACGGGGTTATACAACCGCGCCTATTTCGAAGAGCAGGCGCAGCTCATGGACATTGGCTCCCCGCAGATGGCCGTCATCATGGGCGACGTCAACGGCCTGAAACTAACCAACGACGTGTTCGGCCATACCGAGGGCGACCGCCTGCTGTGCCAGATTGCCGGTGTGCTGCGTGCCTGCTGCCGGCCGCAGGATATGATTGCCCGCTGGGGCGGTGACGAGTACGCTGTGCTTCTGCCCGGCGCTTCGGCGCAGACCGTTCAGGAGATCTGCCATGCGATCTACAACGCCTGTCAGCAACATCAGCGGGAAGCCGGCGGAGCTTATCTGAGCATCTCGCTGGGTTGGGCCGTCCGCTCAGAACAGTGTGAACCCGTGTCGGTGCTGCTCAAGGTCGCCGAGGACGCCATGTACAAACGCAAGCTGCTGGAGAGCAAGAGCCTGCACAGCTCCATCATCGCCTCCATCAGCACCACGCTGTTTGAAAAGAGCCATGAGACCGAGGCCCACGCCACACGCCTCGTGAACATCACCCGTGCCATGGGCTCGGCGCTGGGCCTGTCCGCCGACCGTCTGGACGACCTGGAGCTGTTCTCCATCCTGCACGACATGGGGAAGATCGGCATCAGCGACCAGGCGCTTAACAAACCCGGAACTCTCAACGCCCAGGAATGGGAGGAGATCCGCAAGCACCCGGAAATCGGCTTCCGCATCGCGCAGGCATCACCGGAGATTGTGCACATCGCCGACTACATTCTGAGCCACCATGAGCACTGGGACGGCAGCGGCTATCCCCAGGGCCTGGCCGGCAGGAGCATACCGCTGGCCGCGCGCATACTTGCCATTGCCGATGCCTACGACGCCATGACGCAGGACCGCGTCTACCGAAAGGCCATGACACATGAGCAGGCCATGGACGAAATCCGCCGCTGCGCCGGCACGCAGTTTGACCCGGAGCTCGTGGAGATTTTCCTTTCGGAAAAGGTTCGTCCGGCTTTGCAGATGGAATAAATCGCGCTCCCGCGCAAACGCTAAGCAAAAGTATGCCGGGAGGGGATGCCGATGCTGCAGCGCTTGCTGGGCCTGTGGACGATGGTGCTGTTCGGCATCACCGTGGCGGCAGGCATGGCCTATACGGCTGCCCAACAGACGCTGCGTCTGACGGCCAACGACCCGCAAGTGCAGCTGGCCGAGGATGTAGCCGGCGCGCTGGAAATCGGCGTGACACCCAAGGAACTCGTGCAAAACTATAAAATCGACCCATCGGTCAGTCTGGCTACCTTTGTCATCATCTACGATGAGCAACGCCGGGTGCTTGCCAGCTCCGGCGCGCTGGCGGGGCGCGATCCCGTGCCGCCTGAGGGCGTGTTTGGCTATGTGGACAATTATGGTGAGGACCGCGTCACTTGGATGCCCAAACCCGGCGTGCGCATTGCCATGGTCATGACCAGATATAAGGGCGGTTATGTGTTGGCCGGCCGTTCGCTGCGGGATGTGGATCGCAACATCGCCACCGTGGCGCGGCTGCTGGCCATGCTGTGGCTGCTGTGCGCGGCGCTGGCCACTATGGTGTTCCTGGGCGTGTGGCTGGAGCACCGGCGGCGCTTCCATCGCCGCGAGCGCCGGGAGATGGGCGATCAGGGTAAGGACGACATTGACCGGCAGGACACTCGCATAAACTGATATATACATTGAGACTTGTGATATAATGGCTCTCGGCGCGGCTAGGCCGCGCGGGGAGCTGTTGTTTATGAAGAAAGGACATCTTTACATCGCCGCCACTGCGGTGCTGTTCAGCACCGCGGAGATCGCCACCAAGTTTATTGCCGACCAGATCGACCCTTTGCAGCTGACGTTTCTGCGCTTCCTCATCGGCGGGCTGTTTCTATTGCCCTTCGCCCTGAGGGACCTGCGCCGCCGCGAGCAGACGCTGACGGCAAAGGATTGGCTCTCGTTGGCGCTGCTGGGAGCTTTGGGCGTCACGGTCAGCATGCCGCTGTTCCAGCTGGCGGTGCAGGTAGCCAAGGCGGGCAAGGTCGCCGTGGTGTTCAGCACCAACACCTTGTTCACCGCCGCCTTCGCCGTGTGGATTCTGCGGGAGCGCTTCACCGCCGCCGTGGGCGCCGCTATGGCGCTGGGCCTGCTGGGCGTCGTAAGCATGCTCAATCCTTTTGCCGGCATGCCGGACGCGCTGGGCATGATGCTGGCGCTATCGTCGGCGGCGCTGTTCGCGCTGTATGGCGTGCTGGGCGCGGGGTTGGCCCGGCGCTTTGGTGGGTTCATCCTCAACGGCTTTTCGTTCCTTTTCGGCGCGGTGCTGCTGCTGATCCCCATGGCCGCGCTGGGCACGCCGGTGATCCAGGGTATCACCGCGGCCAACCTGCCGGTGCTGCTCTATGCGGGTCTGGCGGTCACGGGCCTGGGGTACTTGTTTTATTTTGCCGCCATGCGGGAGACCTCAGCCATCGAGACTTCTGCTGTGTTCTTCATCAAGCCGGCGCTGGCGCCGATGCTGGCTTGGCTGATCCTTGCTGAGGCGCCACAATGGAACACCGTGCTGGGTATCCTATTGATCACCACCGGTGCCTTGGTGCTGTTTTGGAAGAAGAAAACCGTCGCGAGAACATGAAAAAAGCCGGCTAAATACTTCAGCCGGCCTTTTAATGAAGTTAGTCTCTCAGGCTACGGTGATGCGGGCAACTGTAAAAGAGTCCTCTGTCAGCGGAGTCTTCACGATCCTCAGCGCTTTCGTCGTCACTGAGCAGGCTGGCCACCGGGGCACCCATAGGCGCCATAAAATTTGTCGTCCCAAAGGGCAGAAATGCCCAGGATGTCATGCCCAGCAGCGCTGCCTGGCGCAAGCCGCAGGTTCCCGCGTGGTTGTTGGCGCATTCTTCGTCGGGGCAGAATGCGCCGTAGTCTTCCATCAGTGCACCTCGTAGCTGGCGCACATGCTCTCATCCTGCGGCTTGCCGGTGCTGCCGTTGGCGCACGCCGCCACGCTGATGGCGTTCAAAGCGCACTTGGAGCCGTCGCTGTTGTGGCGGCAGCTCTTCACATTGCACAGTATGCTCTGCTGGCCCACGGGCGGGCGTTGCTTGTTTTCCATATTCCAGACCTCCTTAAATTAGATTCTGACTTTATTTTGTGTCACCGCTCCCGATGTATGCCGTTAAAAAACGGCTGCACTGTTCCGTGCAGCCGTTTTGTCAGTATTCTGGAATTTCTATTTTTCAGTCGTCGAATTCAATCGGTTCGGGCTGGGTTAGTTGGGCATTGCACTTGAGCGCGTAGTTGTCGGTCATGCCAGCCACGTAGTCACAAACCACGCGGGCATAGGGCGCGTTCTCCTCGTCGTAGAGGGCTGCCATGTTTTCCAGGTAGTGGCCAAAGGCGCGGTCGCAGGGCAGCGGCTGCTGCGACCAGGCCTCGGGGATGCGCCCGCAGCGCTGCAAATCTTCAATAAAGTGCTCAAACAGCCCGCCGATGATGCGGGCGCAATACTGCTGATAGCGCACCAGGCGCGGGTGATAGTAGATGTTCTTGTAATTGAAGTCTTTGAGCCGGCTGATAAGCTCGAACCGTGCCTCGGAAAAGCCCATGCGCCCGGTGGCCAGAGAGTTTTCGATGATGTCCAGCACCAGCGTGTTGATGAGGCGCCCGTTGAGCTGGCCCAGGGAGCCCAGCTCCTTGCGGATGTCCTTGGGCAGGCTGTCCCAATCGATCAGGCGGGCGCGCAGCGCGTCCTCTATGTCGCGGCCCAGATAAGCGATCTTGTCGGCAAAGCGCACGGCGCAGCCTTCCCACGTGGCGGGGGTGCGCACATGGTTCTGCAGTTTGATCTGCGGGTCCACCGAAAGACCGTCGGGCTGCAGGTATTGCTCGAACACCTCGCCGTTGTGGCACAGGATGGCGTCGCGCACGCCCAGGGTCAGGTTCAGGCCGTTGCCGCTGCCGGCCAGGCAGTCCACAACCCGCAGGCTGTGGCCCTCATGGGCGAAGAAGCCCTGCTGGCTTTTGAGCTGCTTGGAGAGCTCCCGCTCGCCGCTGTGGCCAAAGGGCGCATGGCCCAGGTCATGGCCCAAGCCGGCGGCGTAAGCCAGCTCGCCGTCCAACTGCCAGCCGTGGCGGGAGAGGCCTCGGCATATCGTAGCGGCAATGGTGGCCACGTGCAGCACGTGCTCGATGCGCGTACAGATGTGGTCGTTCTCCGGCGCGAAGAGGAACTGCGTCTTGTGCTTGAGCCGCCGGAAAGGCATGGAATGTATGATGGCGGTCTGGTCACGAAAGTATGGTCCGCGCACGTCCTCATCGCGCTGGGATGCGCGCTCGGTCAGCTGGGCTTCGGTCAGAGCGTTTTGCATCATGGTCTCCTTCGTAAATGAGCTTTTGCATCATTTGCGATCGTCGGCTTGTCATTGCCTGTTCTTATTTTACCAGATTTTCGCTATTCTGCGGCGGCTTCGTGCAACTTTAGCGTGGAACCTGGGGGAAGATTCGGGTATAATACGCTGGATATGAATTGTTATGAAATGGTTAAGTCTATTTTCTGCTAAGGAAGGCTTTTATGATCGCCATTCTGCTCAATTCCGGCGTGGGCAGCCGCATGGGCTTGCTGACCGCCGATACCCCCAAGGCTATGGTAGAGCTGGAACCAGGGGTCACCATACTGTCCCGGCAACTCTCGCTGCTGCGGTCCGCCGGCATCCGGGAGTTCGCCATCACCACGGGCTTTGCCGCGGAAAAGCTGCAGGCCCACGCCCAAAGCTGCTGCCCTGATGGGAATCTGCGCTTCATCCATAACGAGCGCTACCGCGAGACCAACTATATCGTGTCCTTGCAGCGGGCCATAGAAGCCACGCGGGACGACGTTGTGCTGCTGCACGGAGATCTGGTGTTTTCTTCGCAGGCGCTGGAGCTGCTGCTGGGCGCGGCTGGCAGCGCCGTAGCCGTGGACACCGCTGCGCCGCTGCCGCCCAAGGATTTTAAGGCCAGGCTGACGCCGGACGGCCGCGTTAAGCAGATCGGCGTGGACGTGGCCGGCCCCGGCTGCGTGGCCTGCCAGCCGCTGTACAAGTTGACAAAGGACGATTGGCGGCTTTGGACCGACGCCATCGAGTCCTTCTGTGAGCGTGGCGACCAGCGCGTGTACGCCGAGAACGCGCTGAACACCGTGACCGACCGGCTGAACCTGCGCGCCGTGGACATGACCGGCGCGCTGTGCATGGAAGTGGACAACGAAGAGGACCTGGCCGTGGCACGGCAGGCGCTTTCAAAGGAGAAACCATGAGCAAGCAAATCTATATCGCCATGAGCGCCGATATCATCCATCATGGCCACATCAACCTGATCCGCCGCGCCGCGGAGCTGGGCGAGCTGACCGTGGGCATCCTGACCGACGAGGCCATCGCCAGCTACAAGCGCTACCCGCTGATGAAGTACGCCGAGCGCGAGCAGATCATCGGCGCCATCAAGGGCGTGGGCCGCGTGCTGCCCCAAGAGACCGTGGATTACGAGAGCAACCTGCGCAAGCTTCGCCCGGACATCGTCGTGCACGGCGATGACTGGGCGTCGGGTATTCAAAGCAAGGTGCGTCAGCGGGTCATCGAGGTGCTCTCCGAGTGGGGTGGGCAGCTCGTAGAGGTGCCCTACACCAAAGATGTCAGCATCGAGAAGATGCGCTCCGCGCTGGACGCCGGCGGCATACTGCCGGAGGACCGGCGCGCACGGCTCAGCCGCCTGCTGGAGCTTAAGCCGCTGGTGCGCATACTGGAGGCCCACAACGGCCTGACCGGCCTCATCGTGGAGAGCACCCGCGTGGCCCGAGACGAGCGCATTGAGGGTTTCGACGGCATGTGGGTCAGCTCCCTGTGCGATTCCACGGCCAAGGGCAAGCCGGACATCGAGCTTGTGGACATGACCAGCCGCATGAACACGATCCACGACATCATGGAAGTCACGACCAAGCCTTTGATACTGGATGGCGACACTGGCGGGCTCACCGAGCATTTCGTGTTCAACGTCAAGACCTTGGAGCGCATGGGCGTCAGTGCCATCATCATAGAGGACAAGATCGGCCTTAAGAAGAACAGCCTGTTCGGCACCGAAGTGGAGCAGACCCAGGATAGCGTGGAGAACTTCAGCGCCAAGCTGCGAGCCGGCCGCGACGCCGCCCGGACCGGCGACTTTTTGATCATCGCCCGCATCGAAAGCCTGATTCTGCGGGCCGGCATGGAGGATGCTGAACGCCGTGCCCGGGCCTATCTGGACGCCGGCGCTTCGGGCATCATGATCCACAGCCGTGAGAAAACGCCTGACGAGATCTTCGAGTTCTGCCGGCGTTATGAGCGTTTCGGACAGGGCCGGCCGTTGGTCGTGGTGCCCACGACCTTCAACGGCGTCTACGAGCACGAGTTTGCCGAGCGGGGCGTCAACGTCGTGATCTACGCCAACCACCTGATCCGCAGCGCCTTTCCGGCCATGCTGCGCTGCGCCCAAACCATATTGGAGAACAACCGCGCGTTGGAAGCCGACAAGCTGTGCATGAGCATTTCCGATATCCTGCGGCTGATTCCGGGGGGTGAGTGAATGCTGCGTGTTGAGGAATTCCACGATCTGCTGGCGGCCCACGGCGTCTCCTTCTTCACCGGCGTGCCGGATTCGCAGCTGGGCCCTTTCTGCGATTACATCACCGAGCGCTACGGCGCGGGCAGGCAGCACATACAAGCAGCCAACGAAGGCAACGCCGCCGCCATCGCCGCAGGCTATCACCTGGCCACCGGCGCGGTGCCGCTGGTCTACATGCAGAACAGCGGCCTGGGCAACGCGGTGAACCCGCTGACCAGCCTGCTGGACCCGCAGGTATATGGCATCCCGGCGGTGCTGTTGGTGGGCTGGCGGGGCCGCCCCGGCGTGCACGACGAGCCCCAGCATGTCAAGATGGGGCAGATCACACCGGCACTGCTGGACGTGATGGGCGTGGAACACTTTGTGCTGGAAGCCGGCACGACCGCCGAACAGGTGGCCGCCGTGCTATCGGAGCGCTTCGCGCCGCAGTTGGCCCAAGGCCGAGCCGTGACCTTTGTGGCGGCCAAGGGGGCCTTCGCGCCACACAGCTCGCCCTGCGCCCCTCGCGCGCTGCCCATGAGCCGAGAGCAGGCAGTGGGCATGCTGGCCGCGGCGTTGGGGCAGCAGGATTTCCTGGTTTCCACCACCGGCAAGACCAGCCGCGAGCTCTACGAATACCGCGTGAACCATGGCCAGGGTGGGGAGAGGGACTTCCTGACCGTGGGCAGCATGGGCCACGCTTCTTCCATCGCGCTGGCACTGGCCGAGAACCGGCCCGAAATGCGTTTCTGGTGCCTGGATGGCGATGGCGCGCTGCTGATGCACACCGGTGCCATGGCGCTGGTGGGCAGCCGCAAGCCCGCCAATTTTATGCATGTGCTGCTCAACAACGCCGCCCACGAATCCGTGGGGGGCATGCCCACCGTGGCCGACGACGTGGACTGGCTGGCCGTAGCCAGTGCTTGCGGCTATGTGTCCGCCCGCCGCGTGGCCGATGCCGATGCGTTGGCGTCTGCGTTGGAAGCTCTGAACGCCGAGCCAGGCCCGGCGTTCCTGCAGATCGACGTAAACCTGGATTGCCGCGCCGACCTGGGCCGGCCCAAGAGCACGCCCCAGGAAAACAAGCGGGCGTTCATGGAAGCGCTGAGGGAGTAGGGCCCCCTCATTCTGACCCTGGATGTATCGGTAGTGAAAGAGACTTTTCGTTCGCCGAGGCCAAGATTCTAAAGGATAACTTGCCTCCCTTAACAAGGGAGGTGGCAGGCCGCCAGGCCTGTCAGAGGGTTCCTGCCGTTGCCTTGGAAGAACCCCCACCGGCCTGCGGCCGGAGCCCCAGGATGCATGGGCGAGCAGCGGCGTCGCCGCGGCCAGCCCCTTGATAAGGGGGCCAAGGGTTTCGGATATGAATACGATGAGAAAGGTCTCGTAAAGGAAGCATAGAGTTGGATATTTTGAACCACACCTTCTACAACCCCGTCAAGATCACACAGATGGACCTGCCGACGCTGCGCGCGCGGTTGGCGCCGGGCTTCGGCTGCCGGCGCGTGGGCGTGCTGGCCTCGCGGCGCGCGGTGCGCGAGCACGGCCTGGCCGATGCTCTGAAGGCCTTAGGGACTGCTTGTGACGTCGTGTGGATCGACGACACGCCCGGTAACCCGACCTTTGACAGCGTGGCCGCGGCACTGGCCCGCTTCGGCGCGGAGAAGCCCCAACGGCTCATCGCCATCGGCGGCGGCAGCGCCATCGATACGGCCAAGGCCCTATCGGCGCTGGCTGAGGAGCGCTGGCCGCTGGACGCGCAGCAGGTGCGTGCTTGCATCGCCGGCAAGGGCTATCTGCGTGGGGACACGGGCATCGCCATCACCGCCGTGCCCACCACCGCCGGCAGCGGCGCGGAGCTGACGATGTGGGGCACCCTGTGGGACCCGCAGGCGTTGAAGAAGTACTCGGTGGAGGCGCCGTGGCTGTTCCCGCGGGAGGCGTGGCTGGTGCCGGAACTGACTGCCACGATGCCGCCGCGGCTGACGCTTTCCACGGGGCTGGACGCGCTGACCCACGCTGTGGAGGCCTGGTGGTCTGTTAAGAGCAACCCGGTCGTGCGCGCGCTGGCAGCAGACGCCATCGAACACATAACGGCGGCGCTGCCCCAGGCGCTGGCCCGGCCCGACGATCTGGACGCCCGGGCGCGCATGATGCACGGCGCGCTGTTCGCGGCGATGGCCTTCAGCAACACCCGCACCGCCGCGTGCCACGCGCTGAGCTATCCGCTGACGATGCGATTTGGCATCGAGCACGGCTTTGCCGTGGCGCTCACATTGCCGCAGATGCTGTGCATCAACTGGCCGGCCATGGCCGATCAGCCCGCCTTGCTGCGGGCCTTCGGCGTGGGTGGACCCCAGGACATCGGAGTGTGGCTGGACGGCCTGTGCGCGGGCATCCAACCCTTGCGCCTGAGCGCCTTCGGCGTGGATGCCGCTGCCGCCGCGGCGGCGCTGGCCGGCGAGCTGGCCCCGGAGCGCATGGGCAACAACCCGGTGCCCTTGAACGCTGGCGACGTGGAGCGCATCCTGCAAGCGATACGATGAGATTAGAGGAGTGTATATGACGCCGCAAGAACTGGAAAAGCTGCACGGACACCTGATGGACGCCTTCGTGGAGTTCGACCGCGTGTGCCGGGCACAGGGCATCCCGTATTATCTGGTCACCGGCACGCTGCTGGGAGCCGTGCGCCACCACAGCATCATACCGTGGGACGATGATCTGGACGTTGGCCTGATGCGCTCCGACTACGAGCGCTTTCTCAAGATCGCGCCAAGTGCGCTGGGGGAGAAATTCTTCCTGCAGACCAACGATACCGATCCGGATTATTACCTGGGCTACGCCAAGATCCGCGTGGGCGGCACCCGCTTTGTGGAGGCCACCGCCGTGGATTGCGACATCCACCACGGCGTTTACATCGACATCTTCCCGCTGGACAACGTGCCGGATTCCATGCCGCTGCGCCGCGCCCATGCGCTGCTGTGCAAGCTGCTCAAGATTGCCGTGCTGGCCCGCAGCAAATACCGCGTGGTTAAAAAGGACAAAGGAACTCATCTGGTCTACGGCTTTTTCCGCGTGGTCACGCGGCCCTTCCGGCTGCGCACGGTCATGGGGTGGCTGCAACGGGCCATGCGCCTGTGCCGCAACGAGCAGTCTCAATGCGTCGTCAACATCGGCTCAGCCTATGGCTATCACAAGGAGTGCGTGCAGCGGCGCTATTTCGACCACGCCGTGGAATTGAGCTTCGGCGGCCATATGGCCCTGGCACCGGCCATGTGGCACGAATACCTGACCGATGTCTACGGCGACTATATGACGCCGCCGCCGCAGGACAAGCGCTACAACCGGCATTCGGCGGTGGAGCTGCAGCTATAAATGATTGACAGCCGTATATCGCGTTTTCGTTGTCATTCTAATGGAGCGAAGCGACTGAAGAATCTCCCTTAAGCAAGAACAGGGGAGATTCTTCGCTGCGCTCAGAATGACATTGCGACGGTTGGCATAGCCTGTCCGTTTCCCCCTGTTCGCCTTTCAAACTCCGCTTTCCTATGATAAAATGTACCCATACGGATAGAGGAGAGCACGCGATTTATGAAGTATTGCAGGGCGTGTTATGAAGGACGCACGATTCACGGATGGATAGAGGGCGACGAGATCGCCGTATTGAGCGGCGACGCCGTCACCGGCCCCGAGGCGGCGCTCACCGGCGAGCGCGTCCGGCTGGCCGAGGCGAGTTTGATGGCCCCTTGCTCGCCCACAAAGGTAGTGGCCGTGGGCATCAATTACCGTGACCACGCCGGCGAGATGGGCCATGAACTGCCGCCGGACCCGGTCATCTTCCTGAAGCCCCCGTCGGCGGTCATCGGCCCCGGTGAGGACATCGTAAAGCCCGGCCCCGACGTGCGCGTGGACCACGAGGCCGAGCTGGCCATCGTCATCGGCCGGTGCTGCAAGGCCGTCAAGGCTGAAGATGCTGACGACGTGATTTTCGGCTACACATGCTGCAACGACGTGACGGCCCGGGAGATCCAGTACAAGGACGGCCAATGGACCCGCGGCAAGGGGTATGACACCTTCTGCCCGCTGGGGCCGTGGGTCGAAACGGCGCTGGATGCCGGCCACACGTGGGTGGAGAGCCGGCTCAACGGAATCGTGCGCCAGCACAGCACCACCGATCTCATGATCAACAGCATAGGCCGTATCGTCGAGTTCGTAAGCGCAGTGATGACGCTGCTGCCCGGCGACGTCATCACGACCGGCACGCCGGCGGGCATAGGCCCCATGCAGGCCGGCGACGTCGTGGAGATCGAGGTGGGCGGCATCGGCATCCTGCGCAACCCGGTTAGGTGAAGGTTGATAAAATCTGAGATTTTGTCAACTCATCACGGGTAGCTTGGAAAGGAACGGGCACACAATGGCATATGAACCGGTTATCAAGTCCGAACAGTTGGACAATCTGTTTGCCGCGGTGTTGACGCTGGAGACGGCGGAGGATTGCTACCGCTTTTTTGAGGATCTGTGCACCGTGCACGAGCTGCAGGACATGGGCCAGCGCCTGGAGGTGGCCCGCAACCTGCAGGCTGAGGTCACGTATCACGACATTGTGGAGCGCACCGGGGCCAGCACCGCCACCATCAGCCGCGTCAACCGCTGCCTCAACTACGGCTCCGGCGGCTACCGCCTGGCGCTGCAGCGGCTCAAGGATCAAGCAACCAAAGAGGAAAGCAGTAAATGAGCAAATTGAATCCCATGCAGCAGCAGGCCGTAGAGCAAACCGAGGGCCCGCTGCTGATTTTGGCCGGAGCGGGTTCCGGCAAGACCAGCACGCTGACCAGCCGCATCGCCCGCATATTGGAGCTGGGCTTGGCCAAGCCCGCCGAAGTGCTTGCCATCACCTTCACCAACAAGGCCGCCAAGGAGATGCGCGAGCGGGTGGAACGCCTGTGCGGCGACATCGGCGATATGCAGATTTCCACGTTCCACAGCTTCTGCTGCCGCATCCTGCGCCAGAACATCACGGAACTGGGCTACACCCGGTGGTTTACGATCTACGACGACGACGACTCCATGACCGTCATCAACGAGATCGCCAAGGAGATGGACTTAAGCGAGAAGTATTACCCCCGCCGGGCCATCCGCGCCGCCATCAGTGACGCCAAAAACAAGCTGCTGACGCCGGACGAATACCGCCAGCAGAGCACCGACAACCCTCTGGCCCCCAAGATCGCCTCGGTGTACCAGAAATATGAGGACCGCCTCAAGGCCAGCAACTCGCTGGATTTTGACGATCTTCTCACCAAGACGCTGGAGCTGTTCACCGTAAGCGGCCCGGTGCTGCGCTATTACCAGCACCGCTTCAAATACATCCATGTGGACGAATACCAAGACACCAACCGCGCCCAGTATTTGTTGGTCAAGCTGCTGTGCGGCGTGCACCGCAACATCTGCGTCGTTGGTGATGACGACCAGAGCATCTACGGCTGGCGCGGTGCGGACATCCGCAACATTCTGGATTTTGAACAGGACTTCCCCGACGCCTGCGTGATCCGCCTGGAGCAGAACTACCGCTCCACATCCACCGTGCTGGACGCCGCCAACGCCGTGATCCGCAACAACCATGCCCGCAAGGAAAAGGCGCTGTGGACCGACCGCAAGGGCGGCGACAAGATCACCGTGTACACCGCTGAGAGCGAGCGCGATGAGGCAGCTTACATCTCTCGTACGATTATACAGTTGCTTGGGGAGTATAATTACGGCGACTTTGCCGTGCTGTACCGCACCAACGCCCAGAGCCGCGCGCTGGAAGACGCGCTGATGAAGGCCGGCATCGCCTATTCGGTGTATGGCGGCACCCGCTTCTATGACCGTAAGGAAGTCAAAGACCTGGTGGCTTACCTGAAGCTGGCGGCCAACCCGCTGGACACCGTGGCTCTGAAGCGCGTGCTCAACGTGCCCCGCCGAGGCATCGGCGACACCACGGTGGAGCGCCTGCAGGCCACGGCCGAGGCCCGCCGCTGCACGCTGTGGGAGGTGCTGCGCGACGGCGACGCCGTGCGCGAGTCCGCGCCCAAGGCCGTGCGCCAGATCACCGAGTTTACAAACCTGATCCGCTCCATCGAGGACGCATCCAGCCACATGGCCCTGTTGGAATTGGTGGACCGCGTGCTGCGGGAGAGCGGCATAGAGGCCATGTACGCCGACCAGGAGGACGACGAGAGCCGCACCCGCCTGGAGAACCTGCGGGAGTTCCGCAGTGCCGCGGCGGATTTTATGGCCAGCCGCGACGACGCCAACCTCAACGAGTTTCTGGAAAACATCGCGCTGGTCACCGACCTGGATTCCATGGACGGGGCCAAGCGCGCCGTGAGCCTGATGACGCTGCACAGCGCCAAGGGCCTGGAGTTCCCGGTCGTGTTCCTGCCGGGCGTGGAGGAAGGCATCTTCCCGACCAGCCGCAGCATGGACGACCCTGAGAAGCTGGAGGAGGAGCGCCGCCTGTGCTACGTGGGCATCACCCGCGCCCGGGACCGGCTGTATCTGCTGCACAGCATACGCCGCCTGCTTTATGGCAACCTTACATCGTGCATCCCTTCGCGGTTCCTGGAGGAGCTGCCGGAAGAGCTGCTGGTCCACAAGGGCGAGAGCACCCGCAACCAGCGCCGGGCTGACAACGCCAGGAGCTTCTTCGAACGCGGCAGTTATGATCAGGGTGTGCGCAGCGCGCCGGAGCGGCGCAGCGACGGCCCCAAGCCCATCGCCGTGGCCCGGCCCCAGTGGGGCGGAACACCGGCTCCCCGCGCCGCTGCACCGGCGATGTCCGCAGGCCAGAGCGCCGCAAAGCCCGCCGCCCCCAAGGCCGACGTCGGCGACATCGCCAGCGGCGACCGCGTGCGCCATCGCCTGTTCGGCGAGGGTATCGTCGTGTCCGTGGAGGGCACGGCGCCCAAGCGCATTTTCAAGGTAAACTTCAAAGGCGCGGGTATGAAAGAGCTTTCCGAGAGCTTTGCGCCGCTGGAAAGGGCGTGACCCCATGGACGACACACAGAACCGGCAGCGCATGGCGCAGCTGGTGGAGCTGCTCAATGATTTGGCCTGGCGCTATTACGTGCTGGACGAGCCGCGGGTAAGCGACGCGGAGTATGACGCGCTGCACGACGAGCTGCTGGAGCTGGAGAAGCAGTACGGAGCGCTGCCCGATTCGCCCACGGGGCGCGTGGGCGGAGCGCCGCTTAAGGGTTTCGACCAGCACCGCCACCTGGCCCGGCTGTGGAGCATGGACAAGGTGCGTACCGAGGCTGCCCTACGCGACTGGGCGGCCCGCTGCCAGCGCCTGATGGCTGACCACGAAGCCCAGACCGGCCAGCGCCTGCCGCCGCTGCAGTTCGCCGTGGAGTATAAGTTCGACGGCCTGACCGTGAACCTGACCTATGAAAACGGCCTGTTGGTGCAAGCGGCCACCCGTGGCAACGGCGAGGTCGGTGAGGCCGTGCTGCCCCAGATTAAGACCGTGCGGGGTATCCCTTTGTCCATCGCCCACAGGGGGCGCATGGAGGTGCACGGCGAGTGCTTTATGAAGCTCTCCGCATGGAGGGAATACAACCGCACGACCGCCGAACCCTTGAAGAACGCCCGCAACGGCGCCGCCGGGGCCCTGCGCAACCTGGACCCGGCCGTGACCGCCGCGCGGCACCTGAGCGCCTTCTTCTATGACGTGGGCTATATCGAGGGCCGCAATCTCACCAACCATGTGGACATGATCGAGTTCATCCGCGACAACCACATTCCGTGCAGCCCCTTTTTGAAGGTATGCAGCACGATCGAGCAGGTGCTGGAGGTTATCGCCGAGGCCGAGCGGGACCGCAACACGCTGGACTATCTGATCGACGGCATGGTCGTCAAGATCGTGGATTTCGCGACCCGCCGGGCGTTGGGCTACACCAACCGCTTTGCCCGCTGGGAGATCGCCTGGAAGTTCGAAGCCGAGGAGATCACAACGGTCGTGCGCGACATCGTGTGGGATGCCGGGCGCACCGGCAAGCTGACGCCGGTGGCCGAGGTGGAGCCCGTGGACATCGCCGGGGCCACCGTGCGCCGGGCCACGCTGAACAACTGGGACGACATCCAGCGCAAGGGCGTGCAGCTGGGCGGCCGCGTGTGGATCCGCCGCAGCAACGAGGTGATCCCCGAGATCATGGGTGCCGTGGAGGACCCGGAACTGCACCCTCTGCCGCCGCAGAAGCCCGAGCATTGCCCGGCCTGCGGCAGCCAGGTGGTGGCACAGGGGGCGCACCTGTTCTGCCCCAATGGGCTGGGCTGCCCGCCCCAGGCTGTCAGCCGCCTGGTGCACTATGCCTCGCGCAACGCCATGGACATCGAGACCTTCTCCGACAAGACCGCCGAGATGTTCTTCCATGACCTGCACCTTCGGGACGTGAGCGACCTGTACGCCGTGGACCGCGCAAGCCTGTTGACACTGCCTGGGTTTGGCGGGAAAGAGCAGAAGCGCGCCGACAACCTGCTGCAGGCCATAGAGCGAAGCAAGCGCCCGGAGCTGCACCGGTTCCTGTATGCCCTGGGCATCCCCGGCGTGGGGGAGAAGACCGCTCGCGACATCGCCAAGACCTTCGGTTCCTTTGACGCCGTGCGCCATGCCACGATGGAACAGCTGCTGACCATCGAGGGGGTGGGGGGTGTCGTGGCCCAGTCGGTCGTGGATTTCTTTGCCGATGAGCACACCGCCGCCACGCTGGACCGGCTGCTGTCACTGGGCGTGCAGCCTCAGGAAGAACAGGCGAAGCCGGTTCCTGATGCAGATGGAGGCGCGTTGGCCGGCAAGACCGTCGTGCTGACCGGCACGCTGCCTACCTTGAGCCGCAAGCAGGCCGAGGAATACATCTTGAAGCACGGCGGCAAGACCAGCGGGAGCGTATCCGCCAAGACCAGCTTCGTGCTGCTGGGGGAGGACGCCGGCAGCAAATACGACAAGGCCGTGGCGCTGGGCATCCCTTGCGTCAGCGAAGTAGAGTTCCTTGCCATGATTGGAGAGCGCCCATGAACGGCGTGGGCAAGCTGACCAACGAGCAGTTGGCGCAGATCATACTCTCGGAGCTTTCGCCCCGCCGGGACGACGTGGTGCTGCGGCCCGGCATCGGTGTGGATTGCGGCGCCATCCGCAGCCACGGCCGCGTCGTCGTTTTTTCCGCTGACCCCATCACCGCAGCCAGCGCCGATGCCGGCCGAATGGCCGTGCACGTGAGCCTGAACGATGTGGCCGCTGCAGGAGCTGAGCCCGTGGGCCTGCTGCTGGTGGTGCTGGCACCGCCGGGCACACAAGCCCAGGAGCTGGGCGAGCTCGTGCGCCAGGCTCAAACCGAGGCCGCGGCGCTGGGTGTGGAGATACTGGGCGGGCACACCGAGTTCACCGACGCCGTGACCCGCACGGTGCTTTGTACCACGGCCATCGGCCTGGCGCCCGAGGGCGGGCAGGTGTTCTCAGCCGCCGGCGCGCGGCCCGGCGATGCGCTGGTGCTCACCAAGTGGGCGGGCATGGAGGGGACTGTCATCGTGGCCTCTGACGCCCCGCTCTTCGCTGAGCGAGTGTTAAATAGTGACGAAATCACCCTTGCCCGGTCGCTGACCCAGCGGCTCAGCGTGGTTCCCGAGGGCCGCATGGCTGCTGCCATCGGCGTGACCGCCATGCACGACGTGACCGAGGGCGGCGTGTTGGGAGCGGCGTGGGAGATGGCCCAGGCCAGCGGTTGCGGTGTCACCGTGGATGCCGATGCCGTGCCGGTGCTGCCCATCACGGCCAAGCTGTGCGCGGCCCGCGGCGTGGAACCGCTGCGGTTGATCTCCTCGGGCTGTATGATGATGGCCGCCGAAGACGGGCCTGCCGCGGCCGCCGCGTTGCTGGCGGCTGGCATTGAGGCCAACGTCATCGGCGCGTTCACCGATGGTGATTGCAGGGTCGTGCGCGCCGGCGTTGCCGGCCCCATGGACCCACCCGCTGCCGACGAACTGTTCAAGCTGCTGCCTTAGGCGGCAGACCTTAAGGAGGTTGCCATGCTGCCTTTTCCGCTTTCTGAATCCGACGAGGAGAAGCTCTACCAACTGCTTTCCCGCTCTGCCGGCGCGCTGGGGGAAGAGCAGGCGGATAAAATAGCCGCTGCCGGCAACCATCTGGAGGCATGGCGCTTCGCCTGCAGCCTGATGGATTATCACAAGACCCCCGGGGTGGAACCGCTTCTGCGCGCCGTGGGCCTGCGGGAGCCCGGCGAATGGGCGCTGGCCGTTGTGATGGATCTGGAAGCGGCCATGGAAGCCGATCCAAATTACTACCCCGAGCTGCTGAATTTCTGCTCGGAGTTCGTACAGCGCACCGACGGCACCGATGGCGTGCTGGTCTATCTGCTGCGCATGAGCCGGGCGCAGGCCCATGCCCGGCAGGGCAATATGCTGGCTGCCGAGATGGAGTATGACGCGCTGACCCGCGACGTGCCACAGGTGCCCGACGGCTGGGTGCTCTGGTCGGAACTTTATATTCAGCAGGATGACACGCTGCCCAAGGCTGCCGCCATATTGGAGCGGGCGCGCCAGGTGGCGGGCATGGAAGACCGCGCCGCGGTGCTGGAGCCACTGATGGACCTCTATGAGCTGCTGGAGGAATTCGAGAAGGGTGAGGAGATCGCCGCTGAGCTGGACGATCTGGCGGCCCGGCGGGTTCAGGAGCACAGCCATCACCATCATGGGCACCACCACAGCCACGGTGAAGACTGTGACTGTGGCCACGACCATCATCAACATGGCCACGATCATGGCGAGGGCTGCGCATGTGGCCACGATCATCATGGCCATGTCCACGGGCCTGACTGTGGCTGCGGCCATGATCACCATGAGCCCCATGTCGCGACGGACGAGCCTGGCCGCAACGCCCCGTGCCCCTGCGGCAGCGGCAAGAAGTATAAGAAGTGTTGCGGAGCCTGAAAAGAGGCAAGAATTTGCGGTGTAAAACGGTATTTCTGTCAAACCCTGGCATATACATGTCAGGGTTTGTGTTATAATGGCAATATTCCGATATGCCGGAGGACATCGCCATGGCGAAGGACCGATCGCTGGCCATCGTGGCCCTGCTGGAGGCCTGCGGGCAGCTCAAGGCTCGGGAGTTGGCCACCGCGCTGGGTGCGTCGGAGCGCACGATCTATCGCGACGTGGACGCTCTGAGTGCCTACGGCCTGCCCATCCGCGCCGACGCCGGCCCCCAAGGCGGCTATGCGCTGGGCGAGGGCGGGAGAGAGCTGGGCTGTGAAGGCCCCTTGGCGCTGTACCTAAGCGGCGTGGCCGCGCCGGCCCGGCAGGCCCAAACGCAGGCCGCGGAGCTCACGCGCGCACTGGCCGCGCTGACCGGCGAAGCGCCGGAATACGCCGACGAACTGCGTGGCCTGTCCCGGGTGCTGCTGTTCACCGCCGACGGCTGGCCGGCGCAGCGCCCGCCGGACGCACGGCTGATGGCGCTGCGCCAAGCGGCGCTGCAGTGCCGGCGGGTGCGGCTGAGTGCGCAGGGCCATAACGTGGACGCTCGGCCCTATGGCCTGGTGTGCGATGGTCTGCGATGGCATCTGGTGTTTTTAGACGAAGAAGTGGGCAATGAGCGCGTGCTGCCCTGCGAGGGCATCGGGGCCGTGGAGCCACTGGAGGGCGGCTTCGAACTGCCCGATGGTTTTTCTCTGGAGAGCTTCTGGCAGCGATGGTGGCAGCGTTCAGCGGCGGCCTTCCCGGTCATCGTGGAGCTGCGCAGCCCGGCCGACGTCGTGGGTCTCAACATACTCAATCAACGTCAAAGCGCCGACGGCGTCATCGTAACGGCGGGCTTCGCCGACCGCCAGCAGGCCTGCCTTAGGCTTTTCGAGCTCAGCGACCGCGCCCGGGTGCTCATGCCCGCGGCGGTGCGCGATGAAGTGGCCGCCCGCGTGCGCGCAGCGGCGGCGCTGCAGGCGGTATAACCGTTATTGGCGGCCTGGCAGCGCCGTGCTGATGGCTTCGAATGCCCAGGCCGCGCTTCGGCCGGCTTCAGCGGCGGCGGTTAGAATGCCTTCCTTATACCAGCGATGTCCCAGCGCCACGGCGTCGGGGTAGTCCTCGCGCCATCGGCAGATCAGAGCATTGCCGGGGCTTGGGTTCTGATGGAGCGCTCGCTCGGCATTGAGTACCGTGCTGACTTCACCTAGGGTCAAGATAGGCCCTTGCACTTTCATGTTCTTTGATGCGATGTAGGGCATTTGCAGCGAGTGAGTTGCGCTGCCCGCCCAGCCATCTCGGGCGGCATAGCACAGATTGCGCACGTTGCTCATCACCAACGCACCCATGCACAATGGGCACGGTTCCACCGTCGTGTAAAGCGTGCACCCTCTAACGTTGGGGTGGTCAGGGGTGCTCACTTGCAGCAGGGTGTTTAGCTCGGCGTGGCCTAATTCGTTCCAGCATATGTGGCCGGATGGCGCTTCGCGCTCCTGCAGCCGGTTACGCCCCCGGGCGATGACGGCGCCGGTTTCGTCTGCCAGCGCCGCGCCTATGGGGATGGAGCCGCCCATGTAAGCGTCCCACGCCTCCTCAAAAGCCGCCTGCCACGGCGCGGACAGTTGGTCCCACGTCATACGCTCTTTGCCTCCTTTGCGCTCAGTCGTCATACTTCTTTAACAGGTCATCCAGCGCTTCGCGCAGCAGCACGGCCTCGCCCATGCCTTCCTTCTTAGCCAATGTGCTTAGCCTCTGCAGCTGTTCGTAGGTGTAGTGGCTGGTCTTGGTCACCAGCTTCTCCTCGCGACTCAGGCACACGCGGCTGCGGCCGCCGGCTTTGGCGCGGAACAGCGCACCCTCGGCCTTGCGGATGATCTCGGCGGTGCGGCTGCCATCCTCCGGGCAGCAGGAGATGCCTGCGCTCAGTTCCACCGTCATCGTGCAGTTGCGGACCTGGCGCTCCACGCCGAAGGATTCCCGTAGGCGCTCCAGCTTCAGGAAGGCGCTCTCCTTCTCGGTTTCCGGCATCAGCACGGCGAATTCATCGCCGGCATAGCGGTACACCCGGGCCTCCGGCAGGCCCTCGCGCAGATGGTCGGCCACCGAGCGGATCACCTCGTCGCCAACTTCGCGGCCATAAAGCTCATTGACCTTGAGGAAATGATCGATGTCCACCATGGCCAGGGAAAGATCAGCGCAGGCCTCCGTGGCGTGGGCTGCCATCTGCTCCAGTTCTTTCACAAAGCAGCCGAAGTTCCTAAGACCGGTCAGCTGATCCAGATGATTCGGGGTAACGTTCTGTTCCATGGTTCAACATCCTTCCATATATTCTGATGCATATCTGTATGGAGAAAGCATAAACATGGAGCCAATATTTGTCAATACATAGAATGAAGAAATATCGGTGAATAAGATATAGATGTGCCGCTCGTCTGATGAGAACAGCACTGTTCCAAGAACCTAGTAAGGGCTAAGAAATCGGTTTATAAGAATTTGATGTCTAAGATACCGAAGGGCAGCCGGAGACCTTTTTCCATGGCGCAGGATGCGCAGGTAGCGCCGACGGGCACGGAATCTATTTTGCCTCAATGTGAAGCTATAAACGACCCATGATCACAGCACGAACAGCATCAGCGGAAGCCTGCAATTTTGCCTGCTCCTGGGCGGTCAGCGGCACATCCAGCAGCCGCTGCACGCCGCCACGGCCCACAATGGCCGGAAGCCCCAGGCACACGTCCCGCTGGCCGTATTGCCCCTGCAGCAGCGAGGATACGGTCAGCACGGCGTTCTCGCCCCGCACCACCGCCTTGGCGATGCGCAGCACGGCCATGGCTACTGCGTAATAGGTGGCGCCCTTGCCCTCTATGATGCGGTAGGCGGATGTGCGCACGTCCTCAAAGATGTGGTCCAGCTCTTCCTGTTGGGCGCCTCGGCCACAGGCGGCGCACCACACATCCAGCGGCAGGCCGCCCACATTGGCGGTGCTCCACAGCGGCAGCTCCGTGTCGCCGTGCTCGCCCACGACCATGGCGTGCACGTTGCGCGGGTCGATGTCGTAATGCTCGCCCAGCAGGTATTTGAGCCTGGCTGTGTCCAGCACGGTGCCCGAGCCCAGCACCCGCTGCGCTGGGAAGCCCGAAAACTTCCACGCCGCGTAGGTCAGCACGTCCACAGGGTTGGTTACGATCAGCAGCACGCAGTCGGTGTTGATCTTTACGATTTCGCCGATGATCTCCCGGAATACAGCGATGTTCTTCTGCGCCAGATCCAGCCGCGTTTCGCCGGGCTTCTGTGCCACGCCCGCGGCGATCACGACCAGCGCCGCGCCGGCCACGTCGGTATAATCGCCGGCATGGATGTCCACGGGTTGGGCGAAGGGCATGCCGTGGTTCAAGTCCATGGCTTCGCCCTGGGCGCGGTTGCGGTTGATGTCCAGCATTACGATCTCGCTGAACAGCCCGCTGCCCATCAGCGCGAAGGCCGATGTGGAGCCCACGAGGCCGCAGCCTATGACGGCGCATTTCTTGCTATTGAGCATGGCAGACTCCTTTGGTCAATATCCTGTATGGATGAAATTGGTTGCTTCCGCGGGGGCCGCTGAAACCGATACTAGTATGGCCGATTTGCGCGAAAATGCATTCATTGCGTCACCTTGGACAGAGTAAGTTCATCGAATACCATGTGAAAGGGAGGCTGCTGCGATGCCCGAAGGCTCCATCTGGCACGATGAAAGCTGCCAGCGCCACGCGCCGCTGCGCGGCGATGTCCGCGTGGATGTCGCGTTTATCGGCGGCGGCCTGGTGGCGCTGACAGCAGCCTATCTGCTGGGCGGCCATGGCGTGCGCGTGGCCGTGTTGGAGGCGCGTACCGTGGGCAGCAGCGCTTCGGGGCAGGGCACGGGAGCGCTCAGCGCGCTGCCCGGCCTGCGTTATGATGCGCTTATCAACCGCCTTGGCGCGCAAGCGGCCGGCGCGATCGCCCAGACCCACGCCCAAGCGGTCAGCCTCATGGCCGGCATTGTGGCGGAGGAGGAGATCGCCTGCGGTTTAAGCGCGCAGGATACCTTCTGCTATGGCGGTGAAGCGGACCTTGCGGCGCTGGAGCGGGAGCAGAGGGCATTGGAACGATTGGGCCTGCCGGTGCGGCTGACCGAAGGCGGCAGCTTTCCGGTTGTCCATCGGGCGGCGCTGAGCTTACCCTATCAGGCCAGCCTCCACCCGGTCAAGCTGATGTGCGGCTTGGCTTCCGCGGTGTCGCGGCAGGGTGGCCGTATCTTTGAGGGCAGCCCTGCTTTGCGCGTGGCAGGCAATGTGATATACACATCCGGCGGCAGCCTGCGTGCCCTCAACATCGTGGGCACGGCACAGGCTACAGCGGTGGATGGCTGGCCGCCGATGCGGCTGGCGGCTTCCACGGTGGCCATGGCAGCGCTGCGGGGAGCACCGGCGGTGCAGGGCCAGTGGGTGCCGGCAGGCGGCGGTATCGCCCTTACGCCCCATGGAGAGCAGTTGATCGTCAGCCACACGCCCGCAAAGACCAGTCCGGTGGAGGCGGGCAATCTGCGCCGATGGGCAGCGCAGGCGTTCCCCGGCGCCCAGGTGTCGCGGGAATGGCTGTGCCCGCAGGCTTCCGCCGGCGACGGCCTGCCCCTGGTGGGCAAGGTGAGCGCCGAGCAGCCCACGCACCTGCAGGCCGCAGGCGTGGGCCGCTGGGGTCTGGCCCAGGCCGCCGCTGCCGCGCAGCTGCTGTGCGACATTGTGTTGGACCGCGCTAACCCGCTGGCTGAGCTGTTCGCTCCCGGCCGCCGCGAGGGTACAGCCGCCCAGATGGCGATGCGCCGCGCAAGCTATGCCGTGGAGGCGGCCAGTGCCTTTGCGACAAGGCTGTTTCAACGCAAATAGAAAAACGGCAAGGGTAGAACCCTTGCCGCATGTGTTGTGGGAAAATTAGAGTTTAATACCCCAATAACTTCGGCCGCACCTCGTCGGTCCACTTCAGCGCATCGCGGATGCCCTGCTCCACGGTGCGCTCGGCACGCCAGCCCAGCAGCTTTTGCGCCCGGTCGGCGTTGGCAAATGCGCCGGCCACGTCGCCAGGGCGGGGCGGGGCCACGCGGGTGGCGATCTTTCGGCCATACACGCGTTCAAAGGCGCTCAACAGCTCGCGCACGGTGATGCCTTCGCCGGTGCCCAGGTTGATGACCGCATAGCAGCCGCCTATCTGCGCAAAGACCTCGTCGAAGCGTTCCACGGCCTTCACGTGGGCCTGAGCCAGGTCCCATATGTGCACATAATCGCGGATGCCCGTGCCGTCGCGGGTGGGCCAATCGGTGCCTGTCAGCAGAAACTCATCGGTCTGCCCCAGCGCTGCGCTCACCATCTTGCCCAGCACATGGCTGGGGGAGGGGTCATAGGGGCCGGTGCGCATGGCCGGGTCCGCGCCGATGGGGTTGAAGTATCGCAGGGACAAGCCGCGCATGCCGTAGGCGCGGCAAACGTCTTCCAGTACCATTTCCATCACGTACTTTGTGCGGGCATAGGGGCTCTGGGGTTTGAGCGGGTCATCCTCGCGCACCATGTAGCCCTCCACCTTGTCATAGATGGACGCAGAAGACGAAAACAGGATGCGTTTGCAGCCCACGTCCCGCAGCACGCGGAACAGCTCCAGTGATTTGCCTACGTTTTCCGTGTAGTATTCATAAGGGTGGGCCACAGATTCTGGCACCACGATGAGCGCTGCGAAGTGTATCGTTGCGGCGATGTCTGGGTGCTCAGCGAAGATGCGGCGTACCAGCGCCTCATCAGCCACGTCGCCCTGATAGAAGATGCGCCCGTCGGCAAAGGCTTTGCGGCCGTTGACCAGCGAATCCAGTATAACCGGCGTGTGGCCTGCGTCCAGCAGCGCGGAGCACGCAGTGGAGCCGATGTATCCTGCGCCACCGGTGACCAGTATCTTCATATAGCCCTCCTATGAAAAAAGATTCGATGGATCAGCGCCGGCGGCGGGTGCTGGCGCGCTTGGAACCGGGGCGGACGTTGTACTGGCGCATGCGGGCGCTGCGACGGTTCAGGTTCCACGCGCGGATGGCAAACAGCGCCACAGCTATGGCTGCCAGCAGAATGCCCAGGCCCAGCAGCCACGTTCCGGCTACGCTGGGCTTTTGCCCGGAGGATACAACGTTTCCGGAGGCGGTGGGTTTGGCTTCAATGCCTTTGTCCGTGGGAGCGGGGGCCGTCTGCGCGTTAACACCGCGGGTGGCCGTCAGCTTGCACGTGAGCACCGGCTGGCCATCCAGCGAGAAGGTGACCGTGCCTACCTGAGCATCCTTGGCCACAGGGGCGTGGAAATCCTCGTTGAGCTTCACATCCTGTTGATACTGGGAGATGTCGCTGCTCAGCGTCTCGATACGAGCCTTGCGATCGGTCAGGAAAACCTGGGTTTCAGGCGTCAAGGCCAGCACCAGCTTGCCCTGCTGCGGATCGGTGTCGGAGGCGCCGGGTACGTTTACAGTCAGCGTCTGGCTGGCCATCAGGTTGGATAGCTTAAGCGTGGAGAAGTAGTTGAAACCGTATTCAAACATCGTGATGCTGTCGGTCCACTTGTCCAGCGCCGTATCCTTGAGCACCACGGCCACCAGATCCAGATCGCCCTGCTGCGCCGAGGAAACCAGCGCCGATTGTGCCGCGCTGGTGTAGCCGGTCTTGATGCCGGTGGCATAGCGGTAGGCGTAGATCTCGCCTTCCTTCTGGCTGATCAGCCGGTTGGAGTTGAACCACGTGCGCTCCTCGTGCTTGTTGGTAGCGGGCACGGTGTGCTTGTATGTGCCCACGATCTTTACGAACTCGGGGTATTTGCGCGCGGCGATTGCCAGCTTGGCCATGTCGCGGGCAGTCGTGTAGTGCTCCTCGTGGTTCAGACCGTGAGGATTCATATAATGGGTGCTGGTCATGCCCAGTTCCTGGGCCTTCTGATTCATCATGTCGGCGAAGTCTTCCAGGCTGCCGGCCAGGTGGATGGCGATGGCCTGGGCCGCGTCGTTGCCGCTCTCCAGCATCAGGCCATAGAGCAACTCCTCCAGCTTCATCGTTTCACCTTGCTTCAGGTCGATGATCGTGGAGCCCTTCTCCAGCGCGGGCATCTTGCCCACGGTCACGATGTCGTCCAGTTTGCCCTTCTCCAGGGCCAGAAGGCAGGTCATAATCTTGGTGGTGCTGGCCGGGTAGCGGCGCTCGTCGGCGGCTTTTTCAAAAAGTGCTTTGCCCGTGCGGCTGTCCATCAGGATGGCCGAGGGAGCTTTCACGGCTTCGGGCAGCAGATCGCCCTCCGGCGCAAGGGTGTCAAAATCACGGGGAGAGGCGGTGGGCCTGGTGTCGGCCAGCGCCACGGTTTGCGGGCCGCCCAGTGTCAGGGCCAATGCCAGCAACAGCGCGAAAGCGACGCTCAGCGCTGGTTTCCTCATTTGCAGGCTCCTTTCGTCAGGCCACGGCGGCGGCACTCTCATGATCAAGCCGCTGGCAGCCTCGTATTTGAGTATGCACCTTAAGAAAGAATTATAACAAATAAAGCCCAATCTGTGAAGGTTTTCCGGCGCCCGTGGTTGCGGATGCTGTAGAAATGGCTGTCTTTCACCATTTTTATGGCTGAGTGGCGCTTTCTGCCCGCAGCGCTTACCACAAGCTCGTTTGACAAAAGACTGTTATATGGGATAGAATCAAGTTTGATTTATGAGCCTTATTTTGATGGCTGATGGATGAATAACGAAAGATGAGGAGGCATCCTTATTGATGCGAATCCGCCGATTGCTGTCCATGTTGAGCGCCGCTGTGCTGATATCAGCGTTTGCGCTGCCCACCGTGGCGCTGGCCGATGATTTTGTCACATTTACCGCGAGCACCAGCCCTGAGGCCTTGGCCGCAGACGGTCAGGTCACGCTCAACGTCACTGTGACCAACGACGCCAACAACCCCAACACGATGGAAAATGTACAGGTCCAACGCGATGGAACCACGATCATCACGATGAAAGATATTCAGCCCAGCAATAGCATGCAGGGTTCCTGCCAACTGCAGGTCAGCGCGTCGGAGTTGGGCCTGGAGATACCGCTGAAGCTCTCCTGGACCGAGGGAGGCGCGGCGATGAGTAAGACGGCATCGGTCACCGTTGCTTCCAGCGCCACGGCTCGGCCCGAGGTGGATTTCAGCCGCACGCTCACCAGCACCACGGCTGTGGCCGGCGACAAGGTCACCCTGAGCTACACTGTAAAAAACACAGGCTCTATAGACATCACCGATGTGCGGATCACCGACAGAGGCATCGACGATCTGTCCAAGCAGTGGGACAAGCTGTCTCCCGGCAGCACCGTAGAATATAATTACGACATGACTGTCGAATCGGATGTCACATCCACACCCAAGTTGACCTACACCGCCAACGGCAAGGAATACACCAAGACGCTGACGGCAAAGAAGGTGCTGCTGACCCAGGCGGATTTGGATGTGGTTCTGGAGATCAGCCCCGACACCGTGAAGAGCGGCGACGAGGTGACGCTGCTGTGCACGCTGACCAACAGCGGGAACGTGCAGCTCAGCTCCATCGTCATCAGCGACGACACGCTGGGCAGTAAACTGTACACACTGTCCAAGCTGGACCCCGGCGCCAAGAAGTCCTTCACCAAAAAGGTTACGCTGACCGAGACGACCAGCTTCCAGTTCACCATCAAGGCCAGGGACGCCAACAAACACGACGTGACCTTCCAGAGCAACAAGGCCACGGCCACCGTGCAGGCCGCCCAGGCGCAAAACCTGAACCTGGAGATCATTGCCACCTGCAACACCGTGCAGTTGACCGAGCCTGGCACCGTTACCTTTGACATCGATGTGACCAACAAAAGCGACACCGCCGTGGCCAACGTGCAAATCGTCGATCAGGACGGCAACCCGATCACCGTGATCGACAACCTGCCGCCGGGCAAAGTCACCAAGCAGTGGGAGACGCTGGTCAAGGAGTCCACAGTCTTTAGCTTCTCAGCTGTCGTGGATCTGCCTGACAGCGATCCCTACAAGGTTTCCAGCGGCCCCATCGAGGTGCCCATCGTACAGCCCACGCCCACCTTGGAGCCCTCTGAGATGCCCACGGAGGAAGTCACCGCGGAGCCCACCGAAACCGCTGTTACCGTGCCGGCCCAGGCTTCGGGCCGTCTGGGCACGCTGATCGCGCTGCTGGCTGTCGTAGGTGTGCTCATCGTCGTGACCGCCATCGCGTTGGTCGTCATGATCATCAAGGAGAAGAAGCGGCGCGCATAAACGCGCTGCGCTTTCGCCTTCGACGCCGCGGCGTCTCGGCGATTCAGACGACTTGCATGTAGGATTGCTTTCGGCCCGGCGATAACTGTCGCCGGGCCTGCATTTACCTATTTACCCCATTTTAATGTGTTGAGAAACCAAAGATCGCCTGTGGGCGGGTTCTTTTGTGCGTTTTTGCCTTTGTTCGAGTTTGCCTAGGCCGGGTAAACCGGCCGTCGGCGCGATGTTTTGGCTCCTGTTTTATCTGCCGGGGTTTATCTGGCGTCCAGAATATATTCGTTCAGTATGGTCTCCAGCCACTCCTGTCGGCCGGACTCCACCTGGACGTTCTCCAGGCTGAGCGCGTATTGTTCCAAGTCCTTAAAACCGATCCGTCCTTCCACGATTTCCTTGCCGATGCCCGAGGCATAGCTGGCATAACGGGACTCCAGGAACTTGTCTAGCACGCCGTCGCGGAGCAGCGCGTGGGCCGCTTTGAGGCCCACCGCAAAGGCGTCCATGCCGGCGGCGTGGGCGTGGAAGATGTCCGCGGGCTCAAAGCTGCCCCGGCGCACCTTGGCGTCGAAGTTGAGCCCGCCGGTCGTAAACCCGCCGGCCTTGAGCACCTCCACCATACACAGCGTCGTGTCGTACAGATTGGTGGGGAACTGGTCGGTGTCCCAACCCAGCAGCGTGTCTCCCATGTTGGCGTCCACGGAGCCCAGCATGCCGTGGGTGCGGGCCACCTGCAGGTCATGCTGGAATGTGTGACCGGCCAGCGTGGCGTGGTTGGCCTCCACGTTAAACATAAAATGCTTGTCCAGCCCATAGGTGCGCAGGAACGCCAGCGCCGTGGCCACGTCAAAGTCATACTGATGCTTGGTGGGTTCCTTGGGCTTGGGCTCGATATAGAAAGGACCGCCAAAGCCGATCTCCCTGGCATAATCCACGGCCATGTGCATAAAGCGGGCCAGATTGTCCTGTTCCAGCTTCATATTGGTGTTGAGCAGCGTTTCGTAGCCCTCTCTGCCGCCCCAGAAGGTATATCCTTCGGCCTTGAGTTCATGGGCAATTTCCAGCGCCTTTTTGACCTGCGCGGCGGCGTAGGCAAACACGTCGGCGTTGGGGCTGGTGGCCGCGCCATGCATATACCTGGGGTGTGTAAACAAGGATGCCGTGGCCCACAGCAGCTTGATGCCGGTCTCGTCCATGCGTGTTTTGATACGCCGGACGATGTGATCCAGGTTGCGGTTGGTCTGCGCCAGCGTGTCGCCTTCCGGCGCGATGTCGCGGTCGTGGAAGGCAAAGTATTCGATGCCCAGCTTTTGCATGATTTCAAAGGCGGCATCCACCCTGGCTTCGGCCATCTCCATGGGGCTGGCGGCCGTCAGCCATGGCCGCTGCAGCGTGCCCACGCCAAAGGGATCGCGCCCTTCGCCGCACATCGTGTGCCAGTAGGCCATGGAGAATCGCAGATGATCCTTGGCCTTTTTGCCGCCAACGAGCTCATTGGGATCATAGTGGCGGAAGCCGGGCGCCTGCTGAAGCCGGTCGCGCACTTTGTCCAGCTTAGGGATGTCGGGGAAATATTCTATCATGGTGCATGCTCCTTCCGTTAAGGTGATGGTATTCAATCGTTCCGGCAAAAACTGTGACGTACCATACAAAACTGCACCGACGCCAGAATTTCGCTGTGTCGGTGCAGCATGCGCGCAGGATGCGCGGGCTGCCGGTTCTCTCACGTCGGCGGTTTAACCCTTGACCCCGCCCAAGTGCAGCCCGGCGATGAAGTACTTCTGCAAAAAGGGATACACGAAGATGATGGGCAGCGCGGCGATGATGGAGATGGCAGAGCGGATGGAAGTGGGTGTGATCATGTTGCTGCCGGAGCTGCTGTTTGCCATAAGCCCAGGCGTCTGGGAGCCGCTTTGCACCATGGAGGAGGACAACAGCTTCATCATCTCGAACTGCAGCGTGCTCAACTCCTGTTTGGATGAGGCAAAAATATAGGTATCAAACCATTCGTTCCACGCGCCAACGGCCACCCACAGCGCCACCGTGGCCAGCACTGGCTTGCACAGCGGTATGATGATCCGCAGGAAAATGCGAAAATCCCCGGCTCCGTCGATGCGGGCGGATTCGGCCAGGCTCTCTGGCAGCGTGTGTATGAATGTGCGTATCACGATCACGTTGAATACGCCCAGCATGCCCGGCAGGATGTAGACCAGATAGTTGTTGATCAGGCCGAAGTCCCGGTAGTTGAAGTACTGGGGGATGAGACCCGCGGAAACATACATCGTGGCCACCAGATAGACGGTCAGGGGCTTGCGCAGGAAGAACTCCCTGCGGCTGAGGATGTAGGCGGCCAGAGCTGAAAAGAACACGTTGAGTATCGTGACCAGCACTGTCTTGGAAAGCGATACAAAAAAGGCGTTGATCAGCTTGTTGGTGGCGAACAGGGACTCGTAATTGTACCAGGTGAACACCCTGGGCCATAGGTAGATATCCCCGCGGATGCTGTCCACCGCGTCGTTGAGCGATATGGCAATGGTGTTCCAGAAGGGGTAGACCATGACGAACATCATCAACAGCATCAAAAGGCCGTTGACCACATGGAACAATTGGAATTTCGGTTTTCTCTTTACAAAGCTCACGCCCGAGCCCTCCTACACCAGTCTCTCTTCGCCCAGCCGGTTGGCGATGGCGTTGGCTGTTGTCAGCATGACCAGGCTGACAACGGAGCGGAACATGCCGGCAGCCGTGGCAAGGGAATAGTTGCCCATGGCGATGCCGTTGCGAATGACGAAGATGTCGATGGTCTCCGACACGTCGGACACGATGCCGTTGCCCAGCAAAAACTGCACTTCGAACCCGGCATTCAGTATCCATCCGAGGTTCAGGATCAGCAGAACCACGATTGTGGACTTGATGCCCGGCAGCGTGATGTGGACGATCTTTTGTAAACGGTTGGCGCCATCCATATAGGCCGCCTCATATAGCTCCGGTGAAATGCCGGCGATGGCGGCCAGATAGATGATTGCGTTCCAGCCGGTCTCTTTCCAGACATGGGCCGCTCCCACGATCCACCAGAAGTAGTTGGGCTTGCCCAGCCACAGTATGCCCTCCTTAGTGAGGCCGAGGCCGATCAGCATGCCATTGATGACGCCGTTTTCCGAGCTCAGAAAATTGGCGACCATGCTGGTCACGATGATCCACGACAGAAAATGGGGCAGATAGGACACCGACTGCACCACACGCTTGAAGCGCTCGGTGCGAATCTCGTTGATCAGGATGGCCAGCAGAATGGCGAACACGAAGCTGAGCACCAGGTTGATGGAGCTCATACACAGCGTGTTGCGGATGACCCGCAAAAAGGCTTCGTCCTCAAAGAGCAGCCGGAAATTGCGCAGACCCACCCACGTTTGCAACGTCTTGCCCGGACGGAAATTTTGAAAGGCCATCACCAAACCCTTGAGGGGCCGATAGCTGAACAGAAAGACATATACGACGATGGGAATCGTCATAATGACCAGTGCACGCTGTTTTTTGATAGTGCGCAACAGTGTGTTGCGGCGCGTGCCAGGTTCAGGTTTTGCGGCGGTTGCTGCCTGCATTGCGTCTCCCCCAAAAGTGTGGATACACAGGCAGGGCCCGTGTATCCACACAGCATTGAATCAGGGTTTATTTCTTGGAGCGTTCCGCGATCTGGCGGTTGACCTCATCCAGATATGCCTTGTAGTTGACCTTTTCCAGCTCGGCCATATAGCCGTCCCAGGCGGTGTCAAACTTATCGGCGTCTTCCACGATGATGCGGGGCAGATACTTGTTTTCCAGTTCGGTGATCTTGTTGAGGGCGATTTTGGCGTCGGAGCCATCCTCGATGGTGTAAGACCACACAGGATAGTAAGCCGGCATCACGTCGTACTGTGAGGGGTTCAGGAACTCGGTGGGCAGCTTGAAGCCATACTTAGCCAGGAATTCCTGGTCATATTTGGCCTGAGTGGCGACCACTTCGCCGGGCTGTTCGCCGGGGGCGCACCAGTTGCCGTCGGGGAATATGCCCTGGATCTTGGGGAATTGATCCAACAGTTGACCGGCCATGTTCTTGACGACCCAGGCTCTGTCCTGCGCGTTGTTGCGCTGCTCCTCGGTGCGGGAGAACACGCCCTTGTCGTCCACCTGGTAGTTCACGCCTTCGATGCCCCACTGCAGCAGCTTCTGCATATCTTCGCCCAGCATGAAATCGATGTACTGCAAGGCGCGCTTGGGGTCTTTGCAGTCCACGGTCAGGCCCATGCCGTTGCCGCCGGCGAAGGAAGGAGCGTCCAGATAAGCGCCCTTGTATCCTTCATAGGTGATATCCATCGCAATGTAGGTTCTGTTCCACTTTTCCGCGGCCCGCAGCGGGCGTTCGCCGTCCTGGAAGTTCCAGTACTGATCGAACATGCCCAGCACGCGGCCGGTGGAGATCTTGGCCAGATACTGGTCGTAGTTCTGGGTGAAGGTCTCAGCGGAGATCAAGCCCTTGTGGTACACTTCGTTGAGCTTCTTGTAATATCTCTTGGCATAATCCTTGTTTTGATACAGATCGGCCTTCAGTGTGGTCTGGTCCACCACGACGTCACCGTCGTTGGGTTGGCCTATCAGGTGCTGCGCGGCGTTCTTCAGGCAGAAGGAGCGCCAGTCATAGGACAGAATTTCAAAACCAACCGTGGGCTGGCCGTCGATGGTCGGATACTTCTTGGCGTAATTCTCGATCAGCGTGAAGTATTCGTCCAGCGTCTTGGGCTTGGGATACCCGGCGTCGGCCAGCACGTCTTTCTGGATCCAGAACCCCGGGCCGTTGTGATAGGTCGGGAACCAGTCGCCATAATAGCGGCCCCAGTTGTCCAGAAGCAGTATCTGGTTTTTGCCGCCGCTGGCCGCCCGCAGCTTGTCCATATAGGGTTCATAATGCTTCATGATGTTGGGGTAGCCGCCGATCAGATCGTCCAGCGGCATGAACACGCCGGCCTCCATGGCGGTGGCGCGGGATTGGCTGGGGTTCATCAGGTCCGGGAAATCGCCGGAGGCAATGATGA